>JALWAP010000106.1 GCA_027016315.1 Anaerolineae bacterium | reverse complement strand
TGGTGAACTGACCAGCTCCGTTCGGCCCGACGTGGGTTATCCGCTTGCCCATCGCCTGAAGGATCGGAAGACATCGCTGGAATACTTCTTCTTTGCCGCCGACCATGATCGAAAGGGTGCCTTTTTGCGCGCCCACGTCTCCGCCGCTGACTGGGGCGTCGAGCATCTCGATTCCCCGTTCGCCGAGCTTTTCGGCGATCCTGCGGGTGGCGTGTGGCGAGATGGTGCTCATGTCTATCACTACGGTGCCGGGACGTGCTCCGTGGATGACCCCGTCGGGTCCGAGGATCACTTCTTCCACATCTGGCGTATCGCTGACGATGGTTATCACCACGTCGGAGTTCCGTGCCACGCTCGCGGGCGACTCGGCCCACGCTGCCCCTGCTTTCCTGAGCGCTTCCCCTTTAGAAGCGGTCCTGTTCCACACAGTCAGAGAGTAGCCTGCCTTGAGGACGTTCATGGCCATTGGAGCGCCCATGATGCCCAAACCGATAAACCCCACGCGCATTTCCCCTTCCATCGTGCCACCTCCTCGATTTATTGCGGAATTGCGAGTCTGTCGATCATTTCCCGCACCTGTTCGTCGTCCAGGATATCCCTATCGGCCTGCCCCGCCGATCTGTCATTCCGAGGTTCTGGAACGCCGGTTTCAAGCGGTACATGCCTATCTCGAAACGGATTGCATCTTCGAGTTTGGCGTCGTCCTTCGGCCTCAGCAGGTGCCTGTCCGGGACGATCTCTCCGGGCTCCCACCGGCTGGTGGGAGAAAAACTTTCGCACGGAGGGCCGTCGTGCTGGGCAACGGCTTTGCCTTTTCCATCGTCGGCGTGGATGAAGACCGTCAGGTTCTCGTCCATTGGTTTCAGGTCGATCCAGTAGGCCTGGACGTACAGGTGCCCGTCCGATCGATACGAATCGCACCCGAGCAAAGCCGCTTTGTCTTCTACTCGAGCCCATACGTTCGATGGTTGGGTGCAGGTCGAGTGGAGCCGGTTCTGCACGCCCCAGATAGCCAGCCAGGCAAGCGCCGCCAGCGCCAGAACCACCAGCCCCGTCCGATTCTTGCTCCTGCACATCCAGAGCACCAACAGCAGCGTAGCCGCCGCGCTCACCAGCTCGCCGATAGCCCGGTGGAAGGTCCCGCCGAACCAGATCCTGACATTGTGCTTCCCCTTTGGGATCGGCACGGTGACCAGTCCAAGCTGGGGCGATGGAGATGTCTCGACCCTTCGGCCGTCCACGCTGGCGCTCCACCCGGGGAACCAAAACTGGTGCCACCGGATGTAGGTGTCCGCCGGAGCATTCACGACGAACTCGTGCGAGAGCGGGCACTGCTTGCCCAGGGTTACTTCTTGGGGCGGCGCGTATGGCCGTTGCCACGGCGATGGCCCTTTTCTTGGAAGCCAGAATTCCTCACGTGGAACTTTTTCGGTGACCGGGAGGTATTCCAGGAGCCATGGTCCGCCCCACAGCTTGGCCCAGAGCGCGGTCTGGTAATCGTACTGGGCCATGGAGTGGAAATTCACGTCGGATTCGTTCACCACCGGTTTGCCGTTCTCGGGCCAGGTGAGCGGCTGGAGTTCAAGCCCCAGCATGCTGGTGGCAGCCCATGCGAGGGTCACGGCTATCAGGGCGACGGTGCCAACCCACTTGCGGTCTATACGTAGCCGTTCCATCGCCAGCGGAATCGCCCCGACGGCCAGCGAGCTGAACACCCCGGCCACGCCCTGGAACCTCCATGGAAATTGCAGGAACACCAGCGGCCGGAAATGCACCCAGAGCGGGCGGGAGGCCCGGATCATGAGGAAGAAGACGAGAACTTCCAGGATCGCGGCCAGCGCCAGGGCAGCTTTCTGCTTTCCCTTCAGGTGTCTCCACACAATCCCGCCCGCCAGAAGGCCGAGTAGCATGAGCAGCACCTGCCATTGGCTGTATGGATGCTGGAAGAAAGCACCTTGCTTCGGGGTGTATTTTTGGATGAAGAACGGCGAGAACATCCCGAAGACTGGAGAGAGCAGTTTGAGCGGTTCGGTGACAGAAACGGCAACCTGCCCTGCCCGTATCCATTTCGTTTCCAGAACGGCTGGCAGCCAGTAGAATGCGCTCAGCAGCACTCCGGCGATTCCCCCGAAGGTTGCCTCCAGCGCAGCTCTGGAACGATCTTTCCTCTCTATGAGCAGCAAACCGACGAAATACAGGGCTGCAAACGGCAGGAACATGAACGCCGAGAGGTTGTGCGTCGTGGTCAGCCCGGCGATTGCGACGGCCAGATACGCGGCGTCGCTCCGGTTTTCCCTCTCTACGATCCTGTGCAGGAGCCACAAAATCAACGGGAAGAACGCCATCGCAAGGTGTTCGGCAATGGCTCCGCGAACGTAAGCGTTGGCGATATGGTAGGGGAAATAGGTGTAAGCCACGGCAACCCACAACCCGCCGTCCTGCCCCCAGACCTCTCGTCCCCACAGGTATGCAAAGCCAAACGATGCTACGAATGAAACCACATATGCCAGCTTCATCGCAGCAATGAATCCCGTTCCGAGCCAGTGGAGCAGCACGATGAGGTAATAGCCCAGAGGTGCGTAGAAGTTCAGAACCGGGTATCCATAGAAGAACCCGAGATTTGGCAGCCAGCGAGGGTACACGCTTCCGCCCCTGAGAGCGTAATCCAGATCGAACGACCGGAACAGGTGGTGGAACGTATCATGGGCAGCCCACAGGCCAGGACGTAAGAGCGGCAACAGTGCGAGTGCAACCAACAACGTCCATGCCCATGGCAACGATTTCTTGAGAGACTTTCTCATTTCCCCACCCTCACTTTTGTCAGGATTACGCTGCTGCCGACGGATTTGCCGGAGAAGTCCACAACCTCCACCCGCTGCTCGAACTTCTGGTCGTACATTCCGACCTCAAGGGAGTAGATCCCTGGAGGCAGGGATTTCGGAAGCGCGATCGAGTACCTGTCGCATATGAATTCCCCGGGGAGCCAACCAGTGGTTGGCCTGCTGCCACCACCTGGCACCGAATCTGCCTGAGCCATCAGTTTTCCAGAACGGTCGAGCAGGTGCACGAACATCACAAAAGATCCCTGTGGGGCTTTGGTTGGGTGCCAGCACAGGCTGACGGGAAGCTGTTGCCCCGGAACGGCGCTGCCCAGGCTGTAGCCCACAAGTTCGATTCCGTTGCGCCAGAGGTACGGGCGCTCGAGCCTGGGCCATGCCGCTACGTGCACGTCTCCAAGGCTCAGCACCTTTGCCTGGCTTCCGTCGATGTACACCACTGCCTTGAGGCGATACGTCCCTCCCGGCAGATCCCTCGGGATCTTCAGGACGAACCGATCCGTAACGATCTGCCCGATCTTCCATTCGTTGGGTGGGAACCCGTAGCCGATTTCGAAAGTCTGAGAGTATGCCCGTTTCCCGTCCTTTTCCATGGAGAGCGTAACCTTCCCGCTATGGAACTGCGCGAGTTTCTGCCAGTGGAAGGCGTAGATCGATTTGCTCCCCGGCCTTACTGTGGAAGGCCCTTTGTCGCATTTCCTCAGCGCCAGGACTTTCCCGATAGGAACGCCAGCCACTCGTTTGGGGGGCTGTACGTCCGTCGATGGAGCCACATTCCATGTGCTCACCAGCGCGTCCCTGGCCGTGAGCTTATTCCCGTTCGTAACCGGGAGCTTCAGGCCGTTGGAAACATCGTAGGCGGCCATGCTGGCCTGGTGTTTCCCTGGCTTTACCCCTTCCGGGATCATCACCTTCCTGCAACTCCATCCCCAGTCTCCGGGCTTCCATTTGGAAGTGTCTCTATCGTCGAAACTCAAGATTGGGCTGTCGTGGTGCAGGATCAAATTTCCTCCCAGGTCGAAAAGAGACAACGCGCTGTTCAGTTTCCGATGGGGAGCAGCCGAAGCCTGCCATCGGAATGCGAACCATGCAGGCTTGCCCGGGACGATCTCCCCGTTGGACATGCCTTCCTGCCAGTACGAAATGTCGCCGACGGAAAGGAAGTTCCCGAAAATGGCTCTCTGCCCGGAGGCTTCGGGGAGGGAGAACGATGGCTTGTCCACCAGGTCGTAGAAAGTGATTGAGAGCCCGTCGAAGTCTTGTTTCACCTCACTTTTGCTTGCCCGGGCTAACAGACATTCCAGCACGTGCTTTTCGTCCCAGTAGACGCTGGCAGCCCATTTCAGCCTCTCCGGATTCCACGTCACGAGGCCGACGCGCCTGGCCCCTGACAGGTACCTGGGTAGGCGCTCGCTTGCCAGTTTTTCGTTGTCCTGCAGGAAATAGGCAGGCTTTGGCGCCGTGTAAACAAACGAAAAACTCGACGGGTGCAGCCAGTCTGGCTTGGAAGCCTCTTTCTCCAGAATCCACACATCCACTTTTGAGGAATCCCGGTTCAGTTGCTCGGCAGCCCTTACGAAGATCTCGTCGAACGCCATGGGGCTTTCATTGGTTCCGGGATGCCCCTGGATGTGGAGCGCCCACAGATCGAAATACTGATGGTAAGTGCTCCAGCTTTCGAACAGAAGGAGCACAGCAAGTCCTGTGGCGAAAGCAAGCCTCGCAGTTCGTGCTTTCCATAGCTTCTCCCGTATCCACTCCAGGAATAGTGCAGGGAATACTGTCGAAAGCACCAGTATCCCGGCAAAATGGGTGAGCGTTGGCCCGGTCCCGGCCCTGGAGACTAAGCTCGGCAGAAACATGACGATGAAATTCACCAGCAGGAAAGAGTAGCGGGAGTCTTTGATCCGTTTCAACGCAATCAGAAGCCCAGGCCAGAAAAGCGCCGAGATCAGAGGATCGAACAACGGCCTGCCGGGCAGGTTGTGCCTTCCGATGAGATCCCCTCGCACCCCGAACAGGTACGCCTGATCCTTTAGCTGAAGCCACAGGATGTGGAGAAACCGCCCTTTGTTGACCTGCGGGTTGAAGATCGATTGGTGATTGTACCGGGAGGATTTCGTGTAAGGCATGGCCGGGAGCACCTTCACAATGAAAGGAAGGGCTGGAATCAAGAAAGCAGCCCAGAAGAGCAGAAGCGGCGTGATCTGTCGTTTTATCTCCTGCCTCTTGAACCATAGGACTCCAGCCCAGAAAATGCCCATCGCCAGCGGGAGAGCGAGGGAGGACTGGTAAGTGTTGATTTCGAGCCCCAGAAAGGCGCCGCTCAGGGCATAGCTCCATTTTTCGTTCCTGTTCCACCCTCGCCAGAAGAAATAGTAGGTGAGAACCTGCATCAACGGCATCGGCGCGGTGGGGAAAGCAAGCCGGTGCAGGTGCTGCATTTCCGGGGTGATGGCGTAGATAGTTGCCGCTGTAGTAGCCACGAACCTGTTCTTGAACATCTCCCAGGCCCAGAAATACAGAACCACGACCGTCGCAATCCCTTCCAGAGCTGTCGGGAGCCTGAGGGAAAGGGGAGTCCGGCCCATGAGCCATATGGCTGGCGCCTCGAAGTAAGAAAGCAGGAGCCCGAATTCGCTTACCTGAAGCCAGTCTCCGTGGAGAATCCTCAGAGCTATCATGCCAAAATCGGCTTCGTCGCTGCTAAGACCAGGTGGTAGCTGTGAGAGCCTCCACAGGAAGAAGAAGGAAGCAAGTGCTACGGGTATCAGTATCGAAATCGTCGTGACAAGATATTTCTTCGTCTTACCCATTTGCCACCTCTGCGCGGTAGCGGCGAGCGTGAAACCGATTCAAATGATGAATGGCTTGCGGCGGTACTGGATTGCCTCCGCCAGGTGATGCGTCTCGATCTGGTCGGAGCCGTCCAGGTCGGCGATGGTGCGTGCCAGCTTTAGGATGCGGTGATACGCCCTCGCGCTGAATCCAAGCTGCCTTACGGCGGATTCCAGCAGCCTTTGCGAATCGGATTTTATCCTGCAGAATTCCTGTACGTGCCTCGGTTTCATGTCAGAATTGGCATTCACGCCGGGAATTCCGCTGAACCGGGCGATCTGTCGCTCGCGTGCTTCGATGACGCGGGCCCTTACTTCGGATGAGGGCTCCGGCGACGCCTCCGAACTCAGCTTTTTGTAATCCACCCTCGGCACGTGCAGGTAGATGTCGATCCGATCCAGGAACGGGCCGCTGAGCCTGCTCTGGTACCGCTTGATGGCGGAAAGGGAGCAGGTGCATTGGTGGGTTGGATCGCCATAGTACCCACATGGGCATGGATTCATGGCACCGACCAGCATGAAATTGGCCGGGAAGGTCAGCGTGCCCTGGGCGCGGCTCAGGGTGACGACCCTGTCCTCCAGCGGCTGGCGGAGCATTTCCAGCATCCTGTTTCCGAACTCCGGCAGCTCGTCCAGGAAGAGCACGCCCTGGTGCGCCAGCGAAACCTCACCGGGCTTGGGCCAGCGCCCGCCGCCGATGAGGCCAGCGTAGGAAATGGTGTGGTGCGGCGCTCTGAAAGGGCGCTCCCGGATCAGCGGCATGTCGTAAGGGAGCAGGCCGCGCACGCTGTAGATCCTCGTCACCTCCAGCGCCTCGTCCAGCGTCAGTGGTGGCAGGATGGAAGGCAGCGCGCGCGCGAGCATCGTCTTCCCAACCCCGGGCGAGCCGACCATGAGCACGTTGTGTGCCCCGGCGGCTGCCACCTCCAGCGCCCGTTTAGCGTTTTCCTGACCCTTGATGTCGGAGAAGTCTACCGGGTAGTTGGTGTTCAGCCGGACCGCTTCCAGCGGGTTTTCGGAATAAGGCTGTATGGGATGCGATCCGTCCAGGTGATCCACCAGTTCCCGCAGGCTGCCAACCGGTATCACCTTCAGGCCGGGGATGAGTGCGGCCTCCGCGGCATCTTCTTTCGGCACGAACAGTGTGGTGTACCCTGCGGTCTTCACGCCGTAGGACACCGGCAGGATGCCGTTGACGTGCCTCACGTGTCCATCCAGGGAGAGTTCGCCCACGAACACCGAATCTTCCGGCGGCGCCTGAACCTGCCCTGTGGCAGCCAGGGTTCCGATGGCCATCGGCAGGTCGTACCCGGGCCCTTCCTTCCGGAGATCGGCAGGCGCAAGGTTGAAGGTCAGCCTGCCGCCTGGGAACTTGAATCCGGAGTTCTTCACCGCGGACTGGACGCGGTGGATCGCTTCCCTGACGGCGGCATCGGGAAGCCCAACCACGGCTATGCTGGGCATTCCGCGCGGGTTGTGATCCACTTCCACGTCTATCACCATACCATCGAGGCCGACCACGGCGCAGGTTCGGATTTTGGACAACATGAGGCTACTCCAGATTCACGTGACTACTTTCGATTCTTTTGGCTGAGCTTTCCTTTCCACTCTTCGAATTTCTGTTTGGTTTCCTCGTCTTCCCAGGGCCACTTTTCGTGTAGCTCTCCCCAGGTCTCTTTCGATGGAAGCTCCGGCACTTTTTCCTTCTTGATCCTTGCTTTCATGTCCCTGAAGAAATACGGGACTCCCACTTTCACCCGTTTCCAGTTCCAGATCAATGCGAAGAAAAGCCAGACCAGGAAAGCGAGGAAAAGCTTTGGGTAGTAGTAAAACGCAATGAAACCGGCCGTCAGGTCTACCGGGCGCATGAAAGCGATGACCACGGTCTTCGCTCCCTTTGCGGAGATGCCCGCAGCAGCGCCTGCTATCAGGTACAGGATCACCAGCGGCAGCGGTATGAACCTCGCGAGCCCGAGGTACACGAAAGTGGCTGCAGTCAGGGTCACGTCGACCACGAAATCGTATTTACCGAACAGTGTTTTCGGTGTGGAGTTTCCTGCGGCCAGCCTGGCTGCTTTGCCATCGAAGAAATCGCCCATCCAGGCCAGCATCGTGAGGGTCACGACCCACGGCAGCGCCGACCTTCCGTACAGCGCCCCCATGGCCA
The DNA here is from genome assembly GCA_027016315.1 of Anaerolineae bacterium. Classification (GTDB taxonomy): domain Bacteria; phylum Chloroflexota; class Anaerolineae; order S016-19; family S016-19; genus S016-19. The sequence goes on along the minus strand of JALWAP010000106.1, from coordinate 3,340 downwards.
CAATCGCCACGGCGACCAGGAGCCTGAAACCTGTAAGGAGATCGGCCGCAATCAGCAAAGCCCGCCTTATCAGCGGGACTTTGGCTATAGCCTGGAAATTCACGATTTCATCCTTGTCGGAGGGTCGGTTCAGGACTTCTTCTCTTCGCCACTTCCCTCGTCGGAGCTCTTTTCTTCGGAGGAAGAGCCTTCTCCGGATGCTTCTCGGAACTCTTTGATCCCCTTCCCAAGGGCTCTGCCGACCTCAGGCAGGCGGCCTACGCCAAAAATTATGAGGATTATCACCAGGATGATAATCAGCTCAGGGACTCCAAGGCCAAACATATCCCACCTCCAAAAGAAATGTTCACTTCGCCTGGAGATTATAGCCCACATCAATGGGCAAAGCAAAAGCCCCGACAAATAAACCTTGTGGTTATTTTGTGAAAGAGTTCTCGTCCAAGGTTCTCAGTGTTTTGCTCGCTGCATGTGACCCTGTTTGGGGATGTGGCTATCTCACCGCGCACTTTGGAATCAGATGACGGTAGTTTCGCAACGAGACAGGGCTATCCGGGTGACCACATGGGAAAGGAGATAGACCAGCTGCTCGCGCTGGTGTGATGTTTCGTGCCAGGAAGTCACGCCCGCAAGGCATGGCTTTTTCTAAGAAAACACTCGTGAGGGGTTGTGTCAACGCAAAGCCGCAAAGGCGAGCGAGACACAAAGACCATTCGAAATTCTTTGTGCCTTAAGCAGCTTTTGCGTCCTGGCATCCCTTTTCAGTCTCCCCCGACAGGTTTTCTTCCTGTTTGAGCAGCACCGCGCGCTGTGGATTTGCTCTGCACGATGTCATCGGTTCAGCAGATCCTTCAGCGCTGGAGCCAGTTCCGGGAATTGGAACTTGAACCCGGCGTCCTGGAGCCGCTTGGGCACGGCCCTCTGTCCGTCCAGCAACACGGTCGCCATTTCCCCGAAGATCGCCTTGAGCGCAAACGATGGGACCTTCATGATGGCAGGCTTCCCCAAGGTTTGGGCGAGGGTCTTGGTGAACTCAGCGTTGGTCACCGGATTGGGAGCCGTCAGGTTGAACGGGCCATGCAGTTCTCGATTGTCCAGCAGGAAGAGGATCGCGGAAACCTCGTCGGCGATGTGAATCCAAGGCATCCATTGCCTGCCGCTCCCCAGCACGCCTCCGGCGAAGAACCTGAACGGCAGCATCATCCTCGGTAGCGCGCCGCCTTCGGTGCTCAGGACGATGCCCGTGCGAATCACCGCATGCCTGACGCCCATCTCCTCCACCCGCGCCGTCGATTTCTCCCACTCGACGGCCAGCCGCGCCAGGAAATCGTTTCCCGGCGGCGACTCCTCTGTGACGACCTCGTCGCCATGCGGGCCGTAATAGCCGACTGCGGACGCCTGTACCAGAACCTCCGGCCTGTGTTCGGCGGCTTTGATCGCCTGCAGGGCGGCTTTCCCGGCGTTCAGACGGCTTTCCACTATTTCCCTCTTGCGTCGAGCCGTCCACCTGCCGGAGGCAATGTTCGCGCCTGCCAAGTTGACTACTGCATCGACCCCTTCCACGAGGTGCCCCCATCCTTGGGCTGTCTTGCCATCCCATCGGTGCACACGAGCGCCTTTCGGCAGGCCTTGGGCTTTGTCGGGGTTTCTGCTGAGGATCAGGATTTCGTCTCCCCTGGAATCCAGCGCCGATGCAAGCGCGCGGCCTATCAACCCGGTTCCACCGGTTACCAGAACTTTCATCTCGCACCTCCTATCGGTTCTTTGGTAATTTTAGCGCTACCCGCCAGCGGAAGGCAAGCAAGAGCGACTGGCTTTTGACAAGAGTTCGAACATGGAGGGGTCGGCGTGCCGAACCCTGCGCCAGGGCGGAAGACCTTGGGGCGTTTTAGGCGCCCAAAAATGTGTGGAAAAGTGCGCAAGGCGCGGGGTGTCCGAGGTCGAGGGAATGGTTACACGCCCATCCCCAGTATCGAAGCGATCTGATAGACCCCGATCCCCGCTCCAAACGCTATGAAGATCAAGAGAGCTATGTCGAAAGCGAGCCAGAGTTTGTTCTCGAGTTCCTGATACATCGCTGCCACGGTGGCAACGCACGGGATGAACAGCATCTGCGTCACCAGGAACGCCAGCGCGCCAGCGGGCTGTATAATGTGAGGCAGGACTTTCGCCAGGTTCGTACCGGAGCCTCCGAAGAGCACTCCCATGGTGGCAATGGAGTTTTCCTTTGCCACAAAGCTGGCGAGCAGCGCCACCAGCATCTTCCAATCCAGCCCCATCAGCCGGCCGATTGGAGCCAGGAACCTGCCGATCGCCGCGAGATAGCTTTTCTCGATCCCGCCGCCTGGAAAATACGAGAGGAACCAGATCAGCATCGCCGCTGCCATGATCAGCGTTCCAGCGCTTTTGACGAAAACCAGCAATCGCTGCCAGGCTCGGATGGTCAACGCTTTCCAGTCCGGCGTGTGGTAGAGGGGCAGTTCCATGATGAAAGCCGTCCTTTCGCCCTTGAACACCAGTTTGTTGATCAACACGCCGAGCACTCCCAGCACCAGGAGGTTGAGCAGTACGAGCCCCCAGGTGACGAGAGGGGCTATCTTGCTGAAGAAAATCGTGGTCATGAAGCTCAGTACGACCATCCGCGCGCTGCACGGAACCAATGGAACCAGGAGCAGGGTCAGGAGCCTTGCCCGCTTGGATTCGATGATCCTCGTGCCCATCACGGCAGGGACGTTACACCCGAATCCCAGGAACAGCGGCATGAACGACTTACCGTGCAGTCCCATGCGATGCATGAACCTGTCCATGGCGAAAGCGCCGCGTGCCATGTACCCTACGTCTTCCAGCAACCCCATGGAGAAGAAGAACACGAAAAGTATCGGGGCGAAAGTTATCACCAGCCCGGCTCCGCCAATCACGCCGTTCACCAGCAGGCTTACGAGCCATTTCGGTAGTCCGGTGCCGTGCGCCGTAACCCAACCGGAGGGTGTCTCGACGATGTAATGGTTCAGCAAATCCTGCAGCGGGGCGCCCAAGGTGTAGGTGACCCAGAAAATCAGCCCCATCACGGCCAGCAAGATCACGATCCCGAGAATCGGATGGGTCGCGTATCGGTCGATCTGCCTCGTGATGGTCATTTGCCCGTGCTTTGGTCTGACCAGCGCAGCGCGAACCATACGGCCTACCCACTCGTACCTCGCGCCTGCGATCTCGAGTGCGAGGTTTTCGTGGGAGATGAGGAGTTCGTTCATCTCGCGCCATTCCTGCGGCGGCATGGCGTCCTTGAGTTCGTGGAGCAAAGCTGGATCTCCTTCCAGGATCTTAAGAGCAGCCCACCGGCTTG
>JALWAP010000105.1 GCA_027016315.1 Anaerolineae bacterium | reverse complement strand
TCGAATCGGGCAAAGTGCTCATGGGTGGCGACGAAATCACCGATGCCACGCCTCGGGAAGTGCTGGAGACAGGCGTAAGCCACATTCCGGAAGACAGGCAAAAGCGGGGCCTGGTGCTAAGCTATCCGATCGCCGACAACCTGGTGCTCTGCACCTACTACAAGCCTCCGTTTGCGCACGGAATCGTGATGCATCGTGAAGCTATCGACGAGCAGGCCGAGAGGCTGATCAAGGAATTCGACATCAGGACGCCCAGCGCATACACGCCCGCGGGCACGCTCTCCGGTGGCAACCAGCAGAAAGTAATCGTGGCGCGCGAGCTTACCCGACCATACAATCTGCTCATAGCCGCACAGCCAACCCGAGGGCTGGACGTCGGGTCTATCGAATTCATCCACAAGCGGATCGTCGAACAGAGAGACGAAGGGCACGCAGTCCTTCTGGTCTCCGCAGAACTCGATGAAATCCTCTCGCTTTCCGACCGCATCGCGGTGATGTACAAAGGCGAGATCATAGACATAGTGCCTATCGAGGAAGCCACCAGGGAGAATATCGGGCTTCTCATGGCAGGAGTAAAACAGGAGCAGGAGGCGGTCAATGTCAATAGCTGAGAAGCAGAAATTCGATTGGATTGGCTGGCTTGAGGAGATCGCCATCCCAATCCTGGCAGTAATCACGGCGCTTGCACTTGGCGCTTTGATAATCCTGAGCGTGGGGGGCAACCCGCTTGTAGCGTACAAAGGACTCATCGACGGCGCTTTCCTGAAAAAGCGTGCTTTTACCGAAACCCTGGTCGCCACCACGCCGTACATCTTCCTCGGCCTTGCCGTGGCATTCGGCTTCAAATGCGGTCTGTTCAACATCGGCGCAGAAGGGCAGTTCTACATCGGCGAGATAGCAGCCGTCTGGGTCGGGTACAATTTCGCCGGGCTTCCGGCCTACATCCACCTGCCCGCCGCCCTCGCCGCCGGAATACTGGCCGGTGCGATCTGGTCGGCGATTCCAGGGTACCTCAGGGGAGCGTTCGGAGCGCACGAGGTCATCACGACCATCATGATGAACTACGTGGCCATATACCTGGCCGACTACTTAGTCGGGATGAAAGGCCCGATGCGTGATCCCAAGGCCAGCGTTCCGCAAACCAAACCGATTGCGCCTTCCGCTGCAATCCCCAGGCTCAACGAGCTGCCAGCCATCATGCAAAACCCGATGGTTCGGCTTGGATGGGGGTTGGTGTTCGCGGTGAGCACCTATCTGCTCTTGAAATGGTGGCTCGGGAAGAAGATGAAAGGCCAGCGCTTGACCATCGTATCGGCGGTGGCAGGCCTGGCGATTGGGGTCTTCATGTTCATCGGCCTCGCACATCTGAAAGCGCTCGGCGGCCCGTTCACCGATCCCGCCGACAGGCTGCATCTTGGGTTCTTCCTTGCGCTGCTGGTAGCGGTCTTCATCTGGTGGCTCCTGAACAAGACCACCATCGGCTTCGAGGTAAGGACGGTAGGAGCCAACCCGGACGCAGCGGAGTACGCCGGGATCAGCATCATCAAGAACTTCGTGCTCGCGATGGGCATCAGCGGCGGGCTGGCCGGGCTGGCCGGTTCGGTGGAGGTGCTGGGACTCGAGCGGATGCTGAAATCGTTCTTCTCCGCAGGCTACGGGTTCGATAGCATTGCCGTGGCGCTGCTGGCAAAGAACGACCCGTTTGGCATCATCGCTTCGGCGTTCCTGTTCGGGTCGCTGCGCAATGGAGCCGACCTGATGGAGCTTCGATCCGGCATCTCCAAGCACGTGATCGGCATGGTGCAGGCGCTGGTGCTCCTCTTCGTGGCCGCCCCGATCATCATCCGCTGGATTTACAGGATCAGGGCCAGGAAAGAGGAGAAGATGGTCATCACCAGAGGGTGGGGGAAGTGATCCACCTCAATGCTGTGAGGTATGAAGGCGCAAAAGACCGATCCTTTTGCGCCTTTATGTTTCTTTTAGGCCAAACTCGGAGTGCAGCCCTGCGGCTTGTCAAAGTGCCCACAGGTAAGCGAAGGCAGTGCCTTCGCTTACCCCGGGTTGGGACAGCACGGCGTTCCAAAGGAGGTCAGATTTGGACTTCTCCATTCCCAAAGATACTCAACTCATGCTCGACCTCATCCAGGAATTCATGGAAAAAGAGGTCTACCCGCTGGAGCAGAATTTCCTCAACGAGCCACCGGAAGTCTTCCAGCCACGCTTAGACGCTCTGCGCGAGAAAGTCAAGCAGATGGGGCTGTGGGGGCCTGCCCAGCCGAAGGAATACGGCGGCATGGAGCTCCCCCTGACCGATTTCGCGCTGGTTTCCGAAATCCTGGGCACCAGCCCGTTGGGGCATTACGTCTTCGGCACGCAGGCGCCCGATGCGGGCAACATCGAGATTTTGCACAAATACGGCACGCCGGAGCAAAAGGAGCGCTGGCTGCGCCCGCTGGTGGAAGGCAAAATCCGCAGTTGTTTTTCCATGACCGAGGTGGAAATGCCCGGATCCAACCCGGTTTACATGGAAACCACCGCTGTGAAGGACGGCGGCGATTACGTCATCAACGGCCAGAAGTGGTACACCACCGCCGCCGACGGCGCGGCTTTCGCCATCGTGATGGCCGTCACCAATCCCGACGCACCCCCTTACCAGCGCGCCAGCATGATCATCGTGCCAACCGACACGCCCGGTTTCGACCTGGTGCGGAACATCAACATCATGGGACACAAGGGCGGTGGCTATTTCAGCCACGCCGAAATCCTCTACCACTCGTGCCGCGTGCCCCAGAGCAACCTGCTGGGGCCGGAAGGCGCGGGTTTCCGCATCGCGCAAGAACGCTTAGGGCCGGGGCGCATCCACCACACCATGCGCTGGCTTGGCGTCGCCCGGCGCGCGCTCGACCTGATGGTTTCCTACGCCGCCCGCCGCCCCATTGCGCCGGGGCAGGTGCTCGCCGACAAAGAGATCATCCAGGCGTGGATTGCCGAAAGCGCCGCAGAAATCCAGGCCGCCCGCGCCCTCACCCTGCAAACCGCGTGGCGCATCGAACACTTGGGCTGGAAGGAAACTCGTCAGGAGATCTCCATGATCAAGTTCCTGGTGGCCAACACGATGCAGAAAGTTGTCGATCGTGCCCTGCAGGTGCATGGCGGCCTGGGTATGACCGACGACACTATCCTGGCATATTTCTACCGACACGAGCGCGCCGCCCGCATCTACGATGGTGCGGACGAAGTGCATAAAGTATCCCTCGCAAAGCGCATCTTACGCCCTTACCGCGAGCAAATGGAAGCCGGGAGGAATAGGCTGCGGTAACAGCACCTCAAATGACGCAAAAGGCGCAGACAGCAGAAGACGTTGTTAAACGTAGGCCTGCAGAGAGCTTACTCTGCTAAAAGTGCATGTCAGTCACGCAACTCCCGAACACGTTTGCCAGAATGTCGTCGGGAACGCATCGGGCGCTGCTTACACACAGCGCCCGCTTCCACGGAAGAACCCT
>JALWAP010000104.1 GCA_027016315.1 Anaerolineae bacterium | reverse complement strand
GCCTTGCCGGTAGGATAGCAGCCGAGCTTGGGGCAAGGATAGTGAAGACGTACTACTGCGAGGACTTCGAGAAAGTGGTGAGCACGTGTCCGGTGCCTGTGGTGATCGCCGGAGGGAAGAAGATTCCGGAGAAGGATGCTTTGACCATGGCGTACAACGCGCTGCAAGCAGGAGCGGTAGGCGTGGACATGGGGCGGAACATCTTCCAATCGGAGGATCCGGTGGCGATGATCCAGGCGGTGCGGGCAGTGGTGCACAAGAACGCCACGCCTGACGAGGCGTTCGAGCTGTTCAACGAACTGAAGAATCGATAATCAGCGAATCGGCGAGTCGAGCGAATCAACGAAAAGACACCATCCCACGGTGATGGATTTCGCTTATTCGTTGATCCGCTCATTCGCTTCGTTCACTTTATTCGTGATTCGCTGTAGGAGACGACGAAATGCGCGTTGCAATGTACTATAACAACAACGACGTCCGGCTCGAGGAGATGCCGATCCCGAAGATCGGCCCTGGTGAGGTGTTGATCAAGATCACCGCCAGCGGCATCTGCGGGTCGGACGTGATGGAGTGGTACCGTATCAAGAAAGCGCCGCGTGTGCTGGGGCATGAGATCGCCGGGGAGATCGTCAAAGTTGGCGAGGGCGTAACCGGCTTCCACGTGGGACAGCGTGTGACTGCGACCCACCATGTTCCGTGCAACAACTGCATGTACTGCCAGCGCGGCCAGCATACCGTCTGCGACCTGCTCCACAACACCACTTTCGATCCTGGCGGCTTTGCCGAGTACGTGCGGGTACCGGCGGTCAACATCGAGAAGGGCGGCATGTTGCCCATCCCGGACGAGGTTTCGGACGAAGTAGCCACGTTCACCGAGCCGCTGGGGTGCGCCGTCCGGGGCATGCGCGTCATGAACTTCCAGCCTGCACGAACTGTGCTGGTGCTTGGAAGCGGCCTCGCCGGGATGTTGAACGTCAAACTGGCGAAAGCGCTGGGCGCCGGGCGAATCATTGCCACCGACATCAACGATTTCCGGCTGCAAATGGCGAAGGAATCTGGCGCGGATGTGGTGATAAACGCAGCGAAAGAGGACGTGGTGAAGCGGGTATTCGAGGCAAACGAAGGCAGAGGTGCCGATTACGTGATCGTGTGTGCTGCTGCTCCGCCGGTCTTCGACCAGGCGATGCGCGCGGTCGATCGCGGTGGCACGGTTCTGCTCTACGCTATCATGAAGCCCGGCGTGAAAGTGCCATTCGAGGTGTACGATTTCTGGCACAAGCAGGTGACCATGCTGTCCACCTACGCTGCCGCCCCGCGAGACCTTCGGGAAGCGCTGGAGTTGCTACGCTACAGGCGTGTGGAAGTGGAAAACATGATCACGCATCGGCTGCCGCTGGAACGCACCGGCGAGGGGTTCAAGATGGTGGCTTCCGCCGGGAATTCTATGAAAGTGATCGTCCGGCCACACGGATGATACGAAAATGCGGAGGCTCGATGCCTCCGCATTACTTTATCCGCTTCTTTCCACGGTACATCCCGAGATACTTTTCCCACGTGCTTTGCCTGGAACCCTCCCCGAGGATCACGATAGCAACGTACCTCGGTTCGAAAGGCTCCCGTAGCAGCTTCATCCCGGCCTCTTTCGGAGTCCGATTACCCTTTCTCTGGTTGCACCTTCGGCAAGCGACCACGACGTTGTCCCACGTGGTCTCCCCGCCACGGCTCTTGGGTATCACGTGGTCGATCGTGAGTTCCGATTTCGGGAATTGCCTGCCGCAGTACTGGCATGTGTAGTTGTCCCTTGCCAGGACCATCTTTCTGGTTAAGGGCAGGTGGAGGCGTGATGGGATCTTGACGTAATACACCAGCCGGATAACGGATGGCTTCGGAAGCACGAGGCTGCCGGAGTGCAGCTCTGCGCCATCTGCTTCCACGATCTCCGCTTTTTCCTTGAGGAGAAGCACTATCGCCCGACGGAGGGACACAACCTGAAGAGGCTCGTAGCTGGCGTTAAGCAGAAGCACTCCGTTACTCATTTGCATCACCGTATGTAGAACGAAGCCCGACCTTTTGCAAAGCCGGGCGAGAAGGGGTGACCAGTGGGACTTGAACCCACAACCTTCTGGGCCACAACCAGATGCTCTGCCAATTGAGCTATGGTCACCATGCCGAAAAGACTCTCCTGAGCAACGTTTCGTGGCCGGACTCGGGGACCAGGATTCGAACCTGGATACAGGGATCCAAAGTCCCTTGTCCTGCCGTTAGACGATCCCCGATCGGTCTTAGTGCCGAGGCCCAGATTTGAACTGGGGACACCTTGATTTTCAGTCAAGTGCTCTACCAGGCTGAGCTACCTCGGCAAAAGAGCGGGCGATGGGATTCGAACCCACGGCCTTCTCCTTGGCAAGGAGACGTTCTACCGCTGAACTACGCCCGCATGTGTTCCGATGGACCCGGTCGGATTCGAACCGACGGTCTCCTCCGTGCAAAGGAGGCGCCTTCCCACTAGGCCACGGGCCCGCGTAATGGAAGATACCTCGTCGGTCCGCAGGTGCCGACGAGAGGACTCGAACCTCCACGCCCTTGCGGGCAGCAGATCCTAAGTCTGCCGCGTCTACCAATTCCGCCACGTCGGCAGGAATCGGAACGAGATGCCTGTCGCTGGTACTCCCGATTCTGTTTCAAGACCGTCATCTGTCTCAGCAGCCGTAGCTGCTGGCGGCTCCTGACTTGCCGGGTGTTACCCGACTTTGCCGTCGCCGCTGCGGCGAGATCCAACCTGGGCTTACCCAAGCCGGACCCACTCGCCTTGCTCCCGGTTGCACGCTCGCCCAGCCGGCCCCGTTACCGGGAACCGCTGGTGGGCTCTTACCCCACCGTTTCACCCATCACCGGAAGGATCGACCTCCCGGCTGGTCTGCTCTCTGTTGCGGTTGTAGTCACCTGAGAGTTACCCCTCAGGCGCCCTCACTTGCTGTTTCGTGAGGCAACCTTGCCCTGCAAGCAGGGCCGGGAGTCGGGAAGTTCCTCTGCACAGGATGATCCTGCACAGCGACGGTCCCACGACAGGCTCGATTTTTAAAGATTCCGTCTTCGACCGGAGCAAATTATAGCAGAGACTTTTCCGGCTTGTCAATTTGAGGAAAGCGCGATTGTCCACAGTGGTCGGAGATTGGCTTGTGCTATAATTGTCGCGAAAGGTCTCGTTTGGTCTATCGGTGCTGCGGAGGTATATCGATGGGGAAAGCGAGGGTCGTTCTTCTGCTTTCGCTTCTGTTCTTGGTTGCAGGGTGCACGGGTAAGGCACCCAACACGCTAACCGCGACCCCTTCAGCCGCTACGGTTGTCAGTGCATCCGGCAGGGGAACGCCGGGATCGTTCGAAATCGAGTCCCCTGCATTCCCGGACGGAGGGACGATCCCAGACAGGTTTGCCGCCTGCGGGCACCCGAATGTTTCTCCGGAGATCAGGTGGAGCGGTGTGCCGGATGGGACGGAGAGCCTGGTGCTGTGCGCCGTGGACAGAGTTGACATGGTCTGGACGAACGTCCCGAAAGGGTCGGTATTCGTTCACTGGGCGGTGTTCGGTATCCCTGCTAACTACGACGGGTTGAAGGAGAACATACCCAAACGCCCCAGGCTGCAGGACGGGGTGATGCAGGGAAAGAACTGGGAGCACAAATGGGGATACTCCGGCCCATGCCCTCCGCACGGTCAGAAGCACTTTTACTTCTTCACGCTGTACGCCCTCGATGAAGTGCCCTCTATTGGGCCGGAGCAAGGGCGTGATCTCTGCCTGGCGCTGGGTGGGCTGAGACCGGTTCGGCCGCATGCTGGCAAAATGGACGCGATTCGGAAGCTCGCCGCTTCTTTGAATGGGCACGTTCTGGCCGCCACTACGCTGCGGGGGACGTACGGCAGGAGGTAAGGGGTGTGCAATAAGGCCTGCCCCGTGCCTAACGCTCTGCCTCTTGCTTGTGCCCAAGGCTTTTTATCTCACCGGGACTAACTTTGCCCCTGTTTTGGGATCGGGAATCAACAGGTAAGGGGTCCTTTTCATTCCCCTGCATTGTAAAATCAGCGAGGACATAAACTTCTTGTCGCCGAGTGGCGCGTGTACGACTATCACATCGTTTCTCCTGTGTTCTACAAATTGCAGGTACCGAAGCGGAGTTATCAAACCCCAAGAGCCAAACACGACGCTGTTTGGATCCGCTTCATCGAGAGCCGCCTCCGCCCATTGCCTTGGCAAATAGTTGTTTCCCAGAGTCTCCGCCCAGTAAGAAGGCATTCGGTGAAAAGACCACATTTCCCATAGCAGGATGATCAAGACCACCAAGGCGGATAGGAGTTTCCTCGCGATGCTGCCATCTTTCCATAGGGCGTAAATACCACTTGCAATCCATACTCCGCCAGACAGCGTAGCTATGGCGAGGAAGCCGGTCTCTTCGTGGTAGCGCCAGGAATAAAAGCTCGAAAATGCCGAGACGATGAGGAAAGTCGGGATGGTCATCACAAGAAGAGATTTGGCCTTTTTGTAGAGCCACCACAGACCAAGCAGTGCCACCAAGAGCCCAGCTATTGAGTATTCGGAGGAAAAACTTTTTGCCCACTGGAGCGGCATTGACGCAAGCACGTTCAGTGGGGGTACCCGGGACAGGTTGCGCGGGGACGTGTAATTGTAAGCGAGGACGTATTTCCAAAACCCTCCCATCCATGCCGGAGAGACATATCCACGCACCACAGGCTCGGGGAAACCAAAAATGGTGCCAGGAAACCTTTTGTACCACTTCGAGGCATTTATGGGGATCAACAGGTAAAGTGTCAGTGGCGATAGCAGCGTTAGAACAGCGAGTAGTTTTCTTCGCAGGTTTCTCCCAGCGGATTTCAGCGCCAGGAAAGGCCATGGAATTGCAGCCAGGAGGATAAGGTGGTGGGTTAGTGAAAGCCCCGCAACGAGGGAAAGCAACGGAAGTGCCGAATCATCTGTTCTTAGCTTGCATCCAAGCAGCCAGAGGGCAAAAAGCAGGAGCGCCGAAAGCGCATACACTTCCGAAATCACGGATTGGCGCCACAGAGTTGGGGTCAGTGTCAGAAGTATGGCGCCAATGGTCGAGAAGACCTTCGGAAATCCACATTCTGAAAAGGTGGCGGTGAGAACCGCTGATCCCAGGGCCGAGAAAATCGCTGAGAGGAGATTTAGTTTCCATGCGTAGCTCCCAAAAGGGAAAATCCTCGTGAAAACCCTTCCTGTGGCGAGGTACAGTGGGTAGCCGTTGGAGTGGAGCACTCCCCCTATCGGTATCAGCGCCTGAAACTCGCCGCTATCTCCGGGTAGGACATCTGGTGAGAGGGTGAGAAGGTACACGAACAGAGGAACTACGAAGGCCACCAGAGGATGATAGATTTTCCCTTTCAAGCGACTGCCCATCGCGACCTCCGCATACCCGGAAACGAAAAAACCGCCCTCCGACTTTCGGAGGGCGGTTCAGGAACTTACTTCTGGGTCGCCAGCCAGGCGTCTATCTCTTTCTCGTACTCCTCCAACGTCGCTGTGCCAAGCCGCTGCCCCTGTCTGTAGTCGGGTGAGATGACGAACAGGTACGGAGTGTTGTTCACTCTGAGGTATTGGTCTCGTTGATAGTCCAGCTTCACTTTGTCCATGCCTTTTGCATGGTCGACACAGTCATTGAATTTCTCCGTATCGAGGCCTATCTCTTTCGCATAGCCCTTCATCAGCTTGTACTCGTCGGCCCCTTGAGCTTTCCACTCGCTCTGTTTTTCGAAGAGCTTTTCGTAGAACTTCCAGAAAGCATCTGCACCTTGCTGTGCTGCGCATTCCGCCGCAAGAGCCTCTTTGGGAGCCGTGGCCGGATAGAAGTTGAACACCAGCCTCAGCTTGCCTGTATCGACGTATTTCTTTTCCAACTCAGGTAGAACCTTGGTCGCGAATTCGAGATCGGTCTTGGTGCCGAAATCCTGAATGACGAGCAACATCGGGGCACCTGGCTTCCCTTTCGTCACAGAGCCATCGTACGTGAAGCCGGGCTTGTCTGGATCAACTCCGTACGGGTCCCGTTGCGCGTTGGTGAGCGTGGGAGTGGGCTGAGGCGTCGGATGTACTTTGGCGTCCTCTATCACTGACTGGAATTTCGAGAATGGGTAGGCACCGGAGACGATTCTTCCGTTGATCCAGAAGGAGGGCGTGCCGTTCAGACCTCTGGACGCAGCCTCTTTTTCGTCCTTCATGATGTCGTTCTGGTGCGCCTTCGACTTGTAGCATTTCTCGAACTTGTTTGTATCGAGCCCGATTTCCTTCGCATATTTCTCGAAAGTAGCCGATGGATCCTTTTGCCTCGACCACTCTTGCTGCGAGGAAAAGAGCTTCCTGTTCATAGCCCAGAACTTATCTGCTCCCTGATCCGCTGCACAATTCGCGGCCTCGGCAGCGTTCATCGCGTTTGGATGAATCTGCGTGAGCGGCATGTCCTTGAAGATCAGGCGGGCGACGCCGGTTTTGATGTACTGCTCCTGGATCTTGGGCGCTGTTTGCGATTCATGCCTTCCGCAGAATGGGCACTGGTAGTCCGAGTACTCGATTATCGTTACAGGGGCGTCCGGTTTTCCCCAGTAAGGATCGCCGCCTTTGGTGAACCCAACCGGTGCGCCCTCGAATTTGCCCGTGGGTTTTTGTGCGGCATCGGGATCCTCGGACGATGTGCTCGACTGCGCCGTGCTCGGCGTAGGGGCGGCTGTAGGTGCCTGCGTTGGCGTTGGTGCCTTGGTGGGCGTGGCCTTCTTGCCGCATGCCCCCATCACCAGCGCTGCGATCAGCAACACTCCGATTACCAACAGAATTTTCCTGTTTACCCTCTTCATTTTCTTCCCTTCTTTCCTCCTGTGGTTTTCTCTCTTTGGATAATTCCAACCGTGCAACGAGCATCCGCCCCTTTCACGTCAATAGATGAATTCCCTGATGTCGTACACCGAGAACTTCGGCCTGTCGTTCGGGTTCTTTGGGACGAACCCCGACCTTATTTCGTTTTCCTGGAGGGACATTTCCTCTGCCGATAGGGGCTTCACCCCCACTTCCTTGGCGATTTCGATGTAGGGTGCGCCGGGGAGTGGCACGAACCTGGAAAAGTATATCAGGTCTTCGTGATCCAAAGGCATGGAATTCAGCAGTTCGACCGTATCTCTCACGTGTCCTTCGTAGAACCGATCTCCTCCTGCTCCTATCAAGATTATCACTCCCACCGCTATCCCGGCTTCTTTCAGCTCACGGACTGCGTTCAGGATGTCTTCCGGGGTGCCCGGCTTTCTCAGGAACTGGAGAAGCGGGGCATGCCCTGATTCCATCCCGATGTAAGCTCTCCTGACCCCTCTGCGGGCGATGTCTCTCCACTCTTCGGGGGTCTTTCGCCCTGTAGTGAATGCGTCGATGAATGAGTATATCCCATGCAGTCCGCCGGGATGTTCGGTTCGCCATCGAATCCGTTCTTCTCTGGTGAGCGTCGCCGGCATCACCTCGAAATGCCTGTGTACCACTTCCAGAAGGGACACAAGCGTGCGATATGATACCATCAATGCATTGGCATCTGCAAGGAACAGGTTTTTCCTGAGCACGATCGCCGAGCCGAAGAACTCCTTTACCTGGAGGATGTGTTTTTCGAATTCCTCCGGGCTTTTGATCCTGAACCGCCTGTCACGGTAGAAGGTGCAGAAAGTGCATTTGTTGTACCAGCATCCTTCGGTGGCCTGGAGCACCAATGCCATGTACTGATCTGGCGGGAGGATGCTCACAGGCTTGTAGACCCGCTTGAAGCGCTTTGCGTCCTCCTCGAGCCTTTCCCAGTTCCACGATGAAACCGTCCGCAGCCCTTCCAGCAAATACGGTATCGACTCCGGCGAGCTCTTTGGGGCGGGAAGCACCTCGAATTTCTCGGACGAGAGCGATTCCAGCGCACGGGACGCAACGGCGTACGATTCCCTTACGATGGGGATTGCTGCCTCTTTCGAAATCCACTCGATGCGCTTGCCGTTTTGTCGCCATTTCGAGAGATACCGGTTATCCAGCGAACGGAGGTAGTTCTTGTGGCCGTCGAACACGTGCAGCAGCCGGCCAACCGAATCGAAAGCATACGCCGGATACTTCAAATTCAGTTGCAGGTTGACCACGCCCGGTCGCCTGGAGATGTATATGGGCTCGTCCCACGTCTCGAACTTGAGGAAAGCTGCCTGGAACCTCATTCTCCTACGCTCAAAGCCGCCTCAAACAGAATCACCGCAATCGCCCAGACGCCGAGTAGCTTCCATGGGATGCTCTGGCTGATGAGCCCGGCAAAGATCGTGGAGAAAGCAATTGCCACCCACACGCTACGGCGCAAGTGCACGTACCATTTCTCGTCCAGGAACAAGCCCTCGAAGAATGCGGAGGTGAACGTCACTGCGAAGAAGAAGAATTCTGCCGTCAGCCCTACGGACTTGGGCGTGGGAGGGAACCGGCCTGGCACAGCCACCACCCCCGCCCAGGAGAGCAGGGCAAGCAGCGCTGCCAGCACCTGGGTCTTTGAGAATGCTTTCGCCAACAACTTTCATCCCTCCATATCTTCGTCCGAGACAATCCAAGCCGGGTTTCTTTGTCTGCGCGACTCTGACCCCGATTTTACCATCATACCCTGATCTGGCGAAATCCACCCGCCTCCGAACTATACGACTATCTGACTACTCGACTACCCGACTACTCGACTACCCGACTACTCACCATAATCCCTATCGAGAGCATGAAAACCGCCATCAAATCCGGGAGGAAAATGGAATTGTCGATGAGCCCGTGTGCGAATGTGGCGCTCCACCCCGCCAGGATACCGATGGCAAGGTACGGCTCTTCGGACAGGATCTCTTTCAAGTGCCTGGCTATCGGCTCGAGGGTTTCCCACGCAAGCCACGCCCCGGCCAGCAGCCCTCCTATCCCGAGCCTTGTCGCAAAATCGAGCAGGAAATTGTGCGGATGGGACAGGTTCGGGTCTCGCCACGCTCCGGGAAGCATGTAGAAAGAGCGGTATCGGTACAGGAAGTTGTCAGGCCCGACGCCAAACCACGGCGAATCCAGGAACATCTTCACGGAGCTCCACCACAGGTCGAGCCGGAAAAGCGCTGTCCCGGATTCCGGAGACCGGAGCGACCTGAATCTCTCCGTTCCCAGGAAGGGGAGCAAGGCGATCGCACCCAAAACGACTGCAGCCCCGATCCCGATCCATACTTTCTTCCTGGCCGGTCTCGGCAACGCTACGCTCGTCAAAGCGATGGTTGCGATGCCGGCAGGTATTCCCACCAGAAGCGCGCCGCGGGAGAAAGTCAGAAGCACCGCTACGGCTGTCACGACGGCAAGTACCGCCGCCGCGATTCGAACAACCTTTTTCTCCCCCAGAATCAGCATGGTCAGCATCAGCATGAGACCCCGTTCCAGGTAGAGCGCCAGGTTGTTCGGTGAGCCGTAAGGCCCGCGCACCCGGAAGACGCCTTCCGCCGTGATTACCCCGTGTCCGGTGGCCGCTTGCCACAGCCCCCATGAAGCCACAAACGCACTGCCCAGCAGCCATCCCCACATGGCTGGTTTGACGTTTCCGGCCCTGCTCGCGAGAAAGTAGATGAGCGCGCCGTCCACGAACACGATCCTGAACTCCCGGTTCGCCACCCCAAATCTGTCCGCGGCCAGGGTGGATGCAAGGGCGATCACGAGCAGCGCCGCAATCGGTGCATCCGTACGAACCGTGCTGCGGAAAAGATGCTTCCTGCCATGCAGGTGTTCCACGAAAAGCATCCAGCCTATCAAAGCCCATAGGGCGAGTTCGTACCAGAGGGTGTGTCCGTTGGAAATCGGCATCAGGAAAGCCACCACCGCAAGTCCCCAGACCACGGTGGGAGCGGCCAGGAATTCTGTGTCCGCAGCGAGGATTTTCGCCAGCCTCCAAATTCCCGCCATCGCCAGGGCCAGGGCCAGCAGGAAGAGGATCGGCTGAACGATTCCCCACCGCCGCACGTCGCTGGCCAGGACGATCACGCTTTCGACCGGCCACTGCCCCCAACCCCTGTGAGCCTGTACCACGGCCTCGTGGTTGCCCCGCGGCAGGCCGGAAGCGAGCAACACCGTGGCTTCTCCGTGCAGCGGATCGTACAACTGTACGTAGGCGTTCCCTTGCCTGTCCTTCGGGAGGGCGGGAGCGGGCTTCCCATCCACTTCTACCGTCAGGTACGCCCTGTAATCCCCGCGCCTGACCCGCAAAGCGATTCCTTTTCCACGGAACGGGATGGTCATCTTCCCGCCTGCTTTGCCTGGGTCGGCCCCGAAGTCGGATACCCGCCAACCTCCTTCGTACTCAATCGGCGGTGAATCGGCTTTGTGCACTCCGGCGCCAAGGTACGGCTGTTCCCGCATTGCATCCTTAAGACCTTCCATCGCGGGGGTTGCGCTTCCATCCGGTGTCATCAGCGCAAACCCCCATACCGGATCGTTCGGAGGTGCCGACGGTTTCCATCTCGCCCAGATCATCCCGTACGCCCACGGCCAGTTTTCGGAGGCGAAATCGACGCCCTCTTTGGCGAAAGACCGCTGTCTTTCCGGAGTGACGCTCTTCCAAATCGATTTTATCGTGTTCCACCCGAACGACGTGACGAAAATCGGGGTTGCTGCGTCGCCGTGGTCGACCATAACCGCTCGCAGCAGTTCCACTCTGCGGAAATTCAGCTTCGACCGGGACGGTCGATCGGTCGGCGGGAGATCGAAGCCGTAAGCCTGTGCGGCCACGGCGTCGAACCATCGTGCGCCGCCCGCACGGTACACCTCGTCGAGGTATTTCACATCGCTTTCGTTCAGGCCACCCGGCTCCACGTTGGGCGCAAGCGCTGCTGTCAGAACGGTGGCTCTAGGATCGACGGAGTGGATCGCAATGTAAGCTTCCCGCAGGAGCCTCACGTAGCCTTCCGCACTCACTTCCCTGTGCCCCCAATTGGGCGCTATGTTCAGTTCGTCCCAGATCTCGTACAAATCGATGGTCGAACCGTACCTTTCGGCAAACTTCCGGGCGAACGGCGCGAAATCACGCCAATCGGCAGGTGGGGCGAACCGGTCTCCCGCGTCGATTGAGGCCCTCGCCCAGGTCGGGGACGTGTAGAGCACCGCGATCACGTTGAGCCCTTGCCCGGAGGCTGCTTTCACCACCC
>JALWAP010000103.1 GCA_027016315.1 Anaerolineae bacterium | reverse complement strand
CTCTCCAGCCTTCCGCTGGCGCCCACGGCGAGTTCACCGGCGTCCTGATGATGCGGAAATACCAGATCGACCGGGGCGAGACGCAGCGGAACAAGATGCTGATCCCCGATTCCGCCCACGGCACGAACCCGGCTTCCAGCGCCATGAGCGGGCTGGTGGTGGTGGAAATCCCCAGCGACGAGCGCGGTAACGTGGACCTGGAGGCGCTGAAGACGGAGCTGGACGACACGGTGGTCGGGCTGATGCTGACCAACCCCAACACCCTGGGCCTGTTCGACGAGCATCTGGAAGAGTTGGTGGAGATGGTGCACAGCGTCGGCGGGCTGATGTACGGCGATGGCGCCAACCTGAACGCGCTGATGGGCATCTCTAAGCCGGGCGAACTGGGGTTCGACGTGATGCACCTGAACCTGCACAAGACTTTCTCCACGCCGCACGGCGGAGGCGGTCCGGGATCAGGCCCGGTGGTTGCTTCGGAGAAGCTGGCTCCGTTCCTGCCCGGCCCCATCGTGGATCAGACGGACGACGGGTACGTCTGGAAGATGCCGGAGAAGAGCATCGGCCGGGTGAGGAGCTTCTGGGGCAACTTCCTGGTGCTGGTGAAGGCGTTCACGTACATTTCGATGCTGGGGCCGGAGGGATTGCGGCAGGCCAGCGAGCACGCAGTGCTGAACGCCAACTACCTGCAGTCGCTGGTGAAGAAGACGTGGCCGCTGCCCCACGACCGGATCTGCATGCACGAGTTCGTGGTGGAGGGGCAGCTGGAGGACGTGCCGGACGTCCACGCGCTGGACGTGGCCAAGCGGCTGATAGACTACGGCTTCCACCCGCCCACGAACTACTTCCCGCTCATCGTCCACGAGGCGCTTATGATCGAGCCAACGGAGACGGAGAGCAAGGAGACGCTGGACGCGTTTGCCGAGGCGCTGGAGAAGATAGCGGAGGAGGCCCGGACGGACCCGGAGGTTCTGCACACCGCGCCGCACAACGCCCCGGTGCGCCGTTTGGACGAGGTGAAAGCCGCACGGGATTTGATTCTGCGGTATGAGCGTTGATGTGGTAAAATGCAGGCGGGGCGCCGAGCCCCGCCATATCGTTTAAGGATAGAGCAACGCAGTTCTCTCCTCGAAAGTTTCGAGCAAGTGCGGCGTTCACTCTTGTAGCTGCGTACTTTTCTTCACCGTCTCGTCGTTAGCGATGGTAGCTGTGGATATGCACCGGAAAGTCTGAGAAGCCTTTGCTTCACTGCTCTCGATTTACTGTCTACCGGGCGTTGGCCGAGTCAGATGGCGCTTTCCTGCTCCCGGCGCGCTCCCAGCCATTCCTCAGAGGCTCCGGCGACAACGTTGCAAGATTCTTCACCTCGGCTCGCTACGCTCGCCCCGGTTCAGAGTGACGGATACACCCCATTGGGCCTCTTTCTCGCCCTCTTCCAGCAAAGTCGCCATGGCTTCTCGAAACTTCTTCGGCTTTTCAGTAAACCTCCTCATGTGTTCCAACTGTTTCGAGAAGGATCGCTTCGGCGCCTTCGTATTGCACGAACTCGAAGACCATCCTGAGGCTGCCTGAATATCCTCAGCAACGCGAGGTT
Organism: Anaerolineae bacterium; assembly: GCA_027016315.1. GTDB lineage: Bacteria > Chloroflexota > Anaerolineae > S016-19 > S016-19 > S016-19. The sequence continues at coordinate 1,920 of JALWAP010000103.1, read as the reverse complement.
GCTTTCTGCTGATTCTTCGGGCTGCCCGCACAAAGGCAGTGGAACGAAGCAGACGTCTTCTCATGACAGTATCTCCGACATAAGCTCATCCGGAGTTGCAGGACGTGCTCGCCCCGCCCGAAACTCCTTTCGGGCTTCCTGGATTTCTTTCGCAAGTTCTTCCCGTCTACGTTCTATAACGCGCCGGCGCAAAATCTCTATCAGTTCCTCCTGTTCCTCCAAAGGCAAGCTATCAACGGTTTCCAATACGTCTCCAAAAGTCATCGTATTTCTCTTTTTCCTCCACTCCTTACCCGGCTCGCCCCCTTGATCGAATACCTCAACGACCTCTTGAAGAATCCCTTGAAGTTCGTCGATGGTTTTCGCCTGTGTATGCGCGCCCGGGAATCAAGGCTGCTTTCTCCTTCGATTTTGTCCTGCTGCTCAGCCCCAATACATTCCAACAACTCTTCCGTCAGCGCTGAAATCGAGAATGATCCCTGGCTCTACTTCCTCAGACTCGACTATCTCAGATTCGTCTATGCGAACGTAAAGAGCATCGGATTCTTTATCGAGTTTTACCCTCATTGTCCTTCCTCAGCCTTCTGTCAAAGAAGAGAGTTACCACACGCCGCGGGACTACGTTTGAGTTCACAACTACGTGCAGCACCCGGTTCTCTCTTTCCGGTACTACCTTCGAGTAGTGCATGTTTCCATCTTTGCCTTCCCAGATATCATCAGGTTCGTCAAGCGCTTTCCGCAACCACCCTTCGGATATTTCCCTTTCCTCCATCATCTCGGATGCATGAGCTGAGAGTATTGTTTCTTCGCTGAACTCTCTTCATGAAAACTTCTTTGTAAATTGTACCACTCCCCGGGGGACAAAACAAGCCGAAGGCAAGTCCAAGCCTGTTACAGAGGCTACTTCCGATGAGTTTCCTTACCTCAACACATCTCCCTTGTTCACGGCAGTAGTTGTGCGAGCACAATACTGGAGAAGCTGAGAAGCCATTGCCTCATCGGTTTCCGCTCTGCTGCCGACCGGACATCGGCTAGGCCGGGGGAGTTCAGAAAGAAATCGCAAGCGGCAAAGTCAGACTCTACGACCCCGACGTGGTGGACGCGTGCATACGGCTATTTAAAGAAAAAGGGTTCTCCTTCGAGCAAAATTCCTGAGAAGGCCCCTCATCGTTCCCTGGCCCCCCTGTTCGCCTTAGCATTACGATCCGAAGAGGATCGTCCTTACGCTCACGCTGTCTCGTGTCTGGGGTCGCTCATCTTGAACTGAAGCACCAGGTAACCCGCCACGGCGAACACCGTGGAAAGCAGAAACAGCGCTCCGTACCCCACCCACTGGGCTATGAATCCCCCGAGCAGCGGCGCTATTCCGAAGAAGACTCCGTTGAGGGTGTTCGTAACGCTGATGGTGGCTGTCCGCTCGCCGCCGTGGCCGAATTCCAAAGGCAGGCTCAACCCTGCGACCATGAATCCCGTGAACGCGAGTCCTACGGCGAAATACACCACGTAGAACCCCCACGCCCACGGAGTCACCAGCGCCACGAAAGCGCTTACCGCCTCGGACAGCATAGCGAAGAGCAAAATCGGCTTGTGCCCCTTCAGATCGCCCAGATATCCCACCAATGGATTGAGCAGAGCTTGCGTGCCTGCCATGATCGCGGTGTAGACGCCGACTACGCTGGCGCTCAGGCCGAAGTGCTGAATGGCGTACACCGCGTAGAACCCGGATCCCATCGTTCCGATGATGCCCAAAGCCCTGCCCGTGAGGAACGCCGTGAATGCAGGGCGGTCGCTGAGGAACCTTGGAAGCCCTTTCAGGAACTGAGGCAGTGGCGGCAATGGCTCTTTCACTTCCTCCACAGGCTCCGAAATCGCCACCAGCCCCCAGAATCCCACGAAAAGCACAACGGCACCGACCAGGAA
>JALWAP010000102.1 GCA_027016315.1 Anaerolineae bacterium | reverse complement strand
CGAGCGCTCTCGGGGTTCGTTCGTCTATGGTAAGGGGCATCGTAGTGCTTTTAGGCTACCTGACCGTGGTCTGGTTCCTGCAAGCAACTTCTCGATCCTCAGATCGGGTGTCCGGTAGACCGCGGCGGCTCGTTCAGGAATCCTCCTGACCCGAAGATGTTATGATGATCACGCTTATGATGATCAACACCCCACCGATGGTTTGGAGCAGATCCAGGCGTTCGTGGAAGAACAGGACAGCCCAGACAGTCGCGAGCACCGGCTCCAGCGTGGCGATGACGCTCGCCCGGCTTACCGGCACGAGTTTCACCCCGATCCCGTAAGCCACCGCGGCGAACAGTCCCGGCCCAGCGCCGAGGAAGAGCAGTACGGGCATTGCATGGAGCATCAAAGTTTTGTCGAACCATGTCCCTGGCGATTGGACGAGCCCAAGGAACACAGCGCCGATCAGGAAGCCGTACATCTGCAGCGACCATGAGGAGTAACCGTAGAATTTCACCCCGATTCGGTTCGAAATGCTCCACAAAGCGTACAGGAATCCCGACCCCAGTCCCATGGCGATCCCGAACCAGTTCAGCGGCACGTGACCTGCTTTGTAGACCCCTGATACGAGCGCTGCACCAACGAAAGATAGCACTACCGCCAGCACGAGGCGTGTGTTCAGGGATTCGGAAAGGAATTTCCACGAGATGAGCGCCACCCAGGCGGGAGCGGTGTAGAGCAGCACGGCTCCCAATGCTATCCCGATCTCCTGCACGGCTTTCAGGTACACGATGAAAAACGTGCCAGTGCAAATTACCCCGTAGAAAAGGAAGAACGGTATGTGGTGGCGCTTTACAGAAAACCAGTCCCTGTAGCAGCACGAACCAGCCACGGCGAGGATGGCGCCAGCCACAGCCGAGCGCATGATGATTATGCTGATGAGGGGAAGGTGGTAGAACTTGAACAGTACCGTGTACGTTGGTCCGAGGAAAGACCACAGGAAAGCGGAAAAGATCACAGGAAAATATTTTACCGCTGAACTCCGGCGCATGGCATTCTCCAAAGGATGATTTCGGCGGATAAGCAAAGGGCAGGCTCTTCAGAGCCTACCCTGTATCACCAGCGGGGAAGCGCCGCCTATTTGCTCGTTTTCACCCGGGTGACGTATTCTCCGGTTCTTGTGTCCACCCTGATCACATCGCCGACGTTGATGAAGAATGGTACGGTGACGACGAGCCCGGTAGATAGCGTCGCCGGTTTGCCGCCTCCCTGGGCGGTATCTCCCCTGACGTCGGGCGCTGTCTCAACCACTTCAAGATCCACGGTGGTGGGCAACTCGATGGTCAACGGTTCGCCTTCGTAGCTTTCCAACTGCAAAGTGAGCCCTTCTGTCAGGTATTTCACCGCATCGCCGAGCATTTCCTTCGGCAAAGCTGGTTGTTCGAAGGTTTCCATGTCCATGAAGTAGTAAAGGTCCCCTTCGTTGTACAGGTACTGTACCGTAGAATGGTCGAGCCGTACGTCCTGCACCCGGTCACCGGAGATAAAGGTTTTGTCAATGGTAGCTCCCGTGCGAAGGTTCCTCAGTTTCGTGCGGATGATTGCGTTTCCCCTGCCCGGCTTGTGGTGATGATAGTCGAGTACCTGGTAGATGTTGCCGTCCAGGATGAAAGTTACTCCTTTCCTCAGTTCGTTTACATCGATCATGTCGCTTCTCCTAAACAAAGATTTCTGTTCTCATTCTACCATTCGTCCTTAACAGGCGTCAAAGAGTGACCCCCGTGGGTACTTTGGCGTTGATCAGCCCTTCGGGTGGTGACCTGCAGGGGCCCGTGTTGAGGTCTTCCCTGGCGGCCAGCTTTTGGTTTCTTGTCAGTGGCAAGCCTGACTGGTATAATTGGCAAAGTAAGACACTCTTTGGAGGTTACGCTGATGGGGACGTTCAAGTTTTTGGTCGGTTTTGCCATGGGGGCGGCTGTGGGGCTTTTCGTTGGCTCGTTGATGGCCCCTGAGGATTCAGAATTGCAAGCCGAAGCCCGCTCGATCCTGCAAGAGGCGATCGAAGAGGGGAAGCGAGCCGCCGAGGAACGGAGGCGGCAGATGGAGGCGCGGCTGCGTGCCCCTGTGAGGGAAAGCGCGTCTTAGCTGTTTCGTCGTTTCATCCACACAGCGATGGCTGCTGCAGCCACCGCGAGCGCAGCCATCCCCGGTATCCAGTAGGGGATGGTTTTTCTTTTTCCCTGAGGGCTTTCCTCGTGGAAGGTCGGCGTCGGGGAGGCTGCAAGGTTGACTTCTATGCCAGGAGACGGTTTCTCCGCCGTCCCTTTTGGCGAAAGGCGCAGAGGGCCTTTGCCTGCTGGGGCGGGCGCCGCAAGCGCCCTGGCCTCTCGAGTGGGCAGGGGCGCGGGCGGGTGTGTCGGCTTTGCCGCGAGCTGAGTTGGTGCTGGTGAGGCCGACATGCCGCCGTTCATCGACATAAACACCCCGAGGCCTATCACGGCTACGATGATGGCTGCGACGGCCGAAAACACCAGTTTCCACGATATCTTTTTGAAGAATCCTGGCTTCTTTTCTTCCTCCGAAAGAGTGAACGGCCGTGGCGCACGCTTCCTCGGGAGTGAAGCCAGCAATTCCTTCGTGTGCTTGATCTCCTCGAGCACGACAGGCGCGCTTTCATCGCTCTGCAGCAGGCTTTCTACGAGCCCTCTCTCCTGCGGAGCGAGTTCGCCATCTATATACGCCGATAGCAGTTCCTCTATCGATGTGTCTTCGTGCTCTTTCCTGATATCCGTCACCCTTTTCAATTCCTCCCTACTATTTAAACGCCGGCGCCTCGGCAAAGTTCCATCACTTTCCTGGGAAAATCCCCTCCTCTTGCAGATACTTTCTCATCCTGGCCCTGGCTCTCGCCAGCCTCGAGCGAACGGTGCCTATCGGCACCTGCGTCACTTCGGCAATTTCCTTGTATGACAGGCCTTCAATGTCCGACAGCACGAGCACGGTCCTTTGTTCCGGGGGGAGCTGGGAGATGCCCCTCTGAATGATTTGTTCCGTTTCGTGCCGGAGTGCCATTTCCTCCGGGCTTGGAGCGTGTGAAGGCCACTGGTGGAATGGTTCACCGTCTTCCTGGGAGGCATCCATCGATACGGTTGGATGCCGCTTTTTCTTTCGGAGTCTGTCATAGCAGCTGTTGGTTACGATTCTAAGAAGCCAGGCTTTGAAGCTCCCTCCGTGCAGTTGTCCAAGTCGCTTGAACGCTTTGATGAAGCTATCCTGCACGGCATCGGCCGCCTCGTCTGGATCGGAGAGTATCCTGTACGCGACGTTATAGGCTGTGTCCTGGTACTTCAGGACGAGCCTATTGAACGACTGTACGTTGCCCTTTAGCGCCTCATCGACCCAGGCCTGATCTTCCAAGTCTGCACCTCTGCGCACGGAGACCTGCTCTGTTCGTCGTCCGTTCTGTGAACGATTGCATCCGACGGGGGATCTTCAACCCCTCCCAGAGCCATGATTTGACTCTGGACTTCTTCTTGGTTATAATTTGCCCTGGCTTTGCCGAAGTGGCGGAACAGGTAGACGCGACGGTCTCAAAAACCGTTGGGCATTAAGGCCCGTGTGGGTTCGAGTCCCACCTTCGGCATCTATCGCAAGGATTATACTTTGTGTCAGCAAGGTTGTCCAGGAGGAGAAAACGGTTTCCGTGTCACGCGTCAAAAGCGAGAGGACCAAGTGACTCTTTCCGAAGAGACTGGGGCCGGGATACATAAGGTTGGTGACGGAAGGATTTTGGAAAGGGGTGCGTTGTGGCTGGCGCTTTTGCTTTCTGTGGCGCTGGCGTTGAGTGGCTGTGCTGGAGGGCGGAGGGCCCCTGACACTCCCACGCCTGATACGAAAGCCGGTGTCCTCCGGATCGCCTCCGAGTACCAATCGGAAGGCAACCTGGAGAAAGCGCGTCAGGAGCTCAAAGCTCTCGGGATTTCCGATCCTTCCAGTTACGTAGCCGAGTTGGCTGTAGAATACGAGAGGCGCGAAGGGGCGTCTTCAGAGAACACGCAAGCACTGGCACGGTTGGCCGTCGACCTGGGTTATCATGGCGATGATCTCGTTGCCCTTGTGTACGAAACTCCCACGCCGGTTCCCACTGTGGAACCTGCCACTCCAACGCTCGCGCCGGCCCCCACGGATACGCCTACATTGACTCCTTCGCCTACATGGACTCCGACCCCGGAGGAGCCGGTCGTAGTAGCGAAGGACTGGACTAACGTGCGGATGGGGCCAGGCACAGTGTACCCACCGGTAGGGCATCTCAAGCCGGGCGAGCAGGCTTTGGTCACGGGACGCGGGCCTGGCGGAAAGTGGCTACGAATCCGTACTGCCAGCGGGGAAACCGGTTGGGTGTTCGAGGGAGTGGTTGGCACGCAAGGCCCGGTGGATAGCGTGGCGAAAGTATCGGAGATTCCGCCTACTCCTGAGCCCACGTTCACCCCAACCCCTGCGGCCACTCCTACCCCATCTGTGGATTTCGTGGTTACCGAACAAAGGTTGTGGACGGTTGAAGAGAATGGGGGCAGTGTGGATAATGGTTCGGTCAGATGTGGGTACAAGCACCAGATTTATGTTACGGTGGTCGACAGGAACGGCAACCCACTCAACGGAGTCGTTGTGGAGCGTGTTTACGCCAAGACCAGAGGGGTTTCGGGCACCAAAGGGCCTGGTAGGCTGGTGTTTTCTTTGTTTAGCCACGGTGACAAGCTGAGGGTAGTGGGGGATGTAAGCGGTCATACCTTTACCAGTCAGGTAACTAGAAATCTGGACGTGAGAGACGATCGAATCCCGATCCAGGACCTGATAGCAGCTCATTATTGCACTGATCCGGTGACATGTCAGCACTTAATTGACACGAATCATCTTTGTAGAGGGCATTATTCTTGGAGCGTGGTGTTTCAGCGTCAGTGGTAAAGCGTAAAGTGCAAGAGAGACTGCTATTTCAAATGGAGGTCGAAATATGGACATCGAGAAATTGAGGCAGGTCCCGATTTTCTCCAGCATGAGCGATGAAGAGCTTGAGAAAATCGCTGCCAGCATGAGCGAAGAGAAATTCGAGAAAGGGTCGAGTCTGTTCCAACAAGGGGAGGACCCGCGCGCGATGTACGTGATTCTGCGCGGCTGGGTTCACATCGTTGGGGCAGAAGGCAACGTACTTGCGAGCCTGGGCGCAGGGAGCCTGTTGGGGGAATCTTCGGTATTTAAGAATCGGAAGTACACCACCGGTGCTGTAGCTGGCTCCGATGTGGAAGCCCTTTCTCTGACGGTGGAAGGAGTTGAAAAGCTGGTAGATGAAAACCCTTCGATTGGGATCAAGCTCAGCAAAGCTTACGGCAAGGCCATTTCGCCCCTGACGGGATATCTTCTGAAGGTGTTGAAAGGGGTGAAGGCGTTCTCCTCGCTTCCGGAAGAGACTTTGAAAGCCATAGTAGGCGCACTGGAGCCGGAGGAACTCAAAGCCGGTGAAGCTATCGTGCGCGAAGGCAAGTTCTCCGGTGGGGTCTACGTGGTGGCCGAGGGTGAGTTAGAACTGAAGTCGCCCGACGGGAGAAGCTTGAGCACTCTTTCTGAAGGTGCGTTGGTCGGGGTCGAATCGTTTCTCACCAACAAGCCTTGCCGTGGAAGCGTTGTCGCAAGGGAAGACTCCACGCTCTGGAAGATGCCTGGTGAGAAGCTCCAAAGCCTGATGGATTCCTATCCTTCCATCAAAGACGCCTTGGCGCAAACCATGGAGCTTCCTCTTTCTGAAGACGAAATCGCCGATGTAAAGGAAGCATTGGGTGATCTTCCTGTCCTTGCAGGGGCTTCCGATGACGACCTGGAAGCCCTGGCCGGTGCGATGGTGGCGAAGCTGTACACTAAGGGCACAGAGTTGTTCAAGGAAGGGGAGCTTGGCAACGCGCTTTATTACGTTTCCAGTGGAAGTGTGAACTTGCTTTCCGCGGATGGTAATGTGGTCGCCACCGTTGGGCCCGGCGGATTCCTTGGAAGCGCTCAGGTCTTCTCCGGTGGTGGCTACGCGTCGACAGCGGTCGTGGACGAAAATGCCACACTGTTCGTGCTGACGCGTGAGAAGCTCGATAAGGTTCTGGAAGAGCGTCCAGAACTGGCGGTCGACATCCTCAGGCGGATTCAGGAGCAGGCCAAGGGTGTCAAGGAGTGGCACATAGAAGGCCAGATAAAGAACCTTTCCATATTCCGATCTCTCCCGAAAGAAGAGTTGCAGGACATAGCCGATGAGCTCACGCCAGTGCGGTTTGTCTCCGGGGAGTATCTGTTCAGGGAGAACGAGCCGGCCGACATAGTTTATTTCCTTGGGAAGGGGCGCGTGGCCTTGCTCAAGAACATCAAAGGCCAGGAGAAGCTTTTCTACACCGTTCGCCCTGGGGAATTCCTCGGTGAATCGGCGCTGCGGCGAATGCCTATACGCAGCTTCTCTGCAAAAGCGCTGGACGACATCGAGGGGTGGTCGATTTACGCCGAAACACTCGAGGCTCTTGCCTTGAGACATCCGTTGCTTGCTTTCACACTTAGCCGGGCTATGGCGGATAGGGTGGCTTTAGCCAGTTCCGTCCTTGCAGGCTCATCTATGGCGGCCGCGCCAGCTGCGAGGCGCACCAGGGCGGCGGCTGCGGTACCGGCTGCTGCTCCCGCGGCTGCGCGAGCTGCTGCTCCTGCCGTTACTCCTGCGCCCGCTGTCAGGAAAGCACCTGCTGCCGGGCCTGGAGCGATGGCAGGTGCGAAAGAGAAGCTGGAGGAGCTCTCCCGCTGGTTCGGCTCTTTGAAGCCAATTACGAAGGTCGAACTGGCCGCAACCACATTGCTGCTGCTTTGGTTGCTTGGGGTGGCCTTGCCATTTGGACTGAAGTCCACGGTGTTTGCAGCTAAATCCGGCCATACCAGAAACGGAGCGGTCGTTCCGGCAAGCGAGTATGTCGCAAAAGCGGCTTCTCCCACGCCAACGTTCACGCCGTTGCCGACGGACACCCCCGTGCCTACCAATACGCCCACACCTACGCCGACTCCAACGTCCACGCCTACGCCGACGCCCACCAGCACGCCTACTCCGCGCCCGGTGGCCGTCAGGAGGGCACCGAAGGCTACTCCTACACCAAAGCCGACGCCTACTCCGGCGCAGCAGGTGGTGGTTGTCGAAAAGCGCAGGCTGACCCCCTGCGAGAACAGGGGCAAGCACAACATCTACGTCACCGTGGAAGACGCTAACGGCAACCCGATCAACGGAATTTGGGTGATCCAGACGCCTCACGGGCAGCTCTGGAGGATACTGGATAAGAAGAGGACTGGCGCCAAGGGGCCGGGTAAGCTCGATTTTATCATGTGGAAAGGTGCTACTTATGACGTGTTCGTCTCCCTCGATGGCGTCCATCCGATAGGGCAGATCGCTACGGGGCTTACATCTGGCTTCACCGACGAGGCCATGTGCCCTCAGGGAGGCGGCGGGAATACGCTGTTCCACAATTCCTTCAAGATCGTATTCAAGAAGATGTATTGAGTGTTCTGCGGATCGGAATTCGCCGTGAGAGTGTAACGCTCTCACGGTTCGCGTAGGGCCGATGAACGGGGACAAAGGAGTCTGCTTCTTTGTCCCCGTCTTTTCGTCCTTAAGGTTAGATTTTATTTTCAGACATTTCATTCATAGGAGGGAATCATGAGGATAGGTGTGCTGACCGGAGGCGGAGACGTACCCGGCCTCAATGCGGCTATCAGGGCGGTGGTGCGCAGGGCCTACGAATACAATTTCGAAGTTCTTGCCATAAGAAACGGTTGGGAAGGGCTCGTCCTCGGGAACATAGAGCCGATGAGCATCCGGGCTGTGTCCGGCATCCTCCCGATAGGCGGGACGATCCTTGGGTCGTCCCGCACGAACCCGTTCAAGCGTGAGGAGGACGTCGAGAAGAGCCTCGGGAACATCGACAAGTTTGGCCTGGACGCGCTGGTGGTGATCGGAGGTGACGACACCCTCGGCGTGGGTGCGAGGTTCAGCCAGAAAGGTGTGAAAGTCGTCGGTGTGCCCAAAACGATCGACAACGATGTCTACGGCACCGATTATTGCATTGGCTTCGATACGGCGGTGAGTTTCGTGGCCGAAGCCCTCGACCGGCTACACACAACCGCAAGCTCCCACCACCGGGTCATCGTCGTGGAAGTCATGGGGAGGCACGCTGGCTGGGTTGCTGTGGTCGGCGGAATGGCTGGAGGCGCCGACTACATCATGATCCCAGAGGTAGAAACTTCCATCGACGAAGTGTGCGATCACGTAAGGAGCCGGTGGGCGCGCGGTAAGAATTTCAGCATAGTCGTGGTTGCCGAGGGAGCGAAGGTCAGGGAGGTCACCTACTCGGAGGAGGAACTGGGCGAGAAGGACGAGTTCGGTCACGTCAGGCTCGACCGGCGGGGGCTGGCATATACCCTCAACACCGAAATCGAGCGCCGGACGGGGTTCGAAGCCAGAAGTGTGGTCTTGGGGCATCTCCAGAGGGGCGGTTCTCCCACTGCGTTCGATCGGGTTCTCGCTACCAGGTTCGGCGTCTTCGCCGTCGATATGCTGAAGGAAGGGCTCTCCGGGAACATTGCAGCGCTGCAGGGTAATTCCGTGGTTCCTTTCCCGATCTCCGAAGTGCTGTCGAATTCGAGGCCAGTGGACGTCGAACTCTACGAGATGGCTAAGGTCTTCTTCTAAACGAATCCGAAGATAACGGCAGAGGCGGCCTTCTGGTCGCCTCTGTTCGGTTTCAGAATAGCGTACCGAAGTCACGCTTCCAGAATGCCTCTGACCATGGACGCGTATTCTTCGGCGATTTCTTCCGCCCGTTCCTGATTGCTTCCTTCTGCTTTCACGTGGATGTCGGGGTTGTCTGGATCGGGTCTGATGAGAACCCAATCCTTTTCCCCTAAGAACACTTTTATGCCATCTATCTCCGACCTGGGGTACTGCTCTGTGAAGCGCCGTATCTGCAGCATTACCTTTCCCTTCAGCTCCCAGGGGCAATGGATGGCTCTCGAGGCCATGTAGAATGGAGGAACCTGCTTTACAAGCTCGCTCAGGGGAAGCTGCTCTTCTGAAATCAACTCCAGCAGCTTCACGCTCATGAACAGCGCGTCCGGGGCAGGCTGAAAACAACCGCACACGAAGCTCCCTTCGCCGTCGATTCCCAGGGACCCTTCTCGCTCGTTGACTTCGAGCACCAGCGATCTGATCTCCTGCGGCGTCCGGACCACGTATCCGCCGTATTCCCGTGCCATCTCCTCGAAGATCGAGGGGAGGCTCACGGGAACTACCACCGTGCTGCCGGGCGATCTTCGGAGTGCGAGCATGGCGACAGTTGCGGCCAGGAGCAGGTTCGGGACGATACGGCCGGTTTCGTCCGACATGAAGAGCTTTTCCCCTCCCACGTCGAACCGGATGCCGATGGCGTTTTCGATCGCCTGCACGATCTTGCCCATCTGCTGGAGCTCGGTATTGAAGACGTGCTCCAGGATTGCTATTCTGTTCGGGTCGACATAAGCGTTCAGCGTGATGTTCTCCACGCCCATCTTGTCCAGAATCTGCGGCATCACCAGGGCGACAACCGAATGGGCGTAGTCGACCACGAGTTTTCGATTCGAGCCTTTCACGGCGGCGAAATCCACCTGGCTGAGGAAACCATCCTGATAAGTCTCAATGACGTCAGGCGCGTAGGAGATCAGCCCGATGTCATCCAGGTACGCGCGCCGGAAGTCCTCCCTGGAGAAAATACGTTCCATCTGCCTGCGGTCCGAAAGCCCCAGGTCGAGGCCATTTTCGTCGAAGAATTTGATGTCCACCACCCGCTGGTCGAACGGTGAAAGTCGCACGTGAACGCCTCCGTTGGCCGTGCTGACGCTGGTGTAATACCTCGCGACCGGTATGGGCGTAGATTTCAGATCGAGGACGTTTACCCCGCCGGATGGCAACCCGGAGATCACGGCGCGCTTCAGCATTCTGGAACTGGGGTGCGGATCACGGTTGATGGTTACCACGCTGCCTCTGGGCAGGATGGATGCAAACGCCGCCCCGAGCTTTGCTGCCACTTCCGGGGTCAGGTCTACGTTTACCATCCCGGTGACGCCGAACCTGCCAAACAGCCCTTTCTTGCGCCTCTGGCTCCAGACTATGCTTTCGTGTACCTCTGCGCCGTTCTCGATCTCTTTCTTGGGCCAGATTTTCACGCCGGAGTAAATGATAGCGCCGTCCCCGATGACGGTGCCATCCCCGACGACCGATGCGTCCATCAGGTGGGCGTTGGGCTTCACGACCACCTGTCGCCCGATGATCGTTCCGTGGAGGTGCGCACCTTCTCCGATGTATGCCATCCTCCAGATGATGCTTCGCTCGATGCTGGCGTAGTTGTCTATGATCACGCCGTCCCGTATGACCGCAGGACCATGAATCTCCACTCCGGCTTTGATTTTCACGTCGTTTCCAAGGTAAATCGGGCCGTACAGCCGGGCGTCCGGTGCTATCTCCACGTTCTCACCGGTCCATATCCCATCCCCCAGGCGTTTCCCGGGCTCGGGGAGGTTAGGCTTCCCGTAGAGGTAGTCCGTGTTGGCCCTCAGGTACTCCCGTAGGTTACCGACATCGCACCAGTATCCGTCGGCCACGTATCCGAAAACCGGCGCTCCTTTCTCCAGGAGCTTCGGGAAGATGTCGGCGCTGAAATCGGAAGGCGTCTCGGCGTGGATTTCTTCCAGGACTTCCGTCGAGAGGACGTAAATCCCGGTGTTGACTGTGTCGGAAAGAACGCTGCCCCATTCTGGCTTTTCCTGGAACCTGACGACCCGATTCTCGTTGTCGAGCACCACCACGCCGTAGTCCAGCGGAACCGGCACTCTGTAGAGGACGATCGTTACCAGAGCCCCTTTTTCGTGATGGAACTCCACCGCCTGTTTGAGGTCGAAATCGGTAAGCGCGTCTCCGCTGATGACCAGGAACTGGTCGTTTTCGATATTGGGTTCGGCCAGCTTCACGCTGCCAGCCGTGCCCATGGGGCGATCTTCCACGGAGTATCTGATCGAGATTCCGGTGTTCTCCCCGTCCCCGAAGTACTCCCGCACCCGCTCCGGAAAGTAGTGAAGGGTGATTATGGCATCTTCGAAGTCGTTTCTTTTGAGGAGTTCGATTATGTGCGCGAGCACCGGCTTGTGCACGATGGGCACCATAGGTTTCGGGCGGTTCACGGTCAGAGGCCGGAGCCTCGTTCCGGCCCCTCCCGCCATGATCACAGCCTCCATGATGCACTCCCTTTACGGCGCAAGCCAGGCCAATTCGCTCATCATCCGCTCAAGCCGGAGGCGTAAATCTCGGGCTTGAGCACCCCGATGTAGGGGAGATTCCTGTATATCTCGCCGAAGTCCAGGCCATACCCGACTACGAATTTGTTTGGTATTTCGAACCCAACGTAATCCACCACCACGGGCACGGTCCGCCTTTCTTTTTTGTCCAACAATGTCGCAACCCTGATCGATTTGGGATTTCGCTCTTGCAGTATCCTGAGCAGATAGGCGAGCGTGTTGCCCGTATCTATGATGTCTTCTACGATGAGAACGTGTTTGTCGGTGACCGGCATGTCCAAATCCTTCAATATTTTGACCACGCCGGTGCTTTCCGTGACGTGACCGTAGCTGGAGGTAGCCATGAAATCGATCGTGTGTGGGATCGTTATGTGCCTCATCAGGTCGCTGAGGAAGACTACGCTTCCCTTGAGCACTGCGACCAGCATCAACTCAGTGCCTTCGTAATCGGCGCTGATCTGCGCCCCCATTTCTTCCACGCGTTTTGCAATGGATTCCTGGTCGATGAGAATTTCTGCGACGTCTTTTTCGATGGTGTTCATGGTCTAATCGGCCTTCCTTTCTTCGGATGGTTGTGTCACTGCCATGCTACTCGATCTGCCAGATGCCGTCTTTTATCACCACTTCCCCGTCGAGGGAGAGGGTTGGCGTTGGTTGGACGAAGTCCTCGTGCATGTCTGCTTCTACGGCGCCTCCCATATGGATGTCGTCTCCGATGGCGATGTGGATGGTGCCTTTGATTTTCTCGGCCTCGAGCACGTTGTTAGGCCTTTTAGCGTTCGGGTTGGTGCCAATGCCGAGTTCGGCGAGGTTCCGACGGGATTTGTAGGGCTCCTCCCGGTTGCCGACCCGCAAAAGCGCCCTGAAGTGATCGCCGACGGCTCCCCCGCCCCTTAGCTCGACCACTTCCCCGTGCTCGAATACGAGAACCATTTCCTCCGTGAGGTTGGGGTACCATCCCGGTTGCACTACCAGCACGCCTTCTCCGGTGCCTTCTACCGGCACGATGTAGGCTTCGCCCGCCGGGAGGTTCCCGAACCGGGCGTCGGTGTTGTAGAGTCCATCGTCCACATGCCCGGTCCTCCCCGCGATGCTGAATCGGAGGTCTGTGCCAGCTGGTGTTTTCACTTCCACCCGGCTTGCTGCGGTGAGCCTGGACGCAAAGAGGTGGCAATCCCTGGAGACTTGCAGGTAGTCCACTGCCATCGGGCCGCCTTCCTCCAGCATCTGCGCTTCGAACCCCGGCATGCTCGCTATCCTGGCTCCGGCTTTCGTGGCGTTCATGCGGGCGTTGGTGTGGGAAAGGGAGTAGGTGGTTATCGCCAGGATTACCTGCGGCTTCCGCATCAGCGCTGCGGTGCTGCCGTCCGGTTCCTTGCCGTGGCTCCCGGTTGCGTGGAATGGATGGAAAGTCACCGGGTTTTCCGGAAACCGTTCTGCAGCGATTTCCGCCACGAGCTTGGCGAGCAGCGCCCGTTCCGATACGTCGATGATCCACGGGCCTGGTTCGACGTTCCACTGCTTGGTCGTTGGAATATCGGTTACGACGAGCAGTTGCTCGCCCGGTTTGAGGCCCATGTTCACTTTCAACATGTTTTCGACCCCGAAGACGATCTTTTCCTTCTCAGGCCATGCCATCTGTACCTCCGCGATGATGAATTGTCGCTATCCGGCCCGGCGTGATCACTCCGTCGAACCGCCTTGCCCGCCCCGGGAAATCAGTTCCTGGAGTTCTTCGAACGAGATCGTCGGCACGCCCAGCCTGCGTGCTTTGTCCAGCTTGCTGCCGGGTGATTCACCAACCACCAGGTAGCTGGTCTTCCTGCTGACGGAATCGGTTACCCTGCCACCGTTCGACTCGATAAGCTCTTTTACTTTCGACCTTGGGAGCGGAAGCGTGCCTGTGATTACGAAAGTCAGCCCTTCCAGAGGTTTTGCTGTTTCTTCCTCGGTCGTTTCTTCCTCGCTCATCCGAACGCCCGCTTTCCTGAGTTTCTCTATCACTTTCCGGTTCGACTCTCTGGAGAACCAATCCACGATGCTCTTTGCGATTTTCGGGCCTATGCCAGGGATCGATTGCAGCTCCTCCTCGGAAGCGTTCATCAGCGCATCGATCGAATGGTATCTTTCGGCCAGGATCTTGGCCACTTCCTCCCCGACGAATTTTATCCCGAGGGCGTTGATAAGCCGCCAGAGCGGGCGATCTTTGCTCGCCTCGATCGCCGAAAGGAGGTTTTGAACCTTTTTCTCGCCGAAGCCTTCCAGTTCCAGCAGCTTTTTGGGATCCAGGTAGTAGAGATCGGCCACGTCGTGCACCAGGCCTTTCTGCACGAACAGATCCGCCTGCTTCTCTCCCAGCCCTTCGATGTCCATAGCCCGGCGTGATGCAAAATGCTCGATTTTCCGGGCGAGCTGGGCAGGGCACGCGGAGTTGATGCAGTAGTAAGCTACCTCTCCTTCCGGCCTGACCACCGGCTCGCCACAAACCGGGCAACGGTCGGGCATCTTGAAGATCTTTTCGTCGCCGGTTCGCGCTTCTTTGACCGGCCTCACCACCTGGGGGATGACTTCGCCGGCGCGGACGACCACCACCAGGTCGCCGATGCGGATGTCTTTCTCTTTGATGTAGTCGTAGTTGTGAAGCGTGGCTTTGCTCACGGTGACTCCGCCGATTTTGACCGGCTCGAGCACGGCGTAGGGGGTCAGCACTCCGGTCCTCCCGACGTTTACCCGGATGTCCAGCAGCCTCGTGACCTCTTGCTGGGTCTGATATTTGTAGGCCACAGCCCAGCGGGGAGCGTTCCCCACGTTCCCGAGTTTCTGCTGTATGGCGAAATCGTTGATCTTGATCACGAGCCCGTCTGCTTCATATGGGAGTTTCTCCTTCTCCGATTCCCAGGAAGCGCAATACTCGGCCATCTCGTCGAAATCGGTGAACAGCTTGTTCAGCGGGTTGACCGGGAACCCCAGCTTTCGCAGGTATTCCAGCGCCTCCCATTGCGTCTGGATTTCGTGTCCTTCCACGATCACCACCTGGTAGACCCATAGGCTTATGGGGCGCTGGGCGGTCACCCGGGGGTCGAGCTGCCGGATCGAGCCTGCCGCAGCGTTCCTGGGGTTGGCAAACGTCCTCTCGCCTCGTTCTTCTTGCTCCCGGTTGAGCTTTTCGAAGTCCTTTTTGGAGATGTAGGCTTCTCCTCTGACCACGAGGCGGGGTGGGGCTTCGATGGAGTCTTCGACCACTGGGATTCGCAGGGGCAGGGATTTGACTGTGCGCAGGTTCGCTGTCACGTCTTCGCCGGTGAACCCGTCACCCCTGGTCGCACCGAGGACGAACAGCCCGTGGTCGTAGTGCAGTACCACCGTCAGACCATCGATTTTCGGTTCCACCACGTACTCGAGTTTCGAGATTTCCTCCGGGGAAAGCAGCTTATATACCCTATCTCGCCACGCGCGTAGTTCTTCCTGGCTGAATACGTCCTGGAGGCTTAGCATGGGGACCGGGTGCTGCACTTTCCGGAATCTCTCGGCGGGTTTCCCGCCGACCCTTTGCGTTGGAGAATCCGGGGTGATCAGCTCCGGGTACTGCTCTTCCAGTCTGCGGAGCTCGCGCATGAGGGCATCGTATTCTTCGTCGCTGATCTCCGGCGAATCGAGCACGTAGTAGCGATAGTTGTGGTAATTGATTGCACGTCGGAGCGCCTCAACGCGTTTCCTGATTTCTTCGCTGACCATAGTCGACCCTCCTGGAAGGGCGTTCTGAAGTCGGCTCTGGGAAAGGCCGGCTTCTCACAGTTTCTCTGGGTTCAGGTAACACATTTCGCTTCTGGGAACAGTATAACGTTTGGACAAAATTACTGCAACTGTCCCTTGACATGGGCGAACAAATTTGTATAATTGATAATGCATGGGGATGACAGGCTTCGACGGGGAGCGTTGAGGCTGAGGACTGCAAGCCGAGGTGCCTCTACCTCGTAAAACAGGGGCAACCAAATAAGTGCCAAAGCTAACGCTTTTACTTTCCCCCGCTTCGCGGCTCAGCCTGCTTCGCTGGCTGCGTAAGTAGGGGAGAAAAACGACCGCCTGAAGGCGGTCTCGGTACCTCGGGAGGTGCCCTGCAGCTCCCGGGAGTGCCGTCAGAGACTGCAGGGGGCAGCAGCCTGACGCCGATAGGACTGTGGAGCTAAATCGGCTTTGCCCGGACGGTACCTTGCCACCGGGGGACCCCGGGCGAGAGTGAAAGCGGTGGCTAAGCTTGTAGACGTCCAAGGCCGAACTCTCCGGACGCGGGTTCGATTCCCGCCATCTCCACCTAACAAAGCGGGCATATGCCTCATATGCCCGCTTTGTGTATTGATCAAGCCTTTCGCGCATGCGATTTTTGCGTTGTTAGTGTGGTATGTGTAGAATTTGGGTGCAAAGAGAGCCCCTGTAGCTCAGAGGACAGAGCAGCGGTTTCCTAAACCGCGTGCCGCAGGTTCGAGTCCTGCCAGGGGCGCCTGGAGAGCATAAACGTTAAAGAGCTGGACTAATCCGTCCAGCTCTTTTTGTTTCGCCCTGCGCTTACCTCATTTACATAAATGGGTTCCAGCGATCCGATCATGCCTTTGAGCCGTTGTAAACGAAGATTTCCTGGGTAACCGTGAAGTCCTTCCGTAGCCGCCTGCTCATGATCCCCTTGAGCGTCCAGGTCACCCGTCCGACGGGCGTATCAAGGGTTGGGCATCCTTTCTTGGGGATGGCAATGGAGAAAGGTATCTCGCTGGTCTCTCCGGACCTGAGCTTCACACCGCCCGAAATGCGTTCCTTGAACTCGGTGACGGTAAAAACGTTGCCGTTTTCGCGGAAAACTTCTTCCTTCCGGGTCAGCTCGATGCGTACATGGTTGCAAGATATGTTGTCGTGTGCGTAGATCTTCAGCTTGCCTTCTATCGTCTCGCCTTCCACCCACTCCACCCTCGGGAGCCACAATTGCATATCGGCTTTGTCGGAATGGCTGGCATGGCCGTATTCTCCCGCTCCGCCGTGCGTTCCCGGCGGCGGCACGATGATAGGAAGCTCGATCTCTTTGTTGATATCCTTGCGCAGTTTGCGATCGAGCGTGACCTTTATCAGCCACTTGGCCTGGATCACCTTTCCAGAATACGGGGGCTGAGCGTCTTCCGGGATTTTCCAATCCAACTGGTAGGTCTGTTCGAAGCCTCCCGGAATGGTCTCCCCGCCCATCAACAAGTCCTTGTGAACCTCCCAATCCTTGTGCGCTGTGTAGACCCTGGTCTGTCGATCGCCGTCATCGTCCTCCTCCACGGCCTTGTACCGATACTGCTCGTGAAAGAGCAACACCGCCCTGACCTCGCTTACTTTGACTTTTTTCTTCGATCGCAAGGTGATGGAGACGTTCAACGGACTGCCGGGATAAAATGGCCCCTGACCAGGATCGATCTCGATGGCAACTTTGTCGCCTCCCCCAAAAAACATTTGTACCTCCTTGTAAAATGTTTGTGGTTTAATACTACCGCACCTGACCCCCCCAACAGAAAAACCGGCGGCTAAACATCAAAGCCCGAATAGCCTCCTGGAACGCGTAAGTTTAGCATCGGCATTTCCCCGTTGCCTTCACGGGTGACAGTAATCTATTCCATCACGACTCAAAGCCTCGGCCAGAGCGTCGTTGCCCTCAGCGTAGCACTTGTATTCGTACGCGGAGGAAGGCTGTACTTCCTGAATGCCCGCGCCCACGGGGTCGTCACTGCCATTCTCCAGGGCAACGCTGTACGCCTCCTCCCGACCGTTGAACGCCCAGTCCATGAGGGCGTCGAGCGGCCTGAGTACGCCCTGAATCTGCTCGAAAGGCTTGTCTCCGGTCGGGTAGGAATGTTCCACACCAGGAACGACGGCGTAGTCCTTGTTCTCCGCAGGCACGCTGGAAAGCAACCCGTAAATCGTCAGCGGAATCCTCGGGTCGGTGGTCATGTCGTCACCAAATTGCAGAATCACCACATCGAGGCTGCCCGGCAGACTTCCAAAAGCGCTTTCCGTCATGTCGAACGCAAACCACGGCGCCATGGCAAACACGAACTTCCCCTGGCTTCCCCACCCTCTCTGGAGAAAATGACGAGCCACGGTGAAAGCCATGCCACCGCCGGACGAATGCCCCACGACCCCGAATCGGGTCGTATCCAGATAAGGCAGGACATCGTCCCGCAGCACAAGGTTCTCGAATCGTTCGATCAACGTAGCCGCGCTATACTGCGCCGGGTCGCGCACGTACACGGCCGTGTACCCCTGGCTCGCCACGAAACGAAGCAGGCTTTCGTAGTCCGAGGCGTTCTGCGATCCCCATCCCGGGACGAAAAGCACCACCGGCGTCGGGTTCTCCGTGGAGATGTCGGAAGGATAATAGAATGCGCCGTCCGTGTAAGTCTCCACCGAGACAGGCTTTCCCAGCGACTGGCCGTAAGTGCGCTGACCCTCGGCCACCTCGATCTCCGCTTCGGCCTGGAGATCGAAGCCGTTGTCGAAGAACAGGCGGACATCGTATCTTCCGGCTGGCAACCCGTCCAGCGTCACACTCCCGTTGATCGGGCCGGGCATGGCGTCCAGAGCCTGTGAACCGTTAGTGAACGACCACGCGAGGACGTTCTCCCAATCATTGGAAGCACCTTCGGGGTAGACGCCTACCCAATCGTTGCTGTTGCCGGGCAAGTGGGCAAAGTTAACGACGATTGGCTCGTAAGGCGCATACACATCCTTGTTTGGCCAGACAGAAGCGCAGGAGTAGGACACCCTTATGGCGTCCATCGCTTCCAGGTCGAAAGAGTTATCGTAAAATAGTCTCGCTTCATAGTCACCTTCCGGCAAGCCGGGCAGGCTGACGCTCCCTTCGGTGGGGCCGGGGGCGGCATCGAGCGCCTGGGAGCCGTTGGTGAACGACCAGACGAGCACGTTGTCCCAGTCGTTGGAAGCAGCCTTGGGGTAGATGCCGACCCAGTCGTTCGGGTTCCCCGGCAGGCCCCGGAAGTCCAGCACGATGGTTTCCCCCGGAGCATAGCAATCATAGCGGGAAGCGAAGAAGACGTCCCCTGCGGAGAACGGTTGCTCTGATGGGGATGCTCCTGCCGCAATAGTGATCACCATTGCGGCCAACAAAGCCCCCAAGACGGCGTAGAGTGCCTTCAGCGTACCAAAGTGTCTCATTTCAAAAGATACCCCCTGATCAAAATGCAAAATCCTCGTTGGCGGTGTACTTCTTTTTGCTTTACCCTCGATGCCTTCCGCCCCGCCATCGGCGCAGCCACCGCCTGCTGCTGCCAGCATTGGGCACGGGATGGCCTCACACGTCGCCGGTGTGTTCAAAAACATACCGAATGAGCGCCATTCCCGCTTTGCGTGCCAGCGGATAGGCCTTCACGAGGCCCTCGTAACCGGCGCTGTGAGGGACGTACTCCACCGCGAACTCTCGTTCACCGATGGTCACCACCCACTCGCCACGCTCTTCTCCCGAGACTACCCGGATAATCGGCAAAACTTCCCCCGCCGACAGAGGAACTTCCACTTCCCAGACCCAATCCCCAGGGGACAGCGGGATGTGCGCACGGATGGTTTGCCCATCTTTCCCGATCTCTGAAGCAAACGGCGTCGACGCAAGCGGCACAGGTTCGTGCATGACGACTTGTGCGAATTTCTCCAGCCGTATCGGCATCTCTGCCAAAGGCAACTGCGGATTCACCCGGCTGTATGTCTCGCCCACGAGCACGACCCAGAACCATTCGCCCGCCAACCGGCTCAGCCTGTTCTCGAGCGCATCTATTTCGTCCAGGCTGGAGATTTCCTTCCGGACTTCAAAACGCAACACAACGTGTTGCCCCGCTTCGGGTAAGGTGATGTATTCCACCAAAGACACCCCGCCCTGAAGCTCCCCACGGACTTTCTCTCCAATGCTCTTCACGTCCGCTAGCAAAGCAGGTGAAACGCTGTAAAGTCCTTGCATACGATGCACCTAACCAGCCCCAACGAGGGCGTCAGCGACAGTGACTGCACATCCACCACATCCACCATCCACCCCGCTGTACTTCGCTCTCCATCGGTAAAATGCACTCTGGCTGAATCCACACGTCCGAGATAGCTATGTCACAGGCACTCCAGATTACACTGCCTCCAAAATCTGGGCTACCTGGCCTTCGCTGTATTTCTTTCGTATCATCGTTCTCCCTTCCTCACAGAGCCTTTCCACGCCTCCTACACGATATCGAGTAATGGCAATAAAGTGTCTGATACGTACCTGGGCTTAGCACTCGAAGGCAAAGGCTTCAGATTCATTCGATTGTGCCAGAAGACAGGCATGCCAACCCCCGATGCTCCGGGAATATCTGAGGGAGAGCCTGCAACATAGAGAACGTGCTCCGCCTTACACCGAAGCCTTTCCAAAGCCATTCGGTATGGCCGCGGATCTGGCTTGTAGTATCCAGCCTCTTCCGCCGTTATGACTATAGGGATCGGTATTCCGATGCGTGAAACCGCAACCTCGGCTAACGCAATCGACGAATTGGTCACCACCGCAACCGGTACTCTCTCGATCAGTTCCTGTAAAACTCGTTTCGTTTCAGGCCACGGTTCGACCTCATTCCAACGCCGTATGAGTTCGTCTGCCAGTTCAGCAGGTATCCCTGCATCTTCCGCGGCTTCCCTGATGATCTCTTCATAGGGGCGGTATTGCCCTGCCTGATAAGTCAACTTCAGGTACGCAATTCTCCAGTTTAGGCCAGCCTGCTCAGATCCTGCCACCTTGCTCCAAAGGGACCAGGAATCCAGGAGAGCTGTCAACAGGTCGAACATTGCAGCCTGGTATTTAACTTTCGACACTTTCGCTCACCACAGTTTTCAATGTAGTGCACGGACCTCACGGAGCTAACGATTGTACTAGCGGCACGGCTGGCGACGCTCCCTCGCCTCAAAACCACCACCGGCGCCCCAGGATGAAGCCATGTCCTTTGCACGCGGGGCTGGGAGGGGTATGCCATGCATCTTAGGCGCTTCTCATCGACTTTCGCTGCCGCTATCGCTTTCTCGCTTTATTTCATCCACGATTTCCGCCAAGCTCTTTCCACCGAACAAAGCCTCGCGCTCTTCGGCGTATTCTCCGAATCCCGTAGTAAACTGCCGCAAAAAGCGCACTGCATCCACAACCCCTAACTCCCGATAAAGCACCAAAAAGGCTTTACGATTGATCTCTACTAATGGTTCAGCGTAAACACTCATCTTTCCAACTCCTCCGCCAGCTCCACTGGCGTCACCACTTTGACCGCTAAATCCTTTGTACGCCTTGCTCTTTTCAAAAGTTTATCATCGCTACTGCAAAAATACTCCACCTTCCCTTTCTCCGCAAACGCTAAATGCAAGGCATCCAGGGGCTTGAATCCCTCCCGTTCTACCAGAGAGTTTGCTCGATCCTCCACATCTTTCGAGATTACCAGATGCTCTTTAGCCAAGGCCAGCACAGCCAAAGCGTATTCCCGACGAACAGGATGAGGATTGCGCCTCACTTCATAAACCAACGCATCCGACGACACAATTTCTATTTGGCCGCGCTCGCATAGCGCAAGGATGCCCAAAATCGCTTCAGCCTCGATGGCAATACGCAAATGACTTGGCGTATCCAACGGCCTTTGAATTGCACAAACGTCCAGATAGATCTTCATGACTTCGTTTTAGCATGCCCCGAGACCCCGCCCAACGATGGCATCAGCGGCACGGTGTCGCTGTCCACGTCTACGACCACAGCAGGCAAAGGATTTTTTGCCTAACCATCCCCAACGGCTCTTCTTGGGCGAGCCGTGGCCGCTGCACGCAGGATTGGTCACACCCTATTCTTACCACGTAATTACTGCAACGCCAGCCACACTGCCATTCCCGCAAGCCCAACAAACATCAACACACTCAATCCCTGAACAGTACGGAATAATCGTACGACTACTCTATGATAACCACCTTGTGAGGCTCGCCGAATAAATTCTTCTGAGGTAGCATATTTTCTCCGATTTAGAAGATGACGGGAAGGAACTAGTGGCTCATTTTCCCAATACGGTTCGCCTCCTCTTTTAGCCTCTTCTTTTTTCAAGGGCTCTCGAGTCAAGCCTAAGTTCTGCTCAATCTTTGCTCGATAAGTAATTGCTTCAAGAAAGCGCACGTACGAACGATAGCATCCTTCAACTGCATTTTGAGCAATAAGAAACAGAACCAGCGGCCCCACACACAAGATGGCGAAATGATACCAGGTTGAAGCTTGCAAAGATCCAACTACTATGGCTGCTATGATTGTGGTAATAAAACCCGAATAGAAGGAAACGCGATCCTGATGCTCTTTAGCGAAAAAACGTTCTTCATCAAGAACATACCCATACAAAACTAAAAGAGTTTCTCTGTCTATGCTCATTCCCATCGCTTCCCAGGATAATATCGGGAACCTACTTACTCGATCACAACGCACAAGTTCATCCCAAAGTCGCGTCTGCTCCAAGACTATCCCAAACGCGTAAGTGCGGCACTACAATTTCAAAAGCAAGTCGCCCAACGAGGGCGTCCGCGACACGGCGTGTTTGTCCAGAACCACCGCTGGCGACGCTACTCTGCCTTTAAACCACCAACGTTGCCCGACGGTGAGACGGCGTCCGCTGCACGCAGGGTTAGCCCCTACCTCTTTGGTTCCACAGTGAGTAAAAGGATCCCCTCCCCATCAGCAACAATGGGGAAAAAGGCAAAACTCAAGTGGGGCAACGCCTCAGCGACTCTTTTTCGAATACTTTCTACTCGATCGCTCTTTAGTCGAGATGCAGAAAGAGGCTTAACGCTTCCATTATCTTCCACACCAATCAGATAAAGCTTATAAGAAGTTTCTTTAACTTTGTGCTCGATATCTTCAATCAAACGCTCCACTATCTCGCTATCGCGACCCGCAAAGTAATCTCGCGATTTGTATTCTACAAAATGATCTTCTGTTTGCATAAACCGACCATCTAAAGATATTTCCTTGCGAAGGTTGTTCGCAATCCTGCGAAGAGCAAAGGACAACGGACTTTCAGTATTCGCTTTTACCAAGACTTCAAGAAAAAGCAATTTGACCAGTAAAGCTATTTTCCTATCTCGCAAGGACTCTCCTTCAAAATAATGAGCGAGATACTCTATAATTTGTGGCTTCCGGATTTCGTTATAGATTTCTATGCTTCCTAATTTTATCGGATGCATTCTAAACTTCTCACCCACATGTACTATTTTCACTGGCTCACCATTAATACATCTTCGCGTAACGTCTTGAAGGTAGCTCCCTCTCATTTCAATTACATCATCAGCGAAAAGTATATCAAAACTAACCTGTTCCTTATACAGTTCCACAACTTCGTCCTCTCCTTCCCACCTTACAACCTGCGTCTTCTCATCATAAAAACGCACAAAGAGAGGAAGTTGCTCTTTCTTTAGCTGGGCATACCTCTTCTGATAAAAAGGAAGACCATGTTTTGCAGCCTGAAAGTCTTGAATAAAATCTACCACAGCGTCATATCGTTTGCCTGCAACTCTCACCTCTTTGATGGTCAACATTTGAACAGGAGTGCTTAGATTGAGATAGCCTTTTTCTATCTCCGGATGCTTTTCCAACCACTCATTTACCTCTTCCTCAGTTAGCTGAAATTCAGCGACTACCCCTTCGATTTCGCTTAACATTCTATAGCGTCCCCCAAACAAAAAAGCCTGCTTTTGAGGAAGACCAAGCCATTCTACAAAAGAACTTGTTGCATCTCTCTCCCAGTACTTCACTTGGTAATCCCCTTGTATTTTTTCAAAACACACGAAACGCAGTATATTGTCAGCATCGAGCATTCGCGGAATAATTTTCCATTCTGGAGTGACAGTCTCTTCTCCATAAATACTATGGCATAATAGTAACTTATCTTCAAACAGTACACCTAATACGTATTTGGTATCTTCCCTCATTCTTGTTCTCATGCTATCCGTAAAATCGAAGAGAAGATTCTCCATATCCGAGTTTAAGATATGGGGGTAATCTGACAATAGCTTTTCTACCCATTTGCGAGGGTTTCTCCGCAATCCCAGATCCTGCAATGGCACTGTTGCCACTCTGGGTAAATGCTCCAATTTATCAACAATCTCGTAAAGTTTGTTGATATCACGGATATCACTCAGAGTTTTGGACGTGACCTGATCCCCCTTTATTTTTTTAGCGAAAGTAAAAACTTGATGGTCTCCCATAGTGCTAACCCCCAAAAGCTTCCTGGGCTAACGATAGCGTCAGCGGCACGGCGTGTTTTCCCAGAAGCATTGTTGGCGACGCTACTCCGCCTTCAAACCGCCAACGTTGCCCCACGGCGAAGCCGTGTCCGCTGCACGCTGGGTTGGGCACAACTTGGGGTGAGTCACTCGCAAACCCTTAACAGATATTTCACCAGCTGATGAGAGCGATTCCCGTGGCGGGAAGCTTGTAAATCCTGGCCGTGATTTTGTTGAACGTGTCTCATCATAAAAAACACTCAAGATGTTAGTTAAAAGCGTTTGCAAGCCACGGTTGATGCTATCGCTATCTACAGGATGCTTACCCCAAACATATTTTGCGGTTGTTACCTTTTCTGTAGGAGGAGAAGGGCGCGCTTTAAATAAGGTAAGTCTATCTAAAATGGTAATTTGGTTGATCAATTGGTCAAAAGGACAACTAGCGTAACTTTCTAACTCTTTCATAAAATATGAAACAACATCGTCATCTGCCTTTGGTAGATCGCCTGACGAGAACGCCCATAACACCAAGCTCGGCCCTCGTACCCACACATTTGGTTTTCCGCTTTTGGTATGTCCACACAAAGCAGCGGCTGATGCTAATTGCTTTATTTCCTGACTTATGTGGCTTCTATACAATTTCTTTTTCACAGAAACTATAGCGATAGCCCCCTCAGGGGGAACGATTACGAATTCTTCAAAATGCTCATATATAGGATAATTTATCACATCAAATACAATTATATCTAACTGAGATGAGTGCAAATCTCCTTCCCTCAATCGCCTTCTGTTATGGAGATTCGTTTTTGTCGCTGGTCGCAAGATAAATCCTGAGAATGCCCGCAGTTGTCGCGGAAGATGGCGATTCAAGAAAGAACGCAATAAGCTCTCAATATGACGGCCTTCCTCAGGATGGTGGGAAGAACCTCCCGTGTGCTGGGCAGGCAACAGTGTTTGAATGTGCAAATATGCGTTCAATAAAGCATTTGCTTCTGCGTTAAAAAATTGCCTGATTCTCTTTCCACTTTCTTTTACCTCAACCATCGCTACTCCTTCTACTGGTCTCAAACGCGAAACAAAAGAGATTGCCCAACCATTACTTATCCGGAGAGAGTCCGGATAACATCCCCCATCGGTGCGTTATCCGGTACCGATCCGAAATAAAGCCGAGCTAACTTGATCCTAAGTTCATGTGTACTCTTGCCCCTTTCCGGGGTATCGATTTCACCCTGATCGAACCCCGCCTTCCACCGGCGGGGATTTTTCGATTTGCTCTAATTCTACAGCTATTTGCGTATCAGTGTCAAAATCACGGCGGATGCCATGGCGCCAGGGAGAATCTACGCACTGCGGCTTCCGGAAGCCAGGAGGTCGTCCCTATTCCTCCCGTGGATCAGCGGCAAGGAACTCGCCCACGCGTCAGAGCCGTTCGGCAGCAAGCCCTCCCCCAGCCCCTCGAACCTGCCGCCAGTGGCAAAGACGTATGCCGCCATCGTGCTGGCGACCACCGCAAAGTACTCGGCCAGGAACCCCAGCATCACCCGGAGCAACGGCCTTCCCGCCCAACTCCCCACACCGGCCATCAGGCCTCCGTTCCCGCCAGCGGGGAGGTGTGCCAAAGAGAGGATGCCGCTCAGCATGTCGGGGCGCACGCGGACGAGCGCCTCCATCACGGCGTCTCCGCCAAAAGCGATCAACAGCAAACCAGCCATCAGGGGCAGAGGGTGCCGCCTCGCTGTGCCGGTAACGCTCATGGCGGGCAATACCACCATCGACCAGAAGGCGAACCACACACCAATCAGGTATGCGTACCCCGTTCCGACCACGCCGTAATCGAACTCGAGCCAGAACGTCCACAAGAAGAACCCGGCCACGCCTACCAGCCCGATGGTCAGGTGAGGTCGATCGGGGGCGAGGAGCCACGCCACCAGCACGAAGAGCAACTCAATGCTCGCAAGCGCCACCATCAGCCAGAGGGAATAGGAGATGGATCGGATCGCCATCCTCTGTGAAGATAGCATCCAGACTGACGCGATCTCGAGGCCGACGGAAACCACGAGCATTCCCAAAGAGGTGTAGACAGCGCGCAGCAGGACTTTCCTTTCGGCAAGCCGCTTTCCCCAAAGCACCACGGCAGCCACGCCCAGCGCCACTAACGTGCCCTGGATCGCGATCGAAAATATCTCGCCCGCCGCCTCCGGGTAGAGCAGAGAAACGGCTTTTACGACCAGCCACCAGAGTACGGCCAGAACCGGAAACGCCAGCCCGAACGCTGGCACGCCCCAGTCCGGGACCCTCTTCCTCCGGTAGGAAATCGACGCCACCAGGGCAAACCAGGCCACGGCAGCAA
Organism: Anaerolineae bacterium; assembly: GCA_027016315.1. Taxonomy (GTDB): domain Bacteria; phylum Chloroflexota; class Anaerolineae; order S016-19; family S016-19; genus S016-19. The sequence continues at coordinate 8,822 of JALWAP010000102.1, read as the reverse complement.
CGTACACCGCCCATGGCATCACCCCGAACTCCGGGCGCATGGAGAAAAGCACCAACAGCCCCGGAATGGCTGCCAGCAATGCGGCAAATCTCTGTTCTTTCATCACAATACCTCCTCTACATGATTCAGCAGCGTATGGCCGTCTCCGACGGTTCCTCAGCTATGAGGGTTCATCCAGGACAAAAGCATCAAAAAATCGCTCAGAAATATCAACGCCGACACGGCCTTGGCGTCCCTGTCGTCGCCGGACCACAGAAACGCGGCCACCGCAACCAGCATTGCTATCACTCCGACGACGAGAGTTCCCACACCCGCGGTGTCGTTGCCTGCCATCCATAGCACGGTGGCACCGAGCAGCCCTGCGAGCGCGACCACGTAGTACGTCCCTATGCGGTTGCCCTGGCGCAAATCGGAACGTACCTGCCACAGCACCCACAGGATTACCAACACCGTAAACCCCAAAAACAGCCTGTTCATCCAAACGAACGGCACAATGCCAAACGAGCGGTCGATCAGCAAAAGGCCGTAACCGTACAACGTCCCGTCGACTGGACACCCATGATCATCTATCGCAACCGTCGGCAGTATGGCCACCGTTCCAACGAGGGCCAGGACTTTTCCTGGGATGGTATTCGCAAGCATGAACGCCCATAGATCGATGCTTGCCAGAAACAGGTAAGCATAGGGGCGCAAATTTGGCTTGTGGGTAAGCCACCTTCTGATTGCCTCCACGAGCGCGACCAAAGGCACGACGTACCACAGCAGGGAAAACAGCACGATCGGCTGCAACAGGTTTTGTGCAAGAGTTCTCATGGATTGCTCCTCTCAAGATTCCTCGATGGTCGGACGGGAAAATGCCAGGACCGCCATATAATTCTCAAATCCAGTATAGCGCGCGGAAAGCCCGTTGTCTATGGGTATTTCTTCCTATTTTTAGATGTCAAGTTGCTATCCGGCCCCTGATAAGGGATTCTTCTCCGCTCGCGCACCTACTTCAACAACGCTAAGACGCCAAGGTTGCGAAGACGCAAAGCATTAAGAAGCGTTTTGCATCATTCGCCTCCCTGCGTCCTGGCGTTGTGCTTCATGCGAACCATGCGCGTGCCAAGCCTCCCCGTCATTCTGAGGAGCGCCAGCGACGAAGAATCTTCAAGGCTCTCCTGCACAGGGTTTTGCTGCATCCGTAGGGTTGCAAGATTCTTCACTCCGGCTCGCTGCGCTCGCCTCCGTTCAGAATGACACCGGGCATCAACTTCAAGGAAGAAACCTCTCCGTTTGTGTACCCTTTTCACCAACGCGGAGACGCCGAGGGTGCAGAGGCGCAGAGCTTTTCGGTAAGCTTCGTGTCTTTCGCCTCATTGCGTCCTGGCGTTGTGCTTCACGCAAGCCATAATCGCTCACTGCTTTACCAGGACGTGAAAATGGAATTCGCGCGAGCTCTTCGCCAGAAACCGAACGTCAATCCACCTTCCATTTCAGTATCAGCAAGACGATGAACGCTATCAGGAAAACCTCGACCATCCCCAGAGGCTTGGTAAATTCGAAATCCCCGTACAAGCCGGGAAGTGCTGTAATCACACTGATGTTTATCAGGCTCACCGGGATGAGAATTACCGCGAACAAGAACGCAGCAGCGCTAAGCTCCAACATCCAGAGGACTCCACCGTAAGGAATCTGCGATGCTTTTTCGAAATGGAACGTAATAATTGCAACAAGCGCCACAAACACGAGGAGACCACCAGCGCAGGTTGCAAATCGTCCTTTCTTCCCCCTGAAAGATACCCAGGCGGCGTATGCCAACAAAAACGGAGACCCACCCAGGAACGCTTCTCCCCAAGTGGCAAGGGTTCTCGCGAGATTGTAGGGGGCGTCCGTGGTTGCCACCATGATCGCCCCGGGCTGGACAAGAGCGAGAAGCACCAGCGTCGCTATCACCATATTTCGGCATTCCTTGCTGTGGAGCATTTTCGTCCCCTCCTATCTGCGTGCCAGGGCTCGATCCAAAGCTGGGGATGGCCTTGCACCTTCGGTATCACTTCCATTATAACGAGTACCGAGTAGCTTGTCTATGGGTAATTCTCCCTATTTTCAGATGTCAAGTTGGCATCTGGCCCCTGAGAGGAGATTCTTATCCGCTCGCGCTCCTACTTCAAGAACGCGAAGACGCCAAGGTTGCGAAGACGCAAAGCATTAACAAGTGTTTGCATCATTCGCCTCTTGCGTCCCGGCGTTGTGCTTCGTGCGAACCACATACACGCCGAGCTGCCACGTCATTCTGAGTGACCCTTACAGTGCGTGGCGCTACTCAAACGGGAAGAAAACCTGTCGGGAGAGACTGAAAGGAACGCCAAGACGCAAAAGCTGCGTAAGGCGCAAAGATTTTAAAAAATTCTTTGCGTCGATGCGTTGACATAACGCCCAATGAGTGTTTTCTTGGTAGAAACACCAGCGACGAAGCATCTTCTCCGCTCCTGTACCCACTTCAACAACGCGGAGACGCCAAGATTACAAAGACGCAAACGTTTTCAAATGACACGCCAGGGTGTTCGAACATTCGCTCGTCATTCTGAGTAACTCCACGGCGCAATGCGCTGCTCAAACAGGAAGAAAACCCGTCAGGCGAGACTGAAAAGGAACGCCAAGACGCAAGGGCTGCATAAGGCGCAAAGAATTTCAAAAAGTCTTCGCGTCTCGTTTGTCTTCGCGTCTTTGCGTTGACATAACGCCCTCCCTACGAGCGTTTGCCTAGCGGGAACGCCAGCGACCAGAGGGTGGCAAGATTCTTCACTTCGGTTCGCTAACGCTTGCCTCCGCTCAGAATGGCACCCATCCTTTGGCGATTTGACACCTGGGGAATCTGGTGGTATAAGATCAAGGTGGTGCACACGTGTGCACACAAAAGGGCGGTAAAAGGCAGGTGCAACATGGGCTTTCGGTACAGCGTCGTGCTCTCCACGCAGGTTTCCAGTTTCGATGCCGTCGCTTTCACCGGCGATTTCGAGGCAAACGTGGCCGACATTGCACAGATGGGCTACGACGGCGTCGAGCTTGCCATCAGAGACCCGCGGCTGGTGAATGCTGACGCGATCCAGCGGGTGGTCGGCGCCCACGGCCTTGGCGTACCGGCCATCGGCACGGGGCAGGCGTGGGTCGAAGAAAGACTCTCTTTCACCGATCCAGATCCAGATATTCGGCACAGGGCGGTCGAGCGTGTGAAATCTCACCTGCCGCTGGCTAAGGAACTGGGCGCCGTGGTGATCATCGGGCTTTTGCGCGGGATCGTGCGCCCCGGCGTCTCCCAGGAACAGGCGGAATCATGGCTGGTTGGCGCGCTGCGGGAATGCGCCGAGGAAGCCTCGAGGCTCGGCGTTCGCTTCGCCCTCGAGCCGATCAACCGATACGAAACCACCCTCGTCAACAACGTGGCCCAGGGGTTGGAGCTGGTGGACAAAGTAGGCTCGGAAAGTTTCGGGCTTCTGCTTGATACGTTCCACATGAACATCGAAGAGCCATCCATCGAAGACAGCATCCGGACTGCGGGCGACCGCATCTTCCATTTCCACGTGGCGGATTCAAACCGCTGGTACCCCGGTGCCGGGCACCTCGATTTTGGGGCTATCCTGCGGGCGTTGGCGGATACGGGGTATCAGGGCTACGTCTCAGGCGAGTTCTTGCCCTTGCCGGATGCCAGGACTGCCGCCATGAAGGGAATAGAGTATCTCAAATCGGTGGAAGCGTCCATTTTTGTGACGGAGTGAGGCTTCGTTCTTTTGCGTGCGCACACGTGTGCGTAGACGAGATGGAGCAATACCGGCCGCGGAGTGCGGTCGGCATGTTTGGAAACGTGGAGGTAATGAGATGAAAGCTTTGGTTCTCGACGCCGAATGGCGTCCCAAGCCTGGTTACCAGGTTTCCGAGTGGGAGAAGAGCACCGGAAAGGCCATCAGCGGGAACAGCATCTGGTACAACCCGCGCCTGGAAGTCAAAGAAGTGCCCGATCCGAAGATCACGAAGCCGGACGAGGTGCTGATCGAGGTGAAGGCATGCGGCATCTGCGGTTCCGACATCCACTTCTACGAAACCGACGACCAGGGCTACATACTCTACCCCGGGCTCACCAAGTTCCCTGCGATCATCGGCCACGAGTTCTCCGGGAAGATCGTGGAGGCAGGTCCGGAGGTCGAAGGCGTGAAGGTTGGGGATATGGTGACGGTGGAGGAGATGCTCTGGTGCGGGCACTGCACCGCCTGCCGCAACGGGTTCCCGAACCATTGCGAGAACCTGGAGGAGATCGGGTTCACCGTGGACGGGGCCATGGCGAAGTACATCGTCGTTGGATTCAAGTACGTGTGGAAGATCGATGCCATCGCTGAGCGATTCGGCGACGAAGAGAAGGCCTACGAAGTTGGCGCTTTGACCGAGCCAACCAGCGTAGCGTACAACGGCATCTTCGAGCGCGGCGGTGGATTCCGGCCTGGAGCATACGTCAGCGTGTTCGGCACTGGCCCTATCGGGCTGGCGGCAGTTGGTCTGTCGAAAGCTGCCGGCGCCGGGATGATCGTGGCGTTCGAGGTTTCCGAAAAGAGGCGCGAGCTCGCCAAGAAAGTGGGTGCGGATTACGTCTTCAATCCGCTGGAAGTCAAGCCCAGCGAAGTGATGATGGAGCTTTCCAAGGGCGAGGGATTCGACTTCCACGTGGAAGCCGCTGGCGCCCCGGACAAGACGATCCCGGAGATGGAGAAAGCGCTCGCCATCAATGCCCGAATCGTCCAGATCGGCCGGGCAGCGAAGCGTGTCCCGATGTTCCTGGAGACCCTCCAGGTTCGCAGGTCGCAGGTATTCGGAGCCCAGGGGCATTCCGGCCATGGCACTTTCCCCAACGTCATTCGAACGGTAGCTGCTGGACGGCTCGATCTCTCTCCCATCATAACCGCAAAGTACAGCCTGGACGATGCTCTGGAGGCGCTGGAACGCGCCACCAAGCGCGAAGACGGCAAGATCATCATCAAACCCTGAACCGATCCTGGCCCTCCCGCCGAGACGGGAGGGCCGAAAATCCGTCTCCAATGCCGCTCCTTGAGCGGAGAGAGAATAGATGTTACTATTGTGCGGCCGGATGCCCGGCCAACCGTCGAGCAGGAAAGCCTTTTGGTTCCAGGTCGTCGGACCCCTGGATGGGGAACGCCTGGGGGGCCGTACTCCAGAAAGGCCAGCGATGTTGCACCGAGGGTAGCTTTCCGGTGCTCGACGAGCCATGAAAGGAGGTGGTTGTCGCAGACACGATCCGAAATTCGTTCTTTCACTTCGATGATGTGCATCCAAGAGACTTCTGAAATCCTTTGGAGGAAAAGAGGAGGGTATGATGTCAAAGAAGTACTACACGTTGTTCGCATTGTTGCTCGTCGTCTCCATGGTGCTTGCCGCTTGTGGCCCTAAGGCGACCCCGACGTCTGCTCCGACCAAGGCGCCTGCACCAACGCAGGCTCCGGCCACGAAAGCGCCAGCTCCGACTAAAGCGCCTGCACCAACCAAGGCGCCCAAGCCCACCAAGGCCCCGACCAAACCGCCCAAACCCACGGCCACCCCGGCACCCAAGCCGACCAAGGCTCCGGCCGCCAAGAAGCTTCGGTTCGTCGTGGTGACCCACGGGCAGGCGGCTGATCCATTCTGGTCGGTTGTGAAGAAAGGGGTGGACGATGCGGCCAAAGACCTGGGCGTCACGGCGCAGTATCAGGCCCCAGACACTTTCGACATGGTCGCCATGTCCCACCTGATCGATGCTGCGGTCGCTTCCAAGCCCGATGGCCTTGTGGTGTCCATCCCGGATCCGGACGCCCTCGGTAAGTCGATCAAAGCCGCTGTGGCCGCCGGAATTCCGGTGATCTCCATCAATTCCGGCTACGAAGCAGCGCCAAAGCTCGGCGTGATGACCCACGTCGGCCAGACGGAGTACGAGGCTGGCTACGGCGGCGGTGAGAAGCTGGCTGCTGCAGGAGCCAAGCATGGCTTGTGCGTGAACCACGAGGTCGGCAACACGGCGCTGGATCAACGCTGCAAGGGCTTCGCCGATGCGATGAAGAAAGCTGGCGGCAAGGTGGACGTGCTGGCGGTGGACGTCTCCAACCCGACCGAGACGAAGCAGCGTGTGATCGCCAAGCTGAAGTCCGATCCTTCTATCGACAGCATCCTGACGCTGGGGCCTGCAGGAGCCATTCCTACGCTGCAGGCGCTGAAGGAGGAAGGCTACATCGGCAAGATCAAGATGGCTACCTTCGACGTTTCGCCTGAGATCAAGGACGCCATCAAGAACGGCGAGATGCTCTTCGCCATCGATCAGCAGCAGTACCTGCAGGGCTATCTGCCGATCGTTCTGCTCTACCTCTACAACACAAACGGCAACACGGTCGCCAACAAAGTCATCATGACCGGCCCTGGCTTCGTCACCAAGGAATCTCTTGCGAAAGAGGCCAAAGGCTTCAAGAAGAGCGGGCTTCGGTTCGTCGTGGTGACCCACGGGCAGGCAGCCGATCCATTCTGGTCGGTGGTCAAGAGGGGCGTCGATGCTGCAGCCAAGGACATGAAAGTGACCGCCGAATATCAGGCCCCGGACACCTTCGACATGGTTGCCATGTCCCACCTGATCGATGCTGCGGTCGCCTCCAAGCCCGATGGCCTTGTAGTGTCCATCCCCGATCCAGACGCCCTCGGCAAGTCGATCAAAGCCGCTGTCGAGGCTGGCATCCCGGTGATCTCCATCAACTCCGGCTACGAAGCAGCGCCAAAGCTCGGCGTGATGACCCATGTCGGCCAGACGGAGTACGAAGCTGGCTACGGCGGGGGCGAGAAGCTGGCTGCTGCAGGAGCCAAGCATGGCTTGTGCGTGAACCACGAGGTCGGCAACACGGCGCTGGATCAGCGATGCAAAGGCTTCGCCGATGCGATGAAGAAAGCTGGCGGCAAGGTAGACGTGCTGGCGGTGGACGTCTCCAACCCGACCGAGACGAAGCAGCGTGTGATCGCCAAGCTGAAGTCCGATCCTTCCATCGACAGCATCCTGACGCTGGGGCCTGCTGGTGCAATCCCCACCATCCAGGCGCTGAAGGAAGAAGGCTATATCGGCAAGGTCAAGCTGGCTACCTTCGACCTCTCGCCTGAAGTTCTGCAGGCCATCAAGGACGGCAACATGCTCTTCGCCATCGATCAGCAGCAGTACCTGCAGGGCTACCTGCCGATCGTCTTCCTGAAGCTGTACGCGACGACCGGTCACATGGTCACCAACAAAGTCATCATGACCGGCCCTGGTTTCGTCACCAAGGACAACGTCGACAAAGTCATGGAATTGACGAAGAAAGGCACCAGGTAATTCGGATCAGGTCTGGCCGGGCCCGTACGCCCGGCCAGACCCAGTGAAAAGGGAGCGCCTGTTCATGGAAACGAAGTTCTCTCAAGAAGAAAGATTGCTGGAAACCAGCTTCCTGCGGCGACTGTTGAACCGCCCGGAGTTGGGTGCCGCCGGGGGACTCGTCGTTGTCTGGGTGTTCTTCGCGATCGTGGCCGGGAAGCAGGGATTCCTCAGCCTGAAAGGCACCTCGACTTACCTGGACGTGGCCGCTGAGCTTGGCATCGTCGCCGTGCCGATATCGCTCCTGATGATCGGCGGTGAATTCGACCTCTCCGTCGGGTCAATCGTCGGGGCGTCCGGCATGATCGTCACGATCCTCCCGGTGAAATTCGGCTGGAACATATGGGCTGCAATGGCGGTGGCGCTGCTCGTGGCGCTCGCCATCGGCTTTGCGAACGGCTACCTGGTGGTGAAGACCGGGCTTTCCTCATTCATCATCACTTTGGGCACGCTTTACATCGTCCGCGGCGCCACCATCGGGCTGACCAGGGTCGCAACGGGCCGAACGCAGCTTGGAGGGCTCGCCAAAGTCCATGGATACCACCTGGGCAAGCTGATTTTCGCCAGCGACGTGATGGTCAAAGGGACGAGGTTCCCGATTTCGATTCTGTGGTGGATAGTGGTGACGGCTGCTGCCACATGGCTGCTCAACCGGACGCAGTTCGGCAACTGGATCTTCGGCGTGGGCGGCGACGCAACTGCCTCGAGGATGGTCGGCGTGCCGGTGCACAGGGTCAAGATAACGCTCTTCATGCTGACCGCCGGGTCTGCCTGGCTTCTATCGGTGATACAGGCGATTTCGTTCACCGGGTCTGACGTGCTCAGGGGCACGGGGCTGGAGTTCTTTGCCATCATCGCTGCGGTCATCGGCGGCACACTCCTGACAGGAGGTTACGGCTCGGCAGCCGGAACTGTGTTAGGAGCGCTGATCTTCGGGATGGTCAGGCAGGGCATCGTGTTCGCCGGAGTCGATGCCGATTGGTTCCAGGTTTTCCTTGGGGTCATGCTGGTCGTGGCTGTTCTGGTGAACAACTACGTCAGGGAAAAAGCTGCGGAGATGAAGAGATGAGTGTGAACAGAGTACCTCTTATTGAAGCGAGAAACGTCTCCAAGTATTTCGGGAACGTGGTTGCCCTCAAGGACGTGTCCATAAGCGTTTACCCCGGCGAGGTGATGTGTCTCCTGGGAGACAACGGCGCCGGGAAGTCCACGCTGATCAAGATCCTTTCCGGCGTCCACAAGCCGGACGAAGGCCAGATTTTCGTTGAAGGGAAGCCGGTCGAGTTCAACTCACCCAGGGACGCCCGCGCGTACGGCATCGCCACGGTGTACCAGAACCTGGCCATGATCCCGCTGATGAGCATCTCCCGCAATTTCTTCCTGGGCTCCGAGCCAACGAAAGGCTGGGGACCCTTCAAGC
>JALWAP010000101.1 GCA_027016315.1 Anaerolineae bacterium | reverse complement strand
GCCGAGTTGGTCAGGTATGCCAACGTGGTGCGTGGCTACGGGATTCAGTACTGGAACATCGGGAATGAGCCGGATCTCTACGCCGTAACGCGCGGGGAAGTTGACTACACGACCTCCAAGTTCAACGCTGATTGGAAGCGATTTGCCGCAGCCATGCGGGCCGTGGACCCATCCATCAAATTCGTCGGGCCGGAGATATCTGCGTATACCGGGACTGAGCACGATCGCAGGGATCGCGATGGCAAGCTCTGGATGCCGGAATTCCTGAAAGCCAACGGCAAACAGGTGGATGTTGTGTCGTTCCATTGGTATCCCTTTGGGAAGCCCGGCGCTGATCGGGATAGTCTGCTGGCGCAGCCAGCCGAATGGGGTGGGGTGATCCAGAGGCTTCGTGTCGCCACCCGTCGTTATGTCGGCCGTGATTTGCCAATCGCCGTTACGGAGGCAAATTCAGACTGGACTGGAGCAGAGGGCGGCGAAGCTACGCCCGATAGTTTTAACAATGCTCTCTGGTGGGCTGACGTTCTTGGCAGGTTGATGCGTCAGCGGGTTTTCATGGTGGGGCAGTTTGCCCTCTCCGGTGCAAGGGGGCTCGGATTGCTCTCTCTGGATGGCCCTCGCCCCACGTACTATGTGTACTTGCTCTACAGGCACTTCGGCGATACCATGGTGTATGCTTCGTCTCCGTACCGCATGACGCCGGTGTACGCCTCCACGGGGGAGGGCTTTGTATCGCTCATGGTTGTCAACAAACAGCCACACGATGTCCAGCTACCGCTGGAAGTGGCGGGTGCGAAGCTGGCTCGAAAAGGCGAGTACTGGAGGCTCGACGCTCACGGGTGGAGTCAGGGAGTGCTTGAGGGTTCCACGTTGAGCCTGCCCGCATTCTCCGTCACGGTGTTTCGGTGGAGGATCGCACAGAAGTGAAACGTGTTTTCTCGTGGCTGTGCCCGGTGAGAAATCCGAGATGAAGAAAGCTGCATTACTTGTCATAATGTTTTTGTTGCTGTTCACGGCCTGCTGGCCTGAAAATCGTGGATCACAGGAGCGAAGTATGCCAACACCAAAATCCGTAGCATTGCCGAAAGGCGTTCGCATTCCGGAAGCGGCGTGGAGCAGGCCGATTGGTCTGCCGGTGGAAACGCCGCCGAAGCCATCCACTGACTATCCAATGATCGACGATGGCCCATATCAGGGCGCTCCACTGGGCGGGATAGGGGCAGGCACAATCGGGCGTACATTCCGGGGGGACTTCGCCCGCTGGCACCTCGATATCGGGAAGCACCATTACGAAACTGTTCCGGCGGACATGTTCTCCATCTACATGGAGCAAAATGCGAAAAAGGTCGTCCAGACCCTTTGGACTGGTGCGCCGAAAACGTTCTTGCAAAGCTGGAACTGGAAGTATCCCGTCGGCGCAGGCAATTATTATGCCCTGTACCCGCGTGCCTGGTTTGTATACGATTGGAGCGAGTTCCCGGCCAGGGTTGCCGTGGAGCAGTTTTCTCCCATCATCCCGGACAATTACCGGGAAAGCAGCTATCCGGTCGCTGTCTTCGTTTGGACCGTCGAAAACCCCACTGCTTCGCCCGTAAGGGTGGGTATCATGTTCACGTGGCAGAATATGGTCGGGAGGTGGTGGGGAAAGGATTTCGTCGGTGGGCACGTGAACCGTTCGAAAATCCAGTCACTCCCCTCTGGGCAGATGAAGGGATTGGTGATGGACGCAGGAGACGCCCCTGCTGTTGAGGGATGGCAGGGATCTTTTGCAATCGCATCGGTAGAGACAGAAGGGGTTAGAGTTTCGTACTACGGACGGTTCCGGGCTAATGGAGATGGATCTGGGATATGGAGCGATTTTTCAACCGATGGAGTTCTGTCGAACCTGGACGATCCTTCTCCCAGCAAAATGGGGGAGGTGACGGCGGGTGGCGTGGCGGCGACTGTGGATCTCGCACCCGGAGAAGTCCGTCGCATACCTTTTGTGCTGGCGTGGGATTTTCCCATCGCCCAGTTCGGTGATGGTTCCAGGTGGTATAGGAGGTACACAGCTTTCTTCGGGACCTCGGGGCATAATGTCTGGCGCATCGCAAGGGAGGCATTGGAGAAGTACCCGGAATGGATGAAACAGATCGAGGCGTGGCAGGCGGAATTCCTGCGTGAGGACACGCCCCTGTGGTACAAGCGGGCGCTGCTGAACGAACTGTATTTCGTGGCGGATGGAGGTACGGCTTGGGTCACGAATCTCGTGCAGACCGGAGCGCCACGGGAGAATGAACTCGGGCACTTTGCCGAACTCGAGTGCTACGACTACCCGTTCTACGAAACGCTGGATGTCCGTTTTTACGGTTCCTTTCCGCTGCTCATGCTCTGGCCGAAACTGGAGAAGCGCGTAATGGAGGATTACATCCAGACGGTAGGCGAATCTGATCTCTCGAAGCGGAAGATTCTCGGGACCGGGCGGGAAAGCATTCGCAAAGCAGCGGGTGCGGTTCCACATGATCTGGGGATGCCAAAGGAGTCCCCATTCTTGAAAGTGAACGCTTATGATTTCCAGGACATAAACATCTGGAAGGATCTGAATTCCAAGTACGTTCTGCTCTTGTACAGAGACTACTTGGAAACTGGCGATCGTTCCTTGCTGGATGCCGGATGGCCTTCGGTAAAGCTGGCAATGGAATACTTGAAGCGGTTCGACCGGGATGGTGATGGCCTTCCAGAGAACGATGGCGTACCGGATCAGACTTATGATACCTGGGCTATGAAAGGCCCAAGCGCGTATTGTTCCGGGCTGTGGATAGCCGGGCTGGAGGCGGCTGTAGCGATGGCGGGTCTGGAGGGAGATTTGCCTGCTGCCGAGAAGTTCAAAGCATGGCTGGAATTCGCGAGAGATAGCTTCGATGAAAAGCTTTGGAACGGGAGGTACTACAATTACGATACAGGAAGTGCTCATCGTGATAGTCTGATGGCCGATCAATTGGCGGGGCAGTGGTATGCGGAACTTTGTTCCCTCCCGGATGTTGTACCTCCGAAGCGTGTGCGGAAAATTCTCGATCTGATCTATCGTGCTAACGTACTTGGTTTCTCGCAAGGGATGATGGGAGCGGTGAACGGCACTCGTCCGGACGGCTCGGTCGATAAGAGTTCAGATCAATCCCAGGAAGTTTGGGTGGGGGTAACTTACGCCATAGCTTCCCACATGCTACGTCAAGGCCTGGACGAAGAGGCATGGAAGACTGCTTGGGGAGCGTATCATCAGACCTATGAAGCAAATGCTTTGTGGTTCAGAACGCCGGAGGCATGGACTCAAGATGGCAGGTTCCGGGCTTCCATGTACATGCGCCCTGGAGCGGTTTGGGCGATGGAGTATGTCCTCCGGAAGCGATGGGAGGGGAAAAGCCGTCTTCTACAGGCTGGTACGCCTGCCGAGGATGCCAGCAGAAAACAGAGAAGTCTGGCGAAATAGGGATCAGAGAGGAAGGATAACGAGACGAAAAAAGTATAGCAAAAGTCAGGCCGTTCGGGT
>JALWAP010000100.1 GCA_027016315.1 Anaerolineae bacterium | reverse complement strand
GCTTTCCCGATCTGCTTGAGCATGCGCCCGCCCTGTCCAAGCACGATCCCTTTCTGGGAATCCCGCTCCACGTAAATCGTGGCGGAAATGTAGAGCAGGTTTTCCGTGCGCTCTTTGTACTCGTCCACCACCACGGCGATGGCGTACGGCACCTCCTGGCGAAGCAACAGCAGCGCTTTCTCCCTGACAACCTCCGCAGCGATGAACCTTTCCTGGGCGTCCGTGATCTGGTCGGGGGGATAGAATCTGGGGCCTTCCGGCAGCAAGTCCCGGAGTGTGGAAACGAGCTGCTCGAGCCCGTCGCCGCGTACGGCGGAGATGGGCATCCAGATGGCTCCGGGTGCAAGGGGACGGAAGAGCATCGCCCGGTCGTCCACTTCCTCCGGCGGGACCAAATCCACTTTGTTCCCGGCCATGACCATCGGTAGCTCTTTCCCCAGTTCTCCAAGCCTCCTGGAGATGATCAGGTCTTCTTCCTGAATCTCTCTGGAGATGTCCACCAACCAGAGGATCGCATCGGCCTCCTGGAGAGATTGCAACGCCACTTCCACCATGTACTCCCCAAGCTTGTGCAGCGGCTTGTGGATGCCCGGCGTGTCGATGAAGACGATCTGACAGTCCTGGCGGGTGAGGATTCCAAGCATGGTGTTCCGGGTCGTCTGCGGCTTCGGCGTGACAATGGCGACCTTGTGCCCGAGCAGGGCGTTCATCAACGTGGATTTGCCCACGTTCGGCCTTCCTATCAGTGCGACGAACCCCGATCTATGCCCTTCCGGCACTTCCCACCAAGCTTCTTCCGGCGTTTCCATTTTCCCTCCGATGCTGCTCAAGGCATGAACATGAAATTGTTCAGGTAACCCATCTCCAGAAGCGTTTCTTCGGCCATGTTCTTCACGAGATAATTCTCGTCGTCGAGCGCGTGGTAGAGGGCGTTGACGGCGGCCTCCGGCCTGGTTCGCTTCAAGATGTACGCCGCTTTGACCCTGGTTCGTTCGTCGCCTTCCAGGAGCGCTTCGGAAACCTGTGGAGCCGCCACTTCGATCAGGCGGATGAGCGCGTCGGCTGCGGCACTGCTCACCAGGGAATCATGTGCCCCAAGGGCGTCGATCAGCACGGGAACGGCCTCCCCGGAGCCGATCTCGCCCAGCGCATAGATTGCGCCAGCGCGAACGCCTTCGTCATCCTCGCTGGATGCAACCTCGATCAGGGCGCGTTCCACGTCCTTGCCGCCGATGAGTGAAAGCCCCCGCACAGCCCACCAACGTCGATTTGCGTCGCCCCGCGCCAGCCAGTGGAAGAGATACGGTTTCAGCGATTCGCCATGCTGCTCCACGAGCTGCCGCAGCGCCTTTTCTGCGCTCTCGTCTTCGTCCAGAACCTGCTCGAGCGGCTCCAGGATTTCGTAATCCATGAGCCACTTTTCCAATTCGTCGATTTGCGTTTCCTTCGGGAACGCAAAAAGGTGCGTCTTGCATTCGCCGCTCCTGGCATCTCCGGCCCCAAACCCTGGCACTGGCGTTTTGGCCTGCGGATGCCTGCAAAGCCTGGATGCCCAGATCGTCTCCAGCCTGCCGAAAGGCACGGTCACAGCGCCTTCCGGCTCCACGAGGGCCGTCAGGTAGTCGATGTGCCAGCGCAACGACTTCCCGCGGCGAAAATGCCGCCGGAGCCGCGCCCCAAGTCCCCCTGGCCCAAAAGCGCTCCCCACGTAGACGTACAACCCGGCTGGCAGATCGAACGTGCCGAGTTTCCCCACGGTCAGCCGGACCGGCTCCTCGAGCCGCATATACAACAGATAACTTCCTGGAAGAGATTCCCTCTTATGCATAAGCGAAGGTTACCACGAAGTCGATGGAGCGTTCAAATTTCCGTGCCTGGGTGGTCGCTGACCCACATCACCCGGCGACCCTGATCCCTATTGCAATCAGCAGGATCGCCGCCCAGTACGTCGAGAGGATGATCACCTCTGCCGGCATGAACTGCCGCCTGAACCGATTGTACGCCAGCGTGGAATCGGAGATGACGAACAGCACTCCTCCGGCCGCCACGAGCAGCCCCCAACCACCCAGCAGAATCCCGACCGTAAGCGCCTGCCATGCCATCACCAGGATGGCGGTCATGTAGACCACCACCGGCAGCTTCATTTTGCCGAGGTGCGGTGCGAGAATCACGTACACGCCTGCGCCGTAAGCCGCCAGCGGAATCAACAGCCACGCCTGCGACATTGCCCCGGCAGAGCTCTCGTTGAGGTAAACGAACCCGGCGATGAAACAGAGGTGCGCGAGCAGAAAACTCACCAGCCCTGGCAGGAAAGTTGCGTCACTGAGCAGGAAAATGTCGCCGAGCAGGCAGAAAACGAGCCCGACCGCCACAGCGATCTGGAAAAAGCCAAGCTTCCCGGCCGCGGTCACGGCAACGCCGATGATCAGTACGGTGGTGAGTGGTTTCAGCAATGCGTAGAGCTTCCGATCGCGGTACACGACGGAGATGGCAGCCGCAGCGGAGACTACTGAAAGGACGGCCAGCACCCACGGGATGATCCTCATCGCTCGATCCCTTCATAGAACCGCACGTCGGCTTTCTCGACGGTGATCAGTCCACCTTCGATGGCATCCCCGATGTACTCGAGAAAACCTTCGAGCTTCTCCATCGCCTCTGCGATCATTTCGATCGGAGCCTTGAGAGCAAAGCAATCAGTGGGGCAAAAACCGCCCCAAGGCATCCCAGCTTGCCGCTGGGGATCGGCTGGGGCTGCGAACCGACCCGTTTCAGCGACGGCTTTGGTTCTCCGTTCTTCCTGTAATCCACCCTCACGTAAGTGAGGTCTCTCATCCTGGCGTATTTTTCGGGGTGGCGGAACAGGTCTTCCCAGGTGAAAGGCCCGGCGGTGCTGAAATCCCCTCGCCACACCCACGTTCCACTGTTGAAATACCGCTTGCCACCCTGGAGCCATGCTTCCAGCGGCTCGTGGGTGTGCCCGAAGACCACCACTTTCGCCCCCGTTTCTTCCGCTTTTTCCTCCGCGGCCCTGGTGAGATCGTCCAGTATCCGGGCGCTGAGCCTTTCGCCTCCCTCGGCCGGATGGACGATGTTGTAATCCGGCGGCTCGCCGCGCCACGGGTCTTCATATCCTGCTGCAACGAGGGCTTTGCGCACCCGCTTGTAAAACTCCGCCCTGTACGCTTTGTCCTCCATCGCCCTCATGGTCCGATCCTGCCCTTCCTGGTCGCCGACCTCCGACGAAAGGGCGGCTATGTCCGGCGTCTGGGCGGCCGCGACGTAAACTGGCTTCCCGCTCAGAAGCGGCGTGGCTTCCAGGAATTTGGGGATCAGGCTCAGGGCAAACCTAGTATCGTAGCTCAGAGCGTACCAGACCAGCGCCTCAAGCGGCTTGACTCCGTCGACCCAGTACCTCTCCCACTCGATGTCGTTGAAGAACCGCATGACGAACTCCGAACCGCTCGGGATTTCCAGACGCAGCGGGTATTTCCGGTCGACGGGCTCGTCGGGGTGCTCGAATCGGTTGTAGGGC
>JALWAP010000099.1 GCA_027016315.1 Anaerolineae bacterium | reverse complement strand
TGGCGAGCACATAGGATATGGTATCCAGACCCTGTCCGCCGTACTTTTCTGGCACCTCGATGCCCATGAGCCCGAGTTCGCCCATTCTCTTGACGATTTCCAGCGGGAATTTGCCTTCTTCGTCGTAATAAGCGGCTTTGGGGGCGATTTCTTTCTGTGCGAATTCCCGCACCATGTCCCGAACCATCCGCTGTTCTTCGGTGAGCTCGAAATCCATTTCAACCTCCTTGTTCAAATAGATTGTCGTTGAGATCGGAAAGCGCTAAGAGAGCAAACAACCGTGGAAGGAGCCGCCCCGTAGTGTCGGAGCAGATCGAGAAAGAACGTTCACGTAATCGAAACCGAATGTCACCAATGGCATTCTCCTGTGATCGGCCCTTTGGGGACAAGACCTACAGCGCGGATTCCCCCTGGGGGTCGAGCCGGCCTTAATCAAAAAAGACGGCACAAGCCGCCTTTTTGCTGCGATGAGTCGGGGCGAGAGGACTTGAACCTCCGACCTCACGGACCCGAACCGTGCGCGCTACCGGTCTGCGCTACGCCCCGATGTGCACATGCGATTATACCCTCGCAGCGTCCGGTTTGACAAATTTCGTTCGGACGTTTGATGTTTGAGGTGTGCCCGTTGCGCCGCCCAACGAAAAAAAAGCGGCGCTCGCGCGCCGCCTCCAGAGTTTCTCCAAAGACGTTCAGTCTTCCAGGATCTTCGCAAGGATGTCGGAAACGTCGAGCACCAGGTGATCCACTCCGTCCAGCTTCACCTCGGTGCCGGAGTACTTGGCAAACAGGATCTTGTCGCCTTCCTTGAGCCCGCTGTCCTCATCCACCTCGTTGCCGATGGCCACGATAATGCCCTGCTGTGGCTTTTCCTGAGCGGTGGAAGGAATATAAATGCCCGAAGCAGTCTTCATCTCCGGCTCGACGATCTTGACAAGTACTCTTTCTCCCATCGGTTCCAGTTTCATAGCTCTAACCTCCTCACTAAGGAATATTTTCTTATCTCAGCCCCAGAAGCTTGTCGATTTTGGGGCGGTTGAAACCAACTACTATATGCCCGTTTATGTCTATGACAGGCACGCCGGACTGACCGCTGCGCCTTACCATATCTCGGGCAGCATGGTGATCCCTGGAAACGTCGATATCCTTGAAGGGAATTCCCCTTTGCCTGAGATATTTCTTTGCTGCCCGACAATGCGGACATGTTGGGGTCGTGAATATCAACACCTTGAGTTTTTTCTTCTGTTCCGGTTTCAAAGCCATACAGCCACCTCCTGACTATCTCGACCGTGCGAAATTATACACAGCCCACCGGAGTGATGCAAATTTCGGGCAAACAAAATAGCACTCTCAACGTGAGAGTGCTAACTTTTGCCCGGCTATGTGCATGATTTGTCACCTCTGCAGTATCTCTGTGAGGGACACGAGCTTGTAGCCTTCTTTTGTTAGGGTCTCCAGCGCCTTTTTTAGGGCTATCGGATCGGTGCGATGGCTGGTATGCAGGTAGATGATAGCGCCGGGGCGGACGTGGTCGACGATGTTGTGGTAGACTTTGTCGGCGCTTTTGTCCCTCCAATCGTAAGAATCGATGCTCCAAAGGATGTGGGTGTATCCGAGTTCGTAGGCTACCCGGATGCTTTGCCCGTTTCTGTAGCTGTACGGCGGCCTGAAGTACGGCTTGGTGCTTTCCCCGGTCAGTTTGACGCAAATGTTTTCGGTGCTGGTCAGCTCCTTGATGATTTGCTCGCGTGTGAGTTTGCGGAAGTCCGGGTGGCTCCAGGAATGGTTCCCGATTTCGTGTCCTTCCTGCACGATCCTCTTGACCGCTTCCGGATGCAACTTTGCCCACGCCCCCTGGATGAAGAAGGTGGTATGGTAGTGGTACTCCCTCAGGATGTCGAGAATCTGGTACAGGACCTTTGGATCCCCTTCCACATCGAACCCTATCTGCACCTGTTTCTTCTTCCCGTTACCCCAGTAGACGAGCTTCAGGCTCGGGGTTGGGCGCACTGCGATCGCAGTTGGAGTAGGTGTTGGCGTTGGTGTGTTGGTCGGCGTCGGCGTTGAGGTGCTGGTCGGCGTGGGGAATGGAGTGGGCGTGGCGGTCGGCGTCTGGGAAGGTACCGGAGTTGGTGTGGACGGCGGAGTAGGGGTCGCCGAAGGGGTTATCTCCCACGGTTTCGGCTCCGGCAGGGATGTGTTGCGCGGCCCGCATCCTGCCAATATGACGAGCAACATAATAAACAGAAACGCCACGGTTCTTTTCACGGCTTTCTCCAGATCCGATCGATTTCTTCCGCAGTGGTGTGGAAGATCGCCTGATATTTTACTCCGTTTTCCTGTAAGTTTCAACAACGACCTTTGAGATGTAGCGGTGTCCTGTTGGTTCATCTAAAAGGGTCTCTGCCTCGCCATCCATCACCCAGGGTATTCCGAGCAGGTGATGCTTTAGGTACCACAGGCACGCGACCGCTCGGATCGACGAAGTTACTTTTTCAAAATTTCTGTAGCTTCAGTAAACCTGATCCGGCCTCAGGATTGGCTACTTGCATTGAAATATTCCAGATGCTATACTTTGATGTGTTTGCACACGTGTGCATAACTCGATGAAAAGGGGGTGGTTCCAGACGGGGTTGCAAAAGTCGCCCGTTTCTGGAATACTGGTGTGGTGGAACTCAACGCCGATATTACCGGTGGCTCATGGCTCCGTTCCGGAGCCTGATCATAATCAACTCAACCCAACAAGGAGGTGGTTGATATGAAGAAGTTCCTGTATGCTCTGCTGATTCTCGTTATGGTGGTTGGTTTGGCAGGGTGCGCCAAGTCCACCCCTGCGCCGACGAAGGCGCCTGCTCCAACGAAAGCCCCTGCGCCGACCAAAGCGCCTGCAGCTGCTCCAACTAAGGCTCCTGCGCCTAAAACGGAGACCATCCAGATCACCGCTTGGACCATCGGCCCGGACGATCCTTCCTACTACAGGGCCAAGAACCTGGAGCTGGCTGCCGACAGGCTGAACAAGAAGCTGGCTGCCGAAGGCTCCAAGTATCGGGTTACGGTCAAGGCTTCCTTCGACACCACGAGTTGGGGCGATTACAAGAAGCGCGTCCTGCTTGCTTTCGAGGGCGGCAAAGCCCCGGATATCGTCCTTTCCGGACATGAGGATATCGCCCCGTGGGCTTCCGCTGGGTACATCATCCCGCTGGATGATTACATCGCAAAGTATCCCGACACCTACAACGACTTCTTCCCGAGCCTGTGGAACGCGGTGACCTACAAAGGCAAAAAGTGGGGTGTCCCGCAGGATGCGGAAGCTCGGCCGATGTATTACCGCATCGACCTGCTGAAGAAGCTGGGCTGGACCGATGAGCAGATCAAAGCGTTCCCTGACAAGGTGAAGAACGGCGAATTCACCCTGTACGATATGCTCAAGCTTGCCAAGGAAGCCCAGGACAAAGGCATAGTCAAGCCGGGCTATGGGTTCTGGCACAGGCCGAAGAAAGGTCCTGACTTCTATGAGCTTTACTATGACTTCGGCGGCACG
>JALWAP010000098.1 GCA_027016315.1 Anaerolineae bacterium | reverse complement strand
ACGGATCGGGGAAGAGCACCCTTGCTTACACTATCATGGGGCATCCCAAATACGAGGTGACGGGGGGAGACATTCTGTTCGAAGGAGAGAGCATTCTTGGGCTGTCCCCTGACGAAAGGGCCAAGAAGGGCATTTTCCTGGCTATGCAGTACCCCGTCGCCGTGCCCGGGGTGACGCTGGCGAATTTCCTTCGAGCCGCTGTCAGCGCAGTGCGAGGGTACGGTAACGGCAACGGCGGAGGGAACAATTCCGTTGGAGCTGGCTCTCACCTGATGCCGATGCGTGAATTCCGCCGTGAGCTCAAGGAGAACATGGCGAAGCTCAAGATGGACATCTCCTTCGCCAGCCGCTACCTGAACGACGGGTTCTCCGGCGGCGAGAAGAAGCGGGCGGAGATTCTCCAGATGGCGATGCTGAAGCCCAAAGTCGCTATTCTGGACGAAACGGACTCCGGCCTGGACATCGATGCACTGCGGATCGTGGCGGATGGGGTCAACAGCCTCATCGGCCCCGACCTGGGAGTGCTCGTCATAACCCATTACCAGCGGCTGCTCAATTACATCAAGCCGCATTTCGTGCACATTTTCTACAAGGGCAGGATTATCCAATCCGGCGGTCCCGAACTCGCTTTGACGCTGGAAGAGAAAGGCTACGAGTGGATCACCGAAGAATTCGGAGGTTGAGGCGCTATGGCTGAGACACAGAACTACGAAGAACTGCGCCGCCTGAAAGAAGAATATCGCTACGATTTCAAGACGGAAGCCGATTACGTTTACAAAGCGCCGCCCGGGATCAACGAGAAAGTCGTCCGGGAAATGTCGGCGCTCAAGAACGAGCCGGAATGGATGCTGGAATTCCGGCTGAAGGCGCTCGATACGTTCCTGAAGATGCCGATGCCCACCTGGGGGCCTGATCTTTCCGGAATCGACTTCGAGAGTTTCATCTACTACCTGAAGCCTACGGAGCAACAGGCCCATTCGTGGGATGAGGTGCCGGAGGCGATCAAGGAAACTTTCGACCGCCTGGGTATCCCGGAGGCGGAGCGAAAGTTCCTGGCGGGGGTTGGCGCACAGTTCGAGTCGGAAGCGGTTTACCACTCCCTGAAGCAGGAATGGGAGCGACAGGGTATCATCTTCGTCGATACGGACACCGCCGTGCAGGAGTATCCGGAGCTGGTTCGGAAGTACATCGGGACGCTGGTGCCCATCAACGACAACAAATTCGCCGCACTGAACAGCGCGTTCTGGTCTGGCGGGAGTTTCGTGTACGTGCCCGCGGGCGTGCAGGTGGCGATCCCGTTGCAGGCGTACTTCCGCATCAACGCCCAGAGCATCGGGCAGTTCGAACGCACGATAATCATCGCCGAAGAGGGGAGCAAGGTGCATTACATCGAAGGGTGCACCGCACCGCAGTACACCACGGCGTCTCTCCACACCGGCGTGATCGAGATATTCGTCGGGAAGGGCGCTTACGTGCGCTACACCACCATCCAGAACTGGTCGAATAACATCTACAACCTAGTCACGCAACGCTCCATCGTGGACGAGGAAGGAAAGATGGAGTGGGTGGACGGCAACATCGGGAGCAAAGTCACCATGAAGTATCCGGCGGTGGTGCTGAAGGGGCGGAAAGCCCACGGAGAAGTCCTCTCGATCGCGTTCGCAGGGGATGGACAGCACCAGGACGCGGGTGCGAAAGCGATTCACCTTGCCCCGGAGACCACTTCCGTCATCACGTCCAAGTCGATCAGCAAGGGGCTTGGGCGGTCTTCCTACCGCGGGCTGGTGAAGATCAACAAAGGCGCCAAAGATGCAAAATCGAAGGTCGTCTGCGACGCATTGCTTCTGGACGAGCATTCCCGCTCCGACACCTACCCATACATGGAAATCAACGAGGACGACGTGACGGTTGAGCACGAGGCGACGGTCAGCAAGATCAGCGAGGACCAGCTTTTCTACCTGATGAGCCGCGGCCTGAGCGAAGGCGAGGCTTCTGCCATGATCGTCAACGGGTTCATCGAGCCGTTCGTCAAGGAACTGCCGATGGAGTACGCCGTGGAGCTCAACCGGCTCGTTCAGCTTCAGATGGAGGGATCGGTAGGATGAGCGAAACGAAATTGCGCAACGTAGAGATAAACAGGCGGACGGTGGAAGAACTCTCGGAAAGTCTGAACGAGCCTGCGTGGATGAGGGAACTGCGTCTCCTGGCGTGGCGTCTGTTCGAGGAGATGCCGATGCCGCGGCACAAAGAGGAGGCGTGGAGGCGGTTCCCGGTTCGGCAGATACCTGACCTGAAGAAGGTGGAGTTCTTCGCTCCCGGCGAGCCGAAGGAAGTTGCTGCTGCCGACGAGATCGGCGGCGTTTTCTCGAGCTCCCTTGCGGCGGAGAAAGACGTGTCCGGCACGATGGTGCACATCGACGGCAAACCGGTCTATCGGGCAGTGTCGGATGAACTGGAGAAATCGGGCGTGGTGTTCGTGCCGCTTTCCCAGGCCGTTCGGGAGTATCCGGAACTGGTGAAACGGTATTTCATGAGCGATGGTGTTGCTCTGACGGAGAATAAGTTCGCTGCGCTTCATGGGGCGCTGTGGAATGGCGGTATGTTCCTGTACGTCCCGAAGAACGTGGAGGTGTCGTTGCCGCTACAATCTCTCATCGGCATCGAGAAACCGGGGCTTGGGAGTTTCTATCACACACTGATCGTCGCCGAAGAAGGGAGCAGCGTTTCGATTCTGGAAGACCGCATCTCCGCTGCCGGTGGCCCGGCGCTCAACGCCGAGGTCATGGAAGTGTTCGTCGGGAAAGGCGCCAGGGTTCGCTACGTGAACCTGCAGCAGTGGGATACGGAACGGTGGAATTTCACGACTCAGCACACGCTGGTGGATCGGGACGGCGATTTCGTCTGGCTGGTCGGGTCGCTGGGCGGCGGGCGCACCAAGGACTTCATCAGAACCGACCTGGTAGGCCCGGGCGCGAGCAGCCAGGTCTACGGGTTCATGTTCCTTGAGGGCGCACAACTGGTGGATCAGAGCACCTACCAGCGGCACGCCGTTGGGCAGACTTACAGCAACCTGCTTTTCAGGAACGTGCTTCGGGACAAAGCCCGCTCGGTGTTCTACGGGATGATCCGCGTGGAGCCTGATGCGCAGGCAACGGACGCGTACCAGGCGAACAACAACCTGATGCTTTCGGACGACGCTCGTGCGGATACGATTCCAGGGCTCGAGATCATCGCCAACGACGTTCGGTGCAGCCACGGGGCGACGGTAGGCCGCATCGATCCAGAGCAGCTTTTCTACCTTCAAGCAAGGGGGCTGCCGCGGGTGGAGGCCGAGCGGTTGATCGTCCACGGCTTCTTCGAGCCGATCCTGACCAGGATCCCGCTGGAGCGAGTGCGGGAGAAGATGTCCGACATCGTCGATAAGCGGTTCAGCCGATAACCCCCCTCCTTGCATCGGTTCGGCCGTTTACGTTTGGGGCGTGGTCAAAAGGCCACGCCCCTGGTTTTTGTCACCACCGACTAAAGTTCTTTGACAGTCCGAAACGAAACAGCCTCTCTTGCGAACTAAAGCTTTGTGCATCGGAATGTTCCCTGCGTCATTCTCAGTAACTCCGCAGTGCGTGGCGCTGCTCAAACGGGAAGAAAACCTGTCGGGAGAGACTGAAAGGGAACGCCAAGACGCGAGGCTGCGTAAAGCGCAAAGAAATTCAAAAAGTCTTTGCGTCTCGCTTGTCTTCGCGCCTTTGCGTTGACATAAGAATGACGGGGCGTATATCGCAGGATAGTCTGTTCTCGATTGGACAGCCTTCCGACCGTTCGGCCTGAGTCAATCGTCCTCCGGCGGCACCGGTTTTCCGTACAGCCACCAGTACCGATCCTTCGGGTAGAATTTCTTCAACCACTCAGGCCAGATGAATTCTCCTTCGACCCAGACCTCCCGGAGCCGTCTATCCTCCACTCGGATCTTGTCCTCCGGAACATTGGCACCGACTTTTCCAGCTTCCTCCACCAGAAGCTCTATCCGGGTTCGGATCCAAACTTCTTGCGGGTACCTTTCCAGAGCGTCACCATTCCCACCGAGCAGGTCGTCCAGATACCAGTGCCACGAATGCAGATGGCTGGAAAGCTCCCTTTCCAGGAACTTCGCATACGCATCCCGGTATTGTTTTCTGGCTTCCTCGATCTCCCGTTTCACTTCCTGCAGGGTTTCCAGGTCGGCATCGCTTAGCTTCTCCCGGCTCATTTCCAGATACTGCACGCGCTCCAGGAGGCCGCCGAGCGTCATTTTCGGCAGTTTGTCCCCTTCGGGCGTGTGGATGATCATCTGCCAGAACAACTCGTCCTGGTCCAGGTATTTCGGTAGGGCCTTGGCCATTTCCCGGGCCTCGATCAGTGCCGTATCGAGCCTCTCCTGCCAGATCATTTCTCACCTCCAGACCTTTTTTCTTGTTGCCTTCTCGGCGCTTTCAGTTCGTCGCTATCCAGGATAATCGTGACGGGGCCGTCGTTGCACAGGTAGACCATCATCATTGCCCCGAACTTTCCTTGCGCAACCGGCACGCCTTCTTTTTCCAGAAACGATGCAAATTTGTCTACCAGCGGTGCGGCGATCTCCGGGGGCGCTGCCCTGTTGAAGCTCGGGCGTCGACCTTTGCGCACGTTGGCGTACAGCGTGAACTGGGAGACGACCAGCGCCGCCCCGCCCACGTCCTTCACCGAAAGGTTGAACTTCCCGGCTTCGTCGGCGAAAATGCGCAAGGCCGCCGCTTTGGACGCCAGCATCCGCGCTTCCGCTTCCGTGTCGCCCTCCGACACACCCAGGAGAATCAAGAGCCCTCTGCCAATCTCTCCCACGGTCTCGCCGTCCACCGTGACCTTGGCCTCGGTAACCCGCTGAAGAATCGCTTTCATACCTTCCTCCCAGACGTGTACTTGAGCAGTGCGTCCCGGTCCACGATCCTTATCCTGCCTCTGTAGGTCTCGATCATCCCGGCCTGCCTGAACCGGTTGATGACCCTGATGGCTGTCTCCACCGTCGTCCCCGCCATGTCCGCTATGTCCTGCCTAGTCAGCGGAAGTTCGATTTCCTCTGGCTCGCCACGTGAGATTCTAGCGAGCTTGATCAGGATGTACGCAATCCTGCGGTCGACCCTGTCCACGGCCAGGGTGTTGATCAGGTCGTTGGCGCTTCTGAGCCTTTCCGCCAGCTCCTGCGATGTCTTGACCGCCACCGATGGGTAGGTGGATAGCATCTCCATGAAATCGCTCCTGGAGATCTTCGCCAGAACAGCGTGTTCCAGGGCTTGCGCATCGGCGCTATAGCGCGACCTGGATACGACCGCCATGATTCCAAATACCCTGCCCGGGCCCAGCACGTCCACAACCACGTCGCGACCTCGCAAAGTGTGCCGCAGTAGCTTGATCCTGCCGTTCAGAACGAAGTAGACCGCTTCTCCCGGATCTCCCTCCCGGAAGACGATTTCTCCTTTGTCGCAGGAAAGGATTTCGAGCTTCTCAGCGACGTTTTCCATTTCGTGCTGAGGAATGTCTTTCAGCAGTGGGATACAGCTCACCAGATTCGCCGTCGCGCCACATCTCGAGAAGTTCACTTCCCTTTCTCCAGGTTGTACGTAAGGCCGGCGATGAGCCACTTCCCCCTGACTTTTTTAAACTTCCACCTGTCGCCCGACGGTGCCACCTCGTTCCCGATTTTCGTCGTGGTGGTGACCGCGGCTGTGTTGCCTTCGAACTTTATTGCCACAATCTGGTGCTCGACCAGAGGCGGGTTGCCCGGGAATACCACTTTCACGTATCGCTCGCGTATGGCGTCTTTTCCTTCCCATACCACGTCGTCCGATGGATCGTCTGGGGTGTGGTTTGCATCTCGTACCACTGCATCGTCCGTCCAGAGGGACACGAGGCCGTCGATGTCCTCGTCCACAACCCCTTTCGATTCAGCCGCGAGAACCTGCTGGATCTGCGCTCTGTCTGCTTCGGGATTGCGTGGCTTTCCCTTGCTACAGGCAGAAAGGGCCAGCGCCAGCAGGAAGATGACAACGGCTAATCTCCACATCCTTCCCCAAACCATCTTCTGCACACCTCCATCGGATCCACTGGCACAGCGATTCCAAAGTTGCCGAGATGGAACGCAAGCCTGCATATCGGAAGCCCTACCACGTTCATCGGGCTTCCCTGGTAGAATGCCACCGGCGCAAACTCCTGGTCCTGGATGGCGTATCCCCCCGCTTTGTCGAACGGCTCTCCCCTCGCCACGTACTCGTTGATCTCCTGCGGGGAGTAGTCCCGCATCCAGACCGTGGTTGTTACGACCTCCGACACCACGGTGTGGAGCGTGCCTATGGCAAGGCCGGTCTTCACCTGATGCGCCCGCCCTCGCATCGCCTCGAGCATGGAACGGGCTTCTTCCTCGTCCGCGGGCTTCCCGAGCACAACGCCATCGAGCACTACGATGGTATCGGCTGCAACGACGATCTCCCCGTCCTGCGGGCTTGCCGCTTTGTGTTTCTCCAGCGCCATCCTGAAGACGAACTCGTCCGGACTCTCCCCTGGGAGCATCTCTTCCCGGATGTCGGACGGTCGCACGACGAACTCCAGGCCGATTTCTCTCAACAGTTGCTGCCGTCGCTTCGAGCTCGATGCCAGTATGATTCCGACTCTGTCCGCCATGCCGTCCTTTCCCGTCCTTTTGCTACGTTTATAACCCAGACCATGCCGTTTTGCAAGCATCGGAGTCAGGCCTGACGTGGCAGGCTGGGGACAGGGTGGTTGCCGGGCAGCGGTTGCATGGAAGGAAATGCCCGACGGTCTGAGTCCAGCTCTGTCTCCTAAGAAAACACTCGTGGGGAGGGGTTATGTCAACGTAAAGCCGCAAAGATGAGCGAGACGCAAAGACCTTTCGAAAATCTTTGCGACTTACGTGGCATTTGCATCTTGGCGTTCCTTCTCAGTCTCTCTCAACAGGTTTCCTTCCTGTTTGAGCAGCGCATTGCACCGTGGAGGTACTCAGAAGTAGAAAGGCTTTGGAGGTACGGTTATCAGGAAAAGGAAAATAGCCAGGTAGCCAACCCATCGGCGCCTTTCGTCGAGGGTGGTTATTTCGTCCAGGAGGGGCGGGTGGGTTACCCCGAGTATGAGCGCGAGAAATCCCCAAACCATCCATCCGGTCCACAGGATCGAGCCGACAGCGAGCAGCACGAGCGTGGCTTTGGCGAGCCGGTTCCCCCAGACCGAGCCGAAGAGAGCGTACGCTACGTGTCCTCCGTCGAGCTGTCCGATGGGAAGCAGGTTGAGCGCGGTCACGAAAAGCCCGAACCATGCGGCCAGTGCTACCGGATTCAGCATGACGTCGTACCCGTAAGGCACATGCCTGAATAGGTCGACGAATTTCACGAAGAGCGAACTCCCCAGCCCCGTGGATCCCTGCGAGATGGGCACGATCGGGGATCGGCTGAATCCGATGACGTAAAGCGGAATCGCCACCGCCGCGCCAGCCAGCGGGCCTGCTACTCCTACGTCGAACAGGTGCCGTCGGTTTCGCACCGGCGAGCGCATCTGGATGAAAGCCCCAAACGTCCCGAGGCCGAACGGCACAGGGATGAAGTAAGGCAGCGTGACGGAAACCTTGTGCTTCCTCCCCATGAAATAATGCCCGAGCTCGTGGATGCCCAGGATGGTCATCAGGGAGACGGAAAACGGCATGCCTGCGGTGAAATCCTTCAGGCTCCAGATGGGCGCGGACGAAGTCGAAAATGTCTTGCCGATCATCGTGGTGGTGAGGAAAGTCAATATGGCGAGAACGATGTTCACCAGGGGAGAGCGGGGTTTTGGTTCGACCAGGACTCCCGGCACCAGGGTGAGCACGTGCCAGCCCCGATCCTCCCTGAGCATCGGCGTATACCCGAAAACAGAGAGCCGATCCTTGAGGGCGTCGTATGCGCTTTCAGGCGGCGCCATCAAGCGGCCGTACAGGTGAACGACTCCGGGCTTGCGCCTGTCGTAGAGTATCTGATATGGCGTGAAAATGTCGCCGATGTATCTCAGCAGTTCTCCGGAGTCGTCTTCGTAACCTGGGGCGTTTATCATTCGCATGTCCTCTTCATTTGATCGTTACCTCCATGTCCAAAGGCACCAGCTCTATCCATGTATTACCGGGCTTCAATGGCAGCGGTTGCCCGGCGGGGTTCAGGAATTGAAGTGGGGAATGCCTTGCCGCCCGAACCCACATGCCGGAATAGGCTTTTCCGTCCCGGCAGAGCGTCATCTTGCCGCTGCCCCAGAGCTGTATTTCGATGGAGCGAGAGCCCAGCGCGTCCTCGACGATGAGAGTCTTCACGTGGTTGACGTAAAGGATCGCCACGTTGGAAGCTGCAATCTGCTTTCCCGTGAGTGCGTCGATGTGCTTCACCCCGAGTATCCATCGCAAGTATTTCCCAAGCCCCGGCGAGTACCTGTAGGTGACATCGGAATACTGCTTGCTGTATGGGATGAAGATGGTTTCTGCGGGCTTTCCTCCCGGAGGCGGCGTCTGGCTGAACGCCCACATCTGCGGTGGTCGGCCTTTCCACCCTTTTTTCTTGGCGTAGTTCCACAGAATTTTCGTGTCAGTGAACAGGGTGTGTTCGCGCGCCTTTCCGTTGTTTATCCTGTAGAACACCGGGTCTCCGAACCAATCGGAGAGCGTGTACTTGGCGAAGTCAGAGTTCTTGATTTTTCTGGTGACCGGCGGACTGGCGCCAGAGTAGGCGAAGAACGCGTGCATGATCACCGGTATCTCCAGGTCGATCAGCCTGGCGCTGCGAACCGGCCCTATTCTGGAAGCGTCTTTCCCGTAGAAAATCGCTGTGAATCTGGTGATACCGCCTTCTGCCAGGTGCTCGAACACGACGTCTGCTTCGTTCAGGCCGTACTGGGGGCGGGCTGCAGGCGCGTTTTCGATCTTCACCGCCACCGGCATCCTGTCCAGCCGCGCCGGATCGGGCACCGGGAGGCCGGTGAACACGTCGACGTTGTTGCCCAGGGTGGGAACCGGCACTGGGCGCGGTGTGCCCGCTGGTGAAGGCGTTTTCCCCTGAGTGCTTCCGCCGGAAGACGGGGTGGCTG
Source organism: Anaerolineae bacterium (assembly GCA_027016315.1). Lineage (GTDB taxonomy): Bacteria > Chloroflexota > Anaerolineae > S016-19 > S016-19 > S016-19. The sequence goes on along the minus strand of JALWAP010000098.1, from coordinate 2,420 downwards.
TAGCTCCGGATGCAACAGGCGTGCCCACGGGGCTGCGACCGGGTATGCTCGTTGGCGTTGGAGTAAAGGTAGCCGTTGGGGGCGGCGACGGTGTGAACGTAGGTGTTGGCGTCGCCGATGGCACCGGCGTGCGGGTTGGGGTTGGGGTGAATTTCGGCGAACCGCCGCAACCGGCAAGCAAGGCCCCCGTCATCAACAGAACAAAGACGAAAACCTTTCTATCCATCTTCGATCCTCCCAAGAGATTCACGATAGCACCACCTCCACTTCCGCCGCTTTTCTGATCTCCGCTGCCACGCCTTCCGTGCACGAAACCGCAAGATTCGGGAATTCGATGACTTTTTTCTCGTCGCCGATCACCACGATCACTTTCGCTCTGCCGTTCCCAGGATGTGACTTGAGCACGTCCATCACGCGGTCAGCTTTCTCGATGTCCTTTTGGTCGTCCTGGCTTCGCTTCAGGATCACGGAGATTTCCTCGTAGCTGCTTTGTCCCGCAGATGGGCGATCCTTTGTAGCGTCTTCAGCCATGCTTCCTCCGTTCGATTTGTCGTTGCCGTCCACGTGCCCGTTGCCGTTGCCATTGCCATTGCCGTTCGAGTACCTCCCGGGTTCTTCCGATACCCACGGCGGCGGTTCGTTGGCAAATGGATTTTCCACCGGGGGCGCCGAAGGTGGGGGCGGGGCAGCCTCTGGTTGTGCTTCGTCGGCAGGCATGTATCTCGTGATTTCGTCTGTGATCCGGTCGGCCAGCACGCTCGTCCGCCCATCCTTGGCGTCCACTTTGCCTTTTACGAGCAACGTCTTGTCCGGGACGAGGAGCTCGCTGACCTTTTTGTAGAGCTTCGGGAAGACCACGACCTCGAACTCGCCGAGCAGGTCTTCCATGCGGACGAACGCCATCTCCTTTTTCGTCCTGGTCTGGATTACCCTTACCTCGCGGCACATTCCGATCATCGTGACCAACTGGCCGTTCATTTCTTCGCCGAGCTCTGCGGAATACGCCGTGATCAAGTCGCCGAAGTCGGCGACGACTTTCTGGAGCGGATGGGACGAAACGTAAGCGCCGATCAGTTCTTTCTCCCAGGCGAGCACCTCCCGCTGGCTCGCCTCCGGAACATCCGGCAGCGGCGGAAGCATCCCTTTTCCGACCCCTTCTTCGTCTTCCAGCAGGTCGAACATCGAAAGCTGTCCACGGGACTGGCGATCTTTTTCCTGTTTACTGAGCGTCATCATCACGTCGACCATCTCGAGGAGCTGGGCTCGATTGCCAAACTGGCTGAAGGCTCCGACTCTGATCAAGCTGTCGAGCGCGCGGCGGTTGACCTGGGACAGGTCGACCCTGCGGCAGAAGTCCTCCAGGCTCTTGAACTCGCCGCCTCGTTTTCGTTCCTCCAGGATGACTTTCACCGGGCCTTCGCCCACGTTCTTCACTGCTTCGAGCCCGAACCTTATCGCCGAACCAGGCGGGATTGGGTAAGGGTAGCCGCTTCCACGTCGTGGCTCGCCGGAACGTTGCTCCGGCGGAATGATCTCGATGGTGAACGTGCGATCGCTCTTGTTGATGTCCGGCGGGAGCACTTCTATGCCCATGCGCCTTGCTTCCGCCACCAGGAACCCCAGCTTCTCTGTGTTGTGGCGCTCGATCGTCATGTACGCCGTCATGTATTCCACGGGGTAGTGGGCTTTCAGGTAAGCCGTCTTCACGGTGATCATGGCGTAATCCGCAGCATGGGATTTGTTGAACCCGTACCTGGCGAAATACTCGATGTCGTCGAAGACGGAATTGGCCACGTCGGCCGGGATACCCCTCTCCTTTGCGCCTTTGACGAAACGCTCCCGGTGCGCCAGGAGGGCTGCTTTCTTTTTCTTGCTGACCGCCCGACGCATCAGGTCTGCTTCCCCAGGCGTGTAACCGGCCATCTGCTGCGCGATCTGCATGATCTGTTCCTGGTAGACGATCACGCCGTAGGTTTCCTTGAGGATGGATTCCATGATCGGGTGCTTGTAGACGATTTCCGCCTCGCCGTGCAGCTTCTTGATGAAATCGTCTATGTACTCCATCGGGCCGGGGCGGTACAGCGCGACCGTCGCGATGATGTGCTCGATCTTGGTCGGCTTCATGTTGGTCAGGACGCGCCGCATCCCCTGGGATTCCACCTGGAAGATGCCGGTCACGTCGCCGGAGGAGAGAAGCTTGTAGGTCTCCGGATCGTCTATGGGAATGTTTGCAAGGGTGTATTTGACGCCGTGGTTCTTTTCGATCAGATCCGCCGCCAGCCTCATCAGCGTAAGCGTGGAAAGCCCCAGGAAGTCCACTTTCAGAAGCCCAATCGACTCGAGCACCTCGCCCGTGTGTTGGGTCATCGCTTTGATGGCGCCCTCTTTGGTCGGCCTGTGCAGCGGGGTGTAATTCACGA
>JALWAP010000097.1 GCA_027016315.1 Anaerolineae bacterium | reverse complement strand
AATCACACCGATCTTGTTGATGATATCAGGCGACATTACAACTCCTTGACTTTATCTCGTTTCTCGTGACAAGCGGGCATAATTATAAACTCACGGGCAAAATACGGCAAACGATGGAACGAAGGTTGGGGCAGGGGATTGGATGCGCTCAAAGCCTAAGCCCTCGCACCGGGCAACTTCGCCACTTTCCACGTGGTTCTCGTCATTCCGAGTAAACCCACAGCGCGTGGCGCTGCCCAAACGGAAAGAAAACCTGTCGGGAGAGAGCGAAATGGAACGCCAGGACACAAGGCGGCGCAAGGCGCAAAGTAGTATACTCCGTGGCTTATCCGAAGGTCAGTTCGGCTCATTTGACGAGCTATAAAAAAGCTGGTATAAGTACGCACAATCTTACAGGCTGTGTGACTTCCAAAAATCCATCTCCATCGCAAGATGGAGAGGCCAGGGAAGGTGAAAATGCAGGACAGACTGAAGGAAATTACCGAAAAGAACAAAGTTCGGCTGGAAGAAGAACGGAAGCAATTGCTTCAGGACATAGCAGAACTCCAGGAAAGTTTGAAGGCCGAAGTGGATATAGACGAAGAAGAAGGTGACCCGGAGCTCCACGAAAGGGAAAAAGCCCAAGCATTGCTCACTGCCATGCAAAAGCGCCTCGAGGACATCGAGGCGGCTTTGGAGGCAATCGCCAAGGGAACTTACGGGATATGCGAGCGATGCGGGAAGCCCATAGACCCAGCCAGACTGGAGGCTTTTCCCGAAGCCAGGCTCTGCCTTTCCTGCAAGGAGGAATTGGAGCGCCAATCGATGAGATGGAGGAGACCATCTCGCTTCTGAAAGAGTCCGTTGGGGGTGAAAATGTCACAGGTACACGTTTCCACTCACCCTCTGGTTCGACACAAACTCACATTGCTGAGGGATGAGAGAACCGAGCCGAAGAAATTCCGGGAGCTGATCAGGGAACTGGCCATCCTGCTGGCCTACGAGGCGACCATGGATTTGGCGGTGGAGGAAGTATCCGTCAAGACCCCGATGGGAATTGCCCGCGGCCACACCCTGAAGGAAAAGATTGGGCTGATCCCGATCCTCCGCGCCGGACTGGGTATGGTGGAAGGAGTATGGGAAATGCTCCCGCAGGCCGAAGTCTGGCACATAGGGCTTTACAGGGACGAAAGAACTCTCCGGCCGGTCGAATACTACAACAAGCTCCCCGTCTCCCCAACGGTCGACGTTTGCCTAATCCTCGATCCAATGCTGGCGACGGGAGGCTCTGCAGTTGCGACGGTGAACATCCTCAAGAAATGGGGAGCGAGCCGGATCAAGTTCGTAGGGATCATCGCGGCGCCGGAGGGCGTCGAAGCGCTGAGCTCCGCCCACCCGGACGTGCCGATACATGTGGCGGCGATAGACGACCATCTCAACGAAATCGGCTACATCGTGCCGGGGCTTGGGGACGCTGGCGATAGACAATTCGGGACGGGATGACGATGGCAGACCCGCGGCCTTCTTGGGACGAATACTTCATGGGGATAGCCTTCCAGGTGGCCTCGCGCGCCACCTGCGACCGCGCGCACGTTGGTGCCGTCATCGTGAGGGATCGTCGGATCCTGACCACTGGCTACAACGGCGCTCCAAGGGGCCTGCCCCATTGCGACGAAGTCGGACACCTGATGATAAACGGACATTGCGTCCGCACCTTGCACGCGGAGCAAAACGCCATCATCCAGGCCGCTTATCACGGAATCAGCATCAAAGGCGGGACGATTTACGTCACCCACCAACCATGCCTCACGTGCGCCAAGATGATCATCAACGCCGGGCTCGTGCGGGTCGTGTACGCAGGGGACTACCCCGACGAATACTCGGTTCAATTCCTTAGAGAAGCCGGAGTGAAACTGGAGCACTTTCCCTGGCCGCCCAAGGGGAAAGAGGCTGTAGAGGAACCGCACCTCCAGCCTTCCGCCATCCAGGAAGCAAATCCGGAAAGCACTTTCCTGGGGCATCCGCTGGGGAACGGCGCGTGGGTCAGGTCGCCACTCATCACTGATGCAGAAGCGATCTTCGATGCGGTGAAGCGAAACCGCCACCATTTGATGGAATGGCTCGAGTGGGCTGGATCGATCAGAACCCCCGAGGACGAGAGGGAAGCCCTCCGCAACTTGTTGGAAAGCGCCGCCAGGGGCGAGCGCATCCCGCTTTCGATCTGGGTAGAAGGAAATTTCGCGGGAATGGTCGAGCTCAAGAAACTCTCCCGAGGAGCGAACGGCGAGATCGGGTACTGGATAGGCCGTGAATTCCAGGGGCGGGGGCTGGTGACCAAAACCGTCGAACTCCTGCTGGATTACGGGTTCAGAGAGATGGGACTGCACAGGATACAGATCCAGGCTGCTACCGGGAATCGGAGGAGTAGAGCCATCCCGGAGCGGCTTGGGTTCACCCACGAAGGGACGTTGCGTGAGGTAGCCCTGCTGAATGGAGCATTCGTGGACTACGAAGTCTATTCCATCCTGGCAAGGGAATGGCTCGCAAACCGCTTACGAGAGCCCTAACTCATCGATCCGCCGTTTCCTCGCATCGTTTTTACTCATAAATGTTTGCTTTCATCGCGAACCGAATGCTATAATTTTGCAAGATGCCATAGAAAAAGGAAGAGCGGAAAATGAACTCTAAAGGGCGAAAAAGCCCCCCTTCTGCCCAACGCGTTGGTATTTTCGTAGACGGACAAAACATGTTTCATTCGGCAAAGAGCATCTATGGGCGTGACGCCTGGGTGGATTACGAGGCTCTGCTGGAAGAAGCGCTCAAGGGCAGAACACTCATCCGAGCCATCGTCTACACCGTGTTGGTCGACGACGTAGACCAGACCGGCTTCATAGAAGTGTTGAAGCGAATGGGATACGAGGTCAGGGCCAAGCACGCCCGCGTGCTCCCCGACGGTTCGATGAAAGCCGATTGGGACATGGGCATCGCCACCGATAGCATAGCGATCTCGGATCGGCTCGATACGGTGGTACTGGTGAGCGGGGATGGAGATTTCGTAGACCTGGTGAATTTCCTCCGGGCTCGTGGAGTTCGGGTGGAAGTGCTTTCGTTTGAGGAAACGGCTGCTTCCGAGCTCCAAAAAGCCGCCGACGCATACTACCCGCTCGGGATGGAGGTCATACACATCAAGAGCTCGTCCAGGTATCAGGAGGGAGAATGAAGCCCGCGCTGGTTGTCAACGGCGAACAAAGCGCCCATGCATCGGACGCGCACCCGGAAAGGCCCGAGCGGGTAGATTTCACCCTCGAGTATCTCTCCGAGATCGGGCTGCTGGACGAAGTCGATCGGCTGGAGGCACACCCGATCCGCGCCGATCGACTCCTGCGGGTGCACACGGCGGAATACGTGGCCAGGGTTGCCCGGATGGACGCCGAGGGAGGCGGCAATCTCGATCCTGACACCTACGTGGTCAGCGGAACGTACCATGCCGCCATGACCGCCGCAGGCGGACTTACATCTTTGGTAGAATCGATCGTCAAAGGCGAAACGAACCGCGGCTTTGCGCTGGTGAGGCCGCCCGGACACCATGCCAGGAGATCTGCGGGCATGGGGTTTTGCATCTTCAACAACGTCGCCATCGCAGCACGAACGG
>JALWAP010000096.1 GCA_027016315.1 Anaerolineae bacterium | reverse complement strand
AGTGTAAAAGCTGAACAGCCTCCGCAGCGGCTTTTCTTCGAACTTCAGCGACCTGGTCTGATCGATGCTCCCGCCCGCGCCCAGGTAGTGGGATATGATCGCCATGTCGAGCGAATCCGCAGACCCGGCCGCAGGGAAGAGGTAGATACACCCGTTCTTGAAAAGCTGATCCCAGGTCGGCGATTGGAGGTTGCACTTCTCCTGATTCACGGCGGCGTGCTCGAACTTCGCCTGGAAGAAGAGCATGTACTGGTGCTCCCCCACCACCCCCGCACTCCTGGCGAACCCGTACATATCCTTCCGGAGCGCCTGCGGGATCAGGTTTTCCATCGGTTGCAAAGCTCCTATCGAAACGGCTTTGTCGATGCTCTGCACGTCGATCACGGCAACATCCGGCAGTATCTTCGGGGCGACCGAGTGTGCGGTCCGCAGATACTCGAGCATTCCGCCCTTGCCGTACGGAAGTTTCCTATCCACCTCCACCGAAATGCCCGCGTGCGCTTTCCGGAAATCCTCGAGCCGGGCCTTCAGGAGCTTACCATCGGCGGTGTTCGGATCGGGGAACATGGAATCGGGCAGCCACACCGTCAGGGTGATTGGCGTTCCTGGAGCGGGCGGCTGTGAAGTTGGAGTCACCATCCCCGGAGTTGGGGTCGTGGCGTTCGGAGCAACGGGGGACGCCAGGATCGGCGTAGCCACAACGATCGGCGTCGGCGTTTCCACGAACGGAAGCTCCAGGTTCCCGGTCAGGTACATCCCGGTAAGCACTCCCGCCGTTATCACCAGGGCAGCCCCTATGCCCACCATTGCTTTCCAAAGGACGCTTTTCCCGCTCATAGCCTTCCTTCCCGCCGGAGACTTCGCGCTCGACTCCCCGAACCGGCGTTCTTACGTTCACCTGAGAATTATAGCACAGTTTCCCCGCCTGCAGCCCATTCTCCGAACTTCGCTCTCCCTGCGGCTCGCCCCCAGGCGCAAGAACGTGTAAAATGTAGATGCGAAAAAGGTGCGCTTACCGCGTTCACTGGAGGGATTCTTGGAACAGAAAGACGTGTTGCCTCCGACGGAGGAAAAGCCGAAGTTCGTCCGGAACATGTTCACCGAAATCTCCGCCAGATACGACCTGATGAATCGGATAATGACTCTGGGACAGGATCGTCGGTGGAGGAGCATGGTGGTGAAAGAGGCGCGCCTGCCGGAGAACGGCAGCTTTCTGGACGTGGCCACCGGCACGGGAGACATAGGGTACGAAGCGCTGCGCCAGCATCCGGGTGCCTGGGTCGTCGGGCTGGACTTTTCCCCCGGAATGATAGAAGCCGGCAGGAGGAAGCATTCGGGCAGGGGCTTTCCGTTCGTCATGGGCGACGCGTTGAACCTGCCGTTCCCCGACGACTCTTTCGACGCCGCAGCCAGCGGGTTCATGATGAGAAACGTGGTGGACATAGAGCGGGCTTTCTCCGAGCAGGTACGGGTGGTCAAGCCGGGCGGGCGGGTGATATGCCTCGAAATCACGCGGCCATCCACCCCTTTGTGGAAAGATATCTTCCATTTCTATTTCTTCGACCTGGTGCCGTTCATCGGGCAACTCGTCAGCAAACGGAAGAACGCCTACACCTACCTCCCCCATTCCACCCTTGCCTTCCCCCGCCCCGAGGAGCTCAAAGGCATCATGGAGTCCGCCGGGCTCTCCGACGTGACCTACAAAGTGCTCATGCTCGGCACAGTTGCGATACACGTGGGTGTGAAAAAATGAAACGAATAGTCGTTGCGATGACCGGAGCCAGCGGCCAGATTTACGGAATTCGGCTCCTGGAGGCTCTCCGGAAAGTGGAAGATGTCGAAACCCACCTGGTCATGAGCGCTGCTTCGGCAGCAATCATCCCACAGGAAACTTCGTGGAAAGCCTCCGACGTCAAGTCGCTGGCCGACGTTTCCTACAAGCCAAAGGATATCGGCGCTCCCATAGCCAGCGGCTCTTTCGAGACGGCCGGGATGGTGATCGCTCCATGCAGCATCAAGACCCTCTCTGCGGTCGCCAATTCCTACGCCTCAGACCTCATCGTGCGGGCAGCCGACGTCACATTGAAAGAAGGGCGCCCCTTGATCCTGATGGTGAGGGAAACGCCTTTCCACCTGGGGCATCTGAAGTTGATGGAAAGGGCTGCCGAGATCGGAGCGGTGATATTCCCACCGGTTCCGGCTTTCTACACCAGGCCATCGACAATCGACGACATCGTGGACAACACCGTCGGGCGGGTGCTCGCAAGGCTCGGGATAGAGAACTTCCTCTACAGAAAATGGGAAGGTTGGCAACCCCCATCCGGAGGCGACGAATGAGCCTCTTCGGGAAGACCCGACTTCCAGGAAAACTGGTGCAGGCCGACTGGCTGAGGAAGAACCTGAAGAAAGGCCTCCGCATCCTCGATGTCAGGGCGACTTTCGGGCAGGCTACGGCCGGATACCCCTGGGGGCACATTCCGGGAGCTTTCCCTTTCGACCCGGGATCGCTTTTCACGCTCCCTCCCCGCAGGCGACTTCGATCGGTCGAAGACCTCCGACGGGAACTGGAGCCGCTCGGGTTCGGGCAAGACACCAGGTTCGTGATCTACGACGAAACCACGCGCACCTCGAGCACGTTGACGTACTGGATGCTGAAAAGCCTTGGCTTCCGAGAAGTGTCGATACTCGACGGCGGCTGGCAAGGATGGCTGGTGCGGGGAGCGCCAGCGGAGGATTCCCTGCCTGATTTCCCCCGTCCTGCTTTCGAACCCTCTCCGGATGGCTCACTCCTGGCGAGCACCGGCGAGATTGCGGAGCGCCTTGGGGAGATCAAACTGATAGACGCCAGGACGGAGAAAGAATTCCTCAAAGGCCACATCCCCGGGACGATCTGGTGGCCGTGGACCAGGAACATCCGTCGGGATGCCGAAAGCGAATGGCTGGAAAGCAGGGACGTTCTGGCGGAAACAGCGCAGTCCCTGGGTCTGGGGAGGGACGACGAAATCGTATGCTACTGCAACGCCGGCGTGGCGGCATCGCACGTCTGCTTCGTGCTCGATTGGCTCGGCTTCGAGAAAGTGCGGCTCTACATCGGCTCATGGGACGAATGGAGTGCGGAAGGCCTGCCGGTGGAGGCCGGTCGCCCAGGCGCATCGGAATCGGCTTGATGTATAATTCTGGTGTGTGAAGTCCCGTGGGCACTAAACAGTGCGTTTTGGCCGAAAGGAGGAGGTGTTCGATGAATCGGAAACTGGTTTTCCTGGTCGCGCTGGCTTTCGCCGTGATGGTGATGGCTGGATGCAGTGAAAAGAAAGGCTTGGGGCCATTGGGAGGGCTCACAGAAAAGACTCCAACGCCGGTGAGTGTGGTAGTTGCGGCACCTACGCAGACGTCAGTCGCTCCTGCAGAAACCCCGACGACTGCTCCAACGAAGGCAAGCGGCACTTCCGTTCCCAATCCCCCCGGGCCGACGGCCACAGCCGTCCCGCCCACGAAGCCCCCTTGCGTTCCGCAGGCGGCTTTCGTCATGGACATAACGGTGCCCGACGGCACCGAGTTCAAGCCGGGGGAGAGCTTCGACAAGGTCTGGAGGCTGATGAACACGGGCGATTGTCCCTGGCCCGACGGTACGGT
>JALWAP010000095.1 GCA_027016315.1 Anaerolineae bacterium | reverse complement strand
GCGAACCAGACGTCCGGCCCCAGCCACCCGAGGCTCTCCACGTAAGCCACAGGCCTCTTGCCGAACTTCTCCAGGCAGAACCGCTCTTCGTCTTTGGTTTCTGCGAGATGTGTGTGCAAGCGCACGCCGTAGCTCCTTGCCAGCGCGGTGGATTCCTTCATCAGTTCGGGGGTGACGGAGAACGGCGAGCACGGGGCGACGGCGATCCTCACCATCCCGTACCTCTCGGCTTCATGGTACTCCTCGATCACCCTCTGCGTGTCTTTCAGTATGGCGTCTTCGTCCTCCACCACCGAATCGGGAGGCAAGCCACCTTTGCTTTCCCCCAGCGACATGCTACCGCGGGTTGGGTGGAACCGGACGCCCAACTCTTTCGCTGCCCATATCTCGTCGTCCAGCTTCACTCCGTTGGGAAAGATGTACAGGTGGTCGGCTACGGTGGTAGCTCCGGAAAGCATGAGCTCGGACAGCCCGACCAGGGCGCTCACGTAGACCGCTTCGCTGTCCATTCTGGCCCAAATGGTGTAAAGCGTTTTCAGCCAGTGAAACAGGTCGGCGTCCTGGGCTGCGGGCACTGCCCTGGTGAGCGTCTGGTAGAGGTGGTGATGGGTGTTGATCAGCCCTGGCAGCACGATCTTCCCCCGAGCATCCAGAACTTTGTCCGCCGTAGCGGGTAGCTCCCGGGTCGGGCCTACTTTTTCTATCGCGTTGTCCACGATGTATACGCCGCCATCCGGTATCTTGCGCCTGTTGTCGTCCATAGTGACCAGAAGGTCGGCGTGTCGTATCAGCAATGTGCTCATCTCATCCTCCAGAAATCGATCTGCTTTTTGCGATCTGGCGTCCGTCGTGCGGAAATCTCTTCCCCGGCTGCCGTCTTCACGAAATCACGCCGAGTTCTTTGCCGACTTTTGCGAACTTCTCGAGCCCGAAATCCAGGTCGTCCTTGCTGTGGGCGGCGGAGATCATCACACGGATGCGGGCTTTCCCTTTGGGAACCGTCGGGTACGCTATCGCGGTGCCGAAGACGCCTTCTTCGTAAAGACGCTTGCTGAACTCCTGCGCCAGCTTCTCCTCGCCGAGCATCACGGGCGTGATGGGCGTTTCGGTGAAGCCTGTGTCGAACCCCAGGTCTCGCATCGCTCCCTGGAAATACCTCGCATTCTCCCAAAGCCTGTCCACGAGTTCCGTGGAGCTTTCCAGGATGTTGACCGCCGCAAGGCACGCCGCGGTGTCCGGCACGGTCATCGCGCTGGAGAAAAGGAACGGCCGACCACGCTGGCGCAGCCACTCGACGATGCGCCTGTCGCCTGCCACGTATCCGCCCACGACCCCAAAAGCCTTGGACATGGTGCCGACCTCGATGTCGACCTGTCCGTGGAGCCCGAAATGATCGACGATACCGCGACCGCCCCGTCCGAGCACGCCTTCGCCGTGGGCGTCGTCCACCATGGTGATGGCGTTGTATTCTTTGGCGAGCTCGACGATCTTGTCCAGCGGTGCGATGTCGCCGTCCATGCTGAAGACCCCGTCTGTGACGATGAGGGTTCTGCGGTATTTGCCGGCGTTCTCTTTCAGCACGTCCCGGAGCGAATCCATGTCCTTGTGCTTGAAGATCGCCCTATCCGCCTTGCTGAGCCGGACTCCGTCGATGATGGAAGCGTGGTTCAGTTCGTCGCTGATGATCAGGTCGCCTTTGTCGACGATGGCCGGGATCGTGGCCAGGTTGGCGTTGAAGCCCGATTGGAATGAGATCGCTGCTTCGGCGCCTTTGAACTCCGCCAGCCGCTTTTCGAGCTCGACGTGTAGCTCCATGGTGCCTGCGATGGTTCTGACTGCCCCAGGGCCGACGCCGTATTTGTCGATGGCTTCCTTGGCTTTTTGCGCCAGCGTCGGGTGATTGGCAAGCCCGAGGTAGTTGTTGGAGCAGAAATTCAGCACCTTGCGCCCGTCGACTATCAGCCAGGCGCCCTGCGGCGAGCCGAGGGTGCGTATGGTGGTGTACAGCCCTTCTTTCTTCAGGTTCTCCAGTTCTCTTTCGACCCAGGCGAGCTTGTCCTCCATTTTCATCCCTCCTTGCTTGCTTTCTGGTACTCTTCCCAGTATTCCTCCGGGAACATGACGATTTTCCCACTCTTGCCGGAGGCCATAGTCTCCAGAGCTTTGTCGAATTCGGTGAGTGGGAACCGGTGCGTGACCAGCGGCATCAGGTCGACCGCGCCGGAGCGTATCAGACCTCTCATCTGGTACCACGTCTCCCAGAGCCGCCTGCCGACGATGCCGTGTATGGTCGCACCCTTGAAAATCACGAAGTTGTCCAGGTCCATCTCCACGGGGTCCGACGTGAGCCCAAGCATGGAGACTTCTCCGCCCGGCTTGAGCACGGTGAATCCCTGCTTGATGGCCGACGGTGCGCCCGACATCTCCATCCAGGAATCGACGCCTTCGCCGTCGGTTAGTTCGAGGACTCTCTGGACCACATCCTCTTTCATGGCGTTTACGGTGAAGTCGGCACCCATTTTACTGGCGAGCTTGAGCCGGTAGTCGCTCACGTCCGTGGCGATGATCGTGCGTGCGCCGATCGCTTTTGCCGTGGCGATGGCCATGACCCCAACGGGACCGCAGCCGGTCACGAGCACTTTCTTCGCCCGCAGGTCCAACGAAAAGGCCGTGTGGACCGCGTTCCCGAAGTTTTCCTGCAGGCTTGCTATCTCCGGCGGTGTATCCGGTGGGTTGGGCCAGGCGTTGATCGCCGGAAGCGAAACGTACTCGGCCCATGCTCCATCCCTATCGACCCCGATGATCTTTGTGTAGGGGCAGAGGTGCCCTTTTCCGGTCCTGCAGTACGAGCATTTTCCACACACCACGTGGCTTTCGGCGGACACGAAATCGCCGATGTTCAGGTGGTGGACTTCCGAACCTTTGGCGACGATGTATCCGCAGAATTCGTGTCCTATGACCAGGGGAGGGTGCAGGCGGCTTGCCGCCCAGTCGTCCCATCGGTAGATGTGCAGGTCTGTGCCGCATATGGAGACGGCTCTCACTTTGATCAGTACATCCGAGGGGCCGATTTCCGGCACGGGGATTTCCTTGTAAACCATTCCAGGCCCGGGGCGTTCTTTCACCACAGCCTTCATGGTTTTGGGTATCGTATCCATTTTTCGCTCCTTCGTCGGCTTCTGGACCGCTTCCTTGCGGCCTCTGTTGGAAAGTATATCACCGAGGGGGGAGGCAGTCAATGGGCTGGGCGAGCAGTCATGCGGTGGTATGGTTGACGGCACTTTGACTCGAATCGACATATTGGTTATCATCAGACCTGCATATTCGAAAGACTCGGAGGCGTTCTCGATGTTGAAGGCATTGCTGAAGACGATGCGGCCCAAGCAGTGGACCAAGAACGTGTTCGTTTTTGCCGCGCTGGTTTTCGACAAGAAGATGTTCAACCCGGACTATTTTGGCAGGGCAATGGCCGCTTTTGTTCTCTTTTGCGTCGTGTCCGGCGTGGTCTACATCCTCAATGACATCGTGGACGCCGACAAGGACAGGCTTCACCCCAAGAAGAAGAATCGTCCGATCGCTTCAGGGAAGCTTCCCGTTTCTGTGGCTTCGCCTGCGGCTGCGGTGTTGCTGGTTGTGGCGCT
>JALWAP010000094.1 GCA_027016315.1 Anaerolineae bacterium | reverse complement strand
CGAACAAAGCGACAGAGGACGAGGTCGCCAGGGTCTTCATGCAGGCTTACGACACCGGATGCATGGGAATCACCATTTACCGCGACGGGAGCAAGACCGTCCAGGTGCTGAACGCGGGCGTCAAGGAGAAGAAGGAATCGGCCGAGAAGAAAGAAGGCGATCTCTTCGCCACGAACCCCAAACCGCGCCCGGAAATCATGCACGGCATCACCTATCGCAAGCCGACACCCCTGGGCACGGCTTTCATTACCATAAACGCTTCTGTGGAAGACAATGAGCCATTCGAGGTATTCATGAACGTGGGGAAAGCCGGAAGCGATACCGCTGCCGTCTCCGAGGCCATCGGGAGGCTGATCTCGCTGATCCTCCGTCTGCCTTCCCCTGTGAGCCAAACCCGCAGGCTGCAGTTCGTGGTGGACCAGCTGTTCGGCATCGGCGGCGGTAGGCCGGTGGGGTTCGGGAACAAGCGGATCAAGTCCCTGCCCGACGCCGTGGCGCAGGTGCTCATGGACTACCTGGACAAGAAAGCCAAGGGCTTGCTGGATACGCCGTCGAATATCCAGGTGGAGGACGAATCCGCTTCCATGACGTTGTTCTCTCTGGACACCGGGAATGGCGGTAAGCCGGAACAGCTTCCACTGGAGTCGCACCATGCGGAGGCAGGAACCAACGGCAACGACGGCCTTCCGGAAGGCGTCGTCGGCGAGATCTGTCCTGCGTGCGGCGAGCCGACGTTGATAATCGAAGAAGGGTGCAAGAAGTGCTACTCCTGCGGATACAGCGAGTGTGGATGAGGTCGCGGAGTAAGCAGGGACAGAAAGCGGGGTTGACCGAGGTTGGCCCCGTTTTTTGTTTATTGTGTGTCAGGTCTTTCGGGAGAAGGATCGTGGCTTGTGTTCCTTCCCATCGCTTCCGAAGGAGGTTTATGTTCGTTACTATGTTGAGGAACGCCTTTCCGTTTGTAGGTTAGGGGCTGCGGATGTTATAATTTGTACGCGCGAGCGTTTCTTTTCTGGAGGTAACTTTGGCTAAGTTCATCATAGAAGGCGGGCACCCCATCTCGGGAACCATAACCCCGAAAGGGAACAAAAACGCAGCCCTCCCGGCGATCGCCGCCACTTTGCTGACGGACGAAAAGGTCGTTCTCAGGAACATCCCGCACATCGGCGACGTGCTTACCATGCTCCAGATTCTGGAGCGGCTCGGAGGCAAGGTTAGGTGGATCGAGGAAGAGGCCGTGGAAATAGACAATTCAGGCGTACGAACCACGTCGCTCGATCCGGAACTGTGCCACAAAATCCGGGCTTCGCTGCTTTTCGCAGGCCCGATGCTGGCGCGATATGGCCACGTGAACGTCCCACCTCCCGGCGGTGATGTGATCGGCAGGAGGCGGGTCGATACACACCTGCTCGCTTTCAGGAAACTCGGCGCAGAGGTCTCCCTGGACAGGAACATCCACATAGAATCGGATGTGCTCCGGGGGGCGAAAATCCTCCTGGACGAAGCAAGCGTCACCGGCACGGAAAACGCCATCATGGCGGCATCGTTGGCGGAAGGCGAAACCGTCATCTTCAACGCGGCTTCGGAACCGCACGTGCAAGACCTCTGCCTGATGCTGAACAGCATGGGCGCCCATATCGAAGGGATCGGGAGCAACAGGCTCAAGATAACCGGCGTGAAAGAGCTCCACGGGACCGATTTCACCATCTCGAACGACCACATTGAAATCGGCAGCTTCATCGGGCTGGGCGCGGTGACCCGTGGGGAACTCAGGATTGCGCACGCCAACAGCGACTATCTCCGGGCCATCGAATGGGTCTTCAAGGTTCGGCTCGGCGTGAACATGTGGTTCGAAGGCGATACGATCGTGGTGGCAGACGAGCAACACCTGCACATCAAGAGCGACGCCTACAACAGCGTCCCCAAAATCGAAGACGCCCCCTGGCCTGGTTTCCCTGCCGACCTCACGAGCATCGCGCTGGCGGTTGCCACCCAGGCAGAAGGAACCATCCTGATACACGAAAAGCTTTTCGAGAGCAGACTCTTCTTCGTGGACAAGCTCATCAGCATGGGGGCGCGCATAGTTCTATGCGACCCGCACCGGGCGGTCGTGGTGGGGCCTTCCTCGCTGCACGGTTCGACGATGGAAAGCCCGGACATTCGGGCAGGCATGGCCCTTCTGCTGGCGAGCCTGAGCGCTCGAGGGGAGAGCGTCATCGGCAACATTGGGCAGATCGACCGAGGCTACGAACGAATAGACGAAAGGCTCCGGGCACTTGGAGCTAAAATTCAACGAATCGAGGAGGTGTGAAAATGGCACTCGGAGATTTCATCCAGAGCGCAGATTGGAAAGGTGAGAAGCACGTACCGGTCATCGATGCACCGGATACAGTGGAAGCAGGCAAACCGTTCGACGTGACGGTCGCGGTAGGGAAGGAGATTCCCCACCCGAACACAACCGAGCATTTCATCGCCTGGATAGACGTGTTCTTCAAGCCAGACGACGAAAAGTTCATCTACCATGTCGGGCACTTCGACTTCAGAGGGCACGGCGAATCGACCAAAGGGGCGAACAAAGGTCCGGTCTACGCCCACCCGAAGGTCACTTTCTCCATGGAGGTGAACAAGTCTGGCAAACTGGTGGCTCTATCCCTCTGCAACATCCACGGCTTGTGGGAATACGAGAAGGAACTGAAAGTCCGCTGATGCATTGCACGCTTCCGACCGGCTCCGGAGTTATCCTCTGGGGCGGTCGGAAACCGCTGTGCCGGCATTCTGCCCCGATGCGAGGCCGCCTATCAGCTCTCCCGGTCTTGACAAAATGAAGCTGCTGTTCTAATTTATCTCCCGAAGACAAGGGGAAAACCTTAGAAGTCACTCCGAGGGCGCTTTTCTCCCTGCCAAAAGTCATCCCTGATGCAAGAAGAGGTGCGAAGATGTATCAAAAAACCGTAATCGTCGGAAATCTGGGGAACGATCCGGAAATGAGGTACACGCCGAGCGGCGTGCCGGTCACGAGCTTCAGCGTGGCCGTGAACAAAAGATGGACCGACCAAAACGGCGACCTTCAAGAAAAGACAACCTGGTTTCGTGTGACTGCGTGGCGCAAGCTTGCCGAGCAGTGTGCGCAGTACCTCCACAAAGGGCGGCTCGTCCTGGTGGAAGGTGACATCGACGCGTCCGCGTGGACCGGACAGGACGGCCAGCCGAGGGCTACACTGGAGCTGACGGCGCGGGTCGTTCGGTTCCTCGGCTCCCGCGGCGAAACCACCCTCGCCGACGAATCTGCCGGAAGCACAGTCAACGAAGAAGAAATCCCCTTCTAAGAAATGAAAATCCGCCGGTACCTGCAAAGCGCCAGAAACCGGCCGCTTCCGCTGGCGTTTCTGGTGCTTGCTGCCGCGGTCAGGTTCTACCGAATCGGGGCGCAAAGCCTGTGGAACGACGAAGGAAACAGCGCCGTCATGGCTTCGCGCTCTTTCGTTTCCATCGCCAGGAACGCAGCCCACGACATCCATCCCCCACTCTACTACTGGCTCCTCCACCTGTGGAGCCTCCTCTTCGGAACCAGCGAGGCCGCCTTGCGGAGCCTTTCCGCTTTGTTCGGCGTGCTGGTCGTGTGGCTCGTGTTCGAAATCACCGACAGGCTCATGGGGCGGAAAGA
>JALWAP010000093.1 GCA_027016315.1 Anaerolineae bacterium | reverse complement strand
CTTTCACGACTTCGTACGAAGAAGGCCTCGAGGAAGCCGAACTCGTCTTCATCGCGGTTGGCACACCTTCCGGGGTGGACGGCGAGGCCGACTTGCGGTATGTGAGGATGGCTGCCGAAAGCATCGCCGAAACGATGAAACACCCCCTGATAATCGTCAACAAGAGCACCGTGCCGGTGGGCACCGGCGACTGGGTCGCGGACATCGTGACAAAGAAGCAGCCGGAACCGATCCCGTTTTCCGTCGTCTCGAACCCGGAGTTCCTCCGCGAAGGAAACGCCATAAACGACTTCTTGAACCCCGATCGGGTGGTGCTCGGATCGCTCGACAGGGAAGCGGCGGAGAAAGTGGCGCAACTCTACCTGCCACTGCGCGCTCCCATCGTCATCACCGACCTGCGCACTGCGGAGATGATCAAGTACGCTTCCAATGCCTTCCTCGCCACCAGGATTTCTTTCATCAACGAGATCGCCTCCATCTGCGAGAAGCTTGGAGCGGACGTGAAAGAAGTGGCTGCCGGGATGGGGTACGACAAGAGGATCGGGCATTATTTCCTGGACGCCGGGCTCGGGTTCGGCGGCTCGTGTTTTCCCAAGGACGTCAAAGCGCTGGAGTACATGGCCTTGATCCACGGGACGCACCCTCAGCTCCTGCGGGCAGTGATGGAAATCAACCGAGACCAGAGGCGGAAAGTCGTCCACGTGCTGAGAGATCTCCTCGGCGGAAGCCTCCAGGACAAAGTCGTGGGGTTGCTTGGGCTGTCGTTCAAGCCGAACACCGACGACATGCGTGAGGCTCCGTCGGTGGACCTTGCGCACCTTCTGTCCCACGAAGGAGCAGTGGTGAAGGGATACGACCCTGTGGCAGGGCCTGTGGCGAAACAGGTCATCCCGGAGGTCAAACTGGCTTCCGATCCGTACGATCTGGCAAGCGGATGCGATGCGGTGATCCTGGTCACAGAGTGGAACGAGTTCAAGAACCTTGACATGTCACGCATGGCGAGCATCATGCACCAGCCGCCGGTGATGATCGACGGAAGGAACATCTACGATCCGGAGGAGATGAGAAGCTACGGGTTCGTCTACCGAGGCATCGGCCGAGGATATTGATTTCGGGCGCCACGGATTGACAATCCAAATCCGCCGATGTATACTTGGCTTCGGATTGGGCCGTTAGCTCAATGGTAGAGCTGCTGCCTTTTAAGCAGAGGGTTGCAGGTTCGAGTCCTGCACGGCCCATTTGAGAAAGAAACGAGCGTCGAAAGCATCTTCCGCAAGTCCTTACTGATCGCGTCTATGCACCGGGAACACACCGATGCATTTTCGCGTTCGTAAGGGCATCGATTTCCATTCCGCCGAAGATCCACGAATGCAAAAAGAGCCGCAAAGGGCTATGAAAAGTTCTTTGCGGCTCTTTGAACTCCTACTTCAGACCGACGATTACTTCTTGGCAAGCCACTCGACGATCTTGTTGACCTGCTCCTCGGTCAGTTTACCCTTGAAGGAAGGCATTGCACCTTTGCCGTTCAAGATCGTCTCGACGTAGGTGTCGTGCTCGGTGGCGGCTTTGTCGAGCGCCGGGAACGAGCCTTGCCCCTCGGCGTTTGCGCCGTGGCATGCGGCACAGTTCGCCTTGAAGTACGCCGCCGGGTCGAACGCAGACGCAGCAGGTGTGGCAGTCGGCTTCGCCTCGGTGGCCGCAGGAGCGCCGCTTCCCCTGATCTTGTTCACGTCAAGACCAAGCGCCTTGAAGTTCTTGGCAACGGAGTGCGTCTCCTCGAGCACTTTCGAGTTGTAGTAGCCCATCTTTTCCCTGGGCAACAGGTGCTCTTTGAGGTCGAAATCCGGGTGCGGCTGTGCGTCCACATAAATCGCTATGTCGACGGCCTCCTGATCGCTCAGCTTCGGGCCTCCTGGCGGCATGTTGAACCACGTGGTCTATCGCCCTCCTCGCTTCCGTCGTGTCGGGCTTCGGCACCGCGGCGGGGCTTCTCCTGGGGATATTCGTGTCGGTGCTGGTAATCCGCAGCGCTTACGACACGTCCCTGGGGAAAGCCTTCCTCGTGTGGCTGTTCGACCTCCTGGCGGAAGCGCTATCGCTGGCGGCGGGCATGGTGTTCTTTGCAGCGACGATCATGTCGTTGCTTCGCCGTTGACGTTCCCTGCCTTTCGGACGAAAGCTTTCAGGCTTCGTTCGAACTTCCTCCGGGGCATCATCACCCTGGCACCACAAGTTAGACAGCGGAGCCGGATGTCCGCTCCGATCCTCTCCACTTCCCACTCGTAGCCACCGCAGGGATGTGGCTTTCTGAGCCTCACTATGTCTCCGACTCTTACGTCTACAGGTTCCATAGGCTCGAAACGTCAATCCGGCAGGTCTATGACCGTGCCGACGCCTCCTTCTACGTATTTGCCCGGGTAGAGTATCCGGATCTCTTCCTTATGCCGGGTGCAATGTGTTGGGCAGACCAGCTCGAGCGGCTCGAGGACCTGGAATTCTCTGAACCCGTGCAGCCCGCCGATCAGCGCATACGGCTTGCCGAACGTGGACGCGGCGGACAGGATCTCCGTGACCCCCGGGTGCGAGCATCCTACCACTACGACCAACCCTTTCTCCGTATCGATGGCGATCGACTGCTCGATTCCGGCAAGCTCTCCCGTGGAATAGATGCCCGGATGGATCTCCATAGCGGCCGAAATTGCCACCGCATCCGACCCCGCCGGAGGGCGGCAGGAAGCCGGGCAGTAGACCCTGACGGGATTGACGGCGAGGAAATCCTGTAGCCCGCCTGTGTGATCGAGATGGTAGTGCGAGATGAAAATCTCCTCCACGCCCATCGGGTCGATTCCAAGCGCCTGCATGTTCCGGAGCAAACGTCGGCCATCGGCGCCGGTATCGAAAAGCAAGCGGTGGCCTCGAGCCTCGATCAGGCAGGAGAACCCCCAATCCGCCTCCAGGTCCTTCCTCCGGGAGGTGTTGTCGTAGACTATCGTGATCTTCATCTGAGCGTCCAACTCCGTCGATTAGTGCTGACGAAACTCGACAGAAGGCGGCAGAGGTGCAACGTGCCTTGCGCCTCTGCCGCTTCCTTGGTCAGTCTTCCGAATCCTCCGGCTTTGCCTTAGCCACGTTCTTCGCTCCCTCCACCATGCTGGAAGCGATGTCTTTCGCTGCTTTGGCCGCTTTGGTGACCTTCGTGCAGTCCTTAGCCGTCTTGGCGGCTTCCTTTGCCGTGGTCGCACCGACCTCTACCGTGCCTTTGGCGACCTCAGCGCTACCTTTGACCCCTTTGCCCATCACTTTGGCAGCGCCTTTGGCCATCGTAACTCCAGCTTTGATCCCTTTTCCGGCAAGCCTGGCCGGAGCTTTGGCTGCTTCCGTTGGGCTTTTCATGGAATCGGCCATTACCTCCGCCGATTCTACCGTAACGATCTTGCCTGTGTCGACCATGGTCTTTCCAGATTCCACAGCCACGTCTTTTGCCGCTTTGGCGCCTGTGGCAAATGTCTCCGCCGCCTTTTTCCCAACGTTCAGAGCGCTTTTGCCCCTTTGCTGTGCCATATCCGCACCTGTGGAGGCCAGCTCTTTCATCGAGTCAGCACTCGTCTCAGCGACGGACTTGGCCGCTTCCACTGCCGCATCCGTCTTGGCCTTTGCCAGTTTGAGCA
>JALWAP010000092.1 GCA_027016315.1 Anaerolineae bacterium | reverse complement strand
TACATCGAAAGATACCCGGTCATCCCCCTGAAGCAGATAATCTTCCCGGAGACGATGGACGCAGCTTTCTTCTTCGACGAGCTTTCCATCGAGAGCATAGAACTCGCCAGGCGGTTCGACGACTTGGTAGTTGGGCTTGCGGTCAAATACCCCGACACCAGCCTGGACGACGTCCTCCCCGAGGATCTGTACGATACCGTCGGTGTCCTCTACCATGTGGACAGGGTTCTCCGAATGCCGGATGACAGCCTCAGTGCAGTTCTGCAAGGGGTCGCAAGGGTTATCGTGAAGGATCTCGGTTTTTCGGATGCAGATTACCTGGAAGCAGACGTGTTCGAACTCAGCCCGGAGTTCAACATCCCGCGCATCGAAACTCAGGAGGACGAGACTTTCGTTGCATCCCTGGGGAGCGAACTGATATCGATGCTGGAGAAAGCCAAAGCTCTGACCGACGAGATTCCGGAGGACGTGGTCATCAACGCCATGAACTCGCCGAACCTGGGAGCGCTTGCGGACTACGTGGCTTCCACTATGGAGCTCCCGATCAGCGAACAACAGCGGCTTTTGGAGATCATCGATCCGGTCGACAGGGCGTACGCGGTGGCAAAGGTTCTGGGGAAGAAAATAAAGGAGCTGGAACTGAGGAGGCAGATTCAATCCACAGTCCAGCAAGAGATGGAACGATCTCAAAGGGAGTATTACCTGCGGGAACAGATCCGTGCTATCAGGAACGAACTCGGCGAAGGGGACGACTTCAGCGACGTCGAAGGTCTGAGGGAGAAGATCAGGGAAGCCCACATGCCGGAAGAAGTCCAGAAAAAGGCGGAAAAGGAGCTGGCCCGGCTTGCTTCCATGCCACCTAACATCCCGGAGACGAGCATAATCCGCACCTATCTCGACTGGCTCACCAGTCTTCCGTGGGTGAAGCAGACTGAAGACAATCTCGACATCGCACACGCTGAAAAAGTTCTGGAGTCGAACCACTACGGCCTGGACAAGGTGAAAGAGAGGCTGCTGGAGTACATCGCCGTGCGCAAGCTGGCGAACAGCAAGATGCGCAGTCCCATCCTGTGCTTCGTTGGGCCGCCAGGCACCGGCAAGACGTCCATGGGCAAATCGATTGCGGAAGCGCTTGGGCGCAAGTTCGTCCGCGTTTCGTTGGGTGGGGTCCGGGACGAAGCTGAGATCAGAGGGCACCGTCGGACGTACATCGGGGCTCTGCCCGGGCGGATCATCCAGACGATGAGGAACGCCGGAACGATCAACCCTCTCTTCATGCTGGACGAAATCGACAAGATGGGTGCGGATTTCCGCGGTGATCCGGCAGCGGCGCTGCTCGAGGTGCTGGACCCGGAGCAAAACCACGCTTTCGTGGATCACTATCTCGATGTGCCGTACGACTTGTCGAAGGTGCTGTTCATCACCACGGCCAATTCGCTCTTCAGTGTGCCTCCTGCGCTGGAAGACCGCATGGAGATCATCGAGTTCCCGGGCTATACCGAGGAAGAGAAAGTCGAAATCGCCGTTCGATTCCTGATTCCACGGCAACTGGAGGAACATGGTCTGCCGAACAGCGTCAAGTTCTCTAGGAACGCCATCCACCGAATAATCAGCGAGTACACTTACGAAGCGGGTGTCCGGAATCTGGAGCGAAATATCGCCACGGTGCTGCGCAAGTTGGCGCGCAGGCTGGCCGAGGGCAAATCGATCCCGGATAGGATCACGGAAGCCTCCATCGAGAAATATCTTGGGCCGCCACAGCACCAGCCGATCGAGGCCGAGAAGAACGACGAGGTCGGCGTTGCAACGGGGCTCGCATGGACATCTGCTGGCGGCGACATTATGTCGATCGAAGTGCTGATCATCCCGGGCAAAGGGAACATCACTATGACCGGCCAGCTCGGGGATGTCATGCAGGAGTCGGCGCAGGCTGCGCTCTCCTACGCCCGTGCCCACGCTAAGGAATTCGGCTTCGGGGACGTGGATTTCGACAAGATCGATATCCACATTCACGTGCCGGAAGGCGGAATCCCGAAAGACGGCCCATCCGCGGGGGTCACCATCGCCACGGCTCTGATTTCGGCCTTGAGTGGCGTGCCTGTGCGGAAGGAGGTCGCAATGACGGGGGAGATCACCCTCAGGGGTAAGGTGCTTCCGGTCGGAGGGCTGAAGGAGAAGCTGCTCGCCGCCCGCAGAGCAGGCATCAAAACGGTGCTGATTCCGTCCAAGAACAAGAAAGACCTTTCGGAAATCCCCAAATCGCTGTTGGGAAGGCTCAGGATACTGACCGTCGATTCAATGGAACAGGTGCTCGAGAACGCTCTTCTGAAGGTAAAGGCGAAGGAGGGAGAAAAGTGAACTTCCCGCTTGATACCGGAGTGGCGCTCGCGTTATTGAGCGCCGTTTCGTTTGTTCTGCTGTTGCTCGTCCTGATCCTTTGGTGGAAACTGATGCGCGTCAAGAAGTGGTACGAAGCGCTCGCCGAAGGCAACGAGGGAAAGTCGATCGGCGCTGTGCTCGATCATCATATGAAAAACATGGATGAGATCAAATCCCGGCTCAAGGATGCCGAAAGCCGGATATCGCGCCTGGAGCGGGAGGCCCCTTCCCTGCTGAAACACGTGGGGATCGTAAGGTACAACCCGTTCAAGGAAACCGGTGGCGATCACAGCTTCTCTCTGGTGATCGCGGACGATACGGGCAAGGGCGTCGTGGTGAGTTCTCTTCATTCCAGGGATAGGACGAGGATCTATGCCAAGAAGCTGATCGGCTGGGAGTCGGTTCGCCCGCTGACGGAAGAGGAGGAACAAGCCATCAGAGATGCACGAAGCTCATGAAGGAGGGTTTTCGATGCTTGGAAAGTCAGGAATCAAGAAAATACCGGAAACGGTGGACGTGGTGATAGGCCCAGGGGCTACTTTCAAAGGCGACCTCAAATGCGAAGGCAGCATCAAGATCGAAGGCGAGGTGCTGGACTCGGTGCTGGAAACCCCTGGCAATGTGGTAGTAGCTCCGGAAGCAAAGGCCAAATGCGAGGTGAAAGCCGATGTGGTCTCGATCTCCGGCGCGTTCAAGGGAAAGATCGATGCCCGGCGCGTGGAGGTCATCCGCGGCGGCAAGGTCTTCGGCGAGGTACATGTGGACTCGTTCCTGATCGAAGAAGGCGGTTTTTTCAGCGGAGGGCTTTTCATGAGGTCGGAAGCACCGGAAGATCCGTTTGAAGAATGAGAAAACCTCCTTAAGACTGCCCACAGGCCCGTCTCCGGCAGCAGGAAGGAACAAATTGCAGCCCCCTGAAGAGAATGTAGAAGTCAACAAGTCCGACTACGTCGTGATAATCCCCGTTGGAGGGGTAAGAGACGTAGAGGTTCTCTTGAAGATAGCTGTGCCCGTGGTGAAAGCTCACGACGGGAAACTGGTGCTTCTCCACGTCGAAAACCCGTTCTACGGCTCCGTGTGGCTTCAGAGGAAGCCGGACTGGGCGCAGAATGCGGTGAAAGATCTGCGAGAAGAGGGGATCGATGCGTCGTTGTTGGTGAAGCGGGCGCAGAACAAAGCCGGTGCCATTCGGGAGGTTGCCGAGGAGCTGCACGCCAACCTGCTGGTGATGGGATGGAAAGGGAAGAGCATCCCGCGGACCCTAGATTCCATCATGTCCGACCCGGTGTGCGATGTGGCTGTGG
>JALWAP010000091.1:2679-11792 GCA_027016315.1 Anaerolineae bacterium | reverse complement strand
GCTTGTAATCGATGACGGAAAAGCCGTAATCGCTGGAATAGGGGAAGAACGGGAGGATATGGACTCCGGACAAAATCCCTCCAGCGTACTCCTCCAGGAACTCCCCGAGGCTCTGGAGGGGAAGCTTGCCAGGCTCCCGAACCTGGTCTCCGTAGGTTATCAGGAAGGCGTCTTTTTCAGACCACCTGGTTCCTGGGCGACGATCGGAGAGGGTCGGATTCCGCTTCTGGAAATCCTCCAGCATGGACAGGAGCCTTTCGTAGACCTCAGGCGCTTGCCCTCCGTAGAGAAATCTCAAGTGGTCAGCGATCCTTGCCTTGATAGAGTTATCGAATGCCATAGTCCTACTCTACGAACGCCTCCTGTTTCGGTTTGGCTTGTGAGAATTATAGCATAGTTTCCTGCGCAAGGCCGTTCGCGAATGTCGGACAGAACGTAGGTCCCACCATGCGTTGGCAAAGTGCATCTTGACAGCGACTTTCCAGGGTGGTACCATGTAAATACGAAATCGATTAGAAATCCGCACGGGAGCGACGGGGTCTTCTGGATAGCTATGGTCAACAGGAGGATATGGCACAGGTTCGATTGGTTCGTACTGTTCATCGCGTTGTTGTTGATACTCTTCGGCGTCGCAATGATCAGAAGCGCCACTTTGAACTCGCCCTCGCTCCAAAGCGCGCCTTTGCGGCACGCAATATCCGGGCTGATCGGACTGGTGCTTTTGCTCCTCACTGCCTCTGTTGATTACAGGATTCTCGGGTACTTGAAATGGCCGCTGTACGTGCTCACGCTGCTGCTACTCGTAGGTGTGATTTACTCAGGAAAAGCCGCTGGCGGAGCGCAAAGGTGGCTCGTGCTCGGACCGATCATGTTCCAGCCTTCGGAGTTCGTCAAATTGTTCATAATCGTGGTGATGGCGCGATTCCTGGCGGACAGAGAGGGGGAAATGCACAAATGGAGCAACTTCCTGCTGGCGATTTTGCTCCTCGTGCCTCCGGTGGTTTTGATCTACAAAGAGCCCGACCTGGGAACCGCGATCGCCGTGCTTTTCGTCGGTGGCGTGATGATACTCATGAGCGGGGTGTCCCTGGCTCACGTGGCGGTTTCCTTTGGCGCCACGCTCGTGGCGATTCCAATCGTGTGGCAACACCTACACGGCTACATGCGTGAGCGAATCCTTTCTTTCGTGAACCCTTCGCTGGATGCGACAAACTACAACAACGTGCGTCAGGCGTTGATCAGCATCGGCTCCGGAGGACTGCTTGGGCAGGGATACGGCAAAGGATCGCAGAACCAACTGCACTTCCTCCGGGTCAGGTACACCGATTTCATCTTCTCGGTGATCGCCGAAGAATGGGGATTCATAGGCACGGTGATATTCCTCCTGATCCTGCTCATCTTCCTCCTGCGGCTGATAAGGCAGGCAGAGCGGGCGCAAGACCAGTTCGGTAGATTGCTGATCACCGGCGTAGTGACGCTAATATACTTTCAAGTGTTCGTTAACATCGGCATGACCATGCGGCTGATGCCCGTCACCGGCATACCGCTGCCGTTCGTAAGTTACGGAAGGAGCTCTTTGATCACGTTGATGCTCGGCCTTGGCCTTGTGGAAAGCGTGATAATGCATAGCAAGAAGCTGGAATTCGGTTGATCCCGCTGGGGCATGTAGAGACTGTCCTCCCATTGTAGCCCGTTCCCAGCACCTGACGAGCAAGCGCTTGTAAGGAGAGATCCATGCTCAGGTGGTATCTTGTCTACACAAAACAACGCTCCGAAAGGATAGCCAAAAACTCCCTGGAGGAGAAGGGGCTTGAGGTTTACCTACCCATGGTCAAAGTGTGGCGTGTGAGGCGCAAGCGATACGAAAAGGAACCGTTGTTTCCCAATTACATCTTCGTCCACCTTGACCTGGAGAAAGATTCCATAGGCGCGGTACGGTGGGCTCCTGGGGTGAGATACTTCGTGCGGTTCGACAACAGTGAAGGCCCGACTGTGGTGCCGGACGAAATCATCGAGTACATCAAGACAAAGACAGGAGAAATCGAGGACAAAGGCGGGATAGGCCAACTCAAGAAAGGCGACAGGGTCCGGATCGTAGATGGGCCGTTCAAAGATATGGAAGCGATCTTTGAGAAACACCTTTCCGGGAATGAGCGCTCTCGGATATTGATTAACGTACTTGGGAGGATCACACCTACTGACGTGCCCTCAGAATGGTTGGAGAAAGCATAGGCTTTTGCTTCTCCATGCTCACGAATTTGAAACTTTTGTGCTGGTTGTCTCGCTCTCTCGGAGACCAGCGGGCGCCTCGCATTATAGTTCCAAAGCACTTGCTGTGAGGCGGTTTGCCCTTTGCTTTACCGTGTGGTTAAATCCAGTCAAAAGGGTTTGAGGGGGATGGCGATGAGCTTGAGCTCGATGAGAGACATAGCCCTTGTGGCGCTTGCTTTTGAAGGATTCATCATCGGCCTGGTTTTCCTGGTGCTGGGCTACGGAGCCATGTGGGCTATGCGGAAGCTGCGCAGGTGGCTCGGAGAGCATATCTCCAAAGGAGTGGACCTACTGCGCCAGTTGCGTGCCAGGGTCGAGGAAATATCGTTCAGGGTTGCCGGGCCGATAATCACCGTGGAAAGTTCGATCGCCGCAGTCAAAGGCACTTACAGGCATATTCGAAGCAGGTTATCGAGAGGTGGAGGAAGCTATGCGTGACGAAGATCTCAAGGTCGTTTTGCTCGGTGCTTTGATCGGGGCGGTGGCTGGCGCCGTGATGGGGTGGAGCATGTTGCACAGCAAGAAGCAGAAAGGCGGCGAGCTCTACCTCCAGAAGAATCCGGTCAAGTGGCTCAAGTTTGCGGCCGGGATGATAGGGATACTGAAGCAATTCGCCTCTCTTCTGGAAAGCTGATGGCGGTTCGCAGCAGGAGGAGATTGTCCTGATTTGAAGAAGAACATAGTCGACTTCCTGGTCAAGGCCGTGGTGAGCCTTGGGCTGGTCGGTTACCTTTTGTGGAGGGTGAAGTGGGGCGAGTTGCTGCCACTGCTCAGGTCTTTGAACGGGTGGCTCTTCGGCCTTGCTTTCGTGCTGTACTTAGGGGCGATCACGAACGGCGCCTTCAAGTGGTTTGTGCTGCTGCGTGCGCTGGAGATCGACGTACCGTTCCTGGAGCTTCTCAGTTATAGCTTCGTTGGCGTGTTCTTCAACAACTTCCTTCCGGCGAACATCGGCGGCGACGTCATGCGGGGCTACGGGCTCGCCCGGTACACCTCCCGCACGGCGGATGCGGCGATTTCGGTTGTAGTGGACAGGCTCGTGGGCCTTACGGCGTTCATGTTCACCGCCGTGGTCGCCGCCGCATGGATCGTGTTCGCCGGAGGCCATGACGAGCTCAAGGGCGTGGCCATAGCCGCGGGGATTTCTTTCGGCGTTATCCTGATGCTCTTTGCTTTGATGCTCAGCCGCAGGATTCGGGCTTTGGGGAGGAAGCTACTGGGTTTCAGGTGGACCAGGATGTTCCTGCCGCTCTACGAGAAGCTTTCAGCAGCCCTGGATGCGTACCGGTTTCGGTATCGAACGCTCTTTACCGCTTTCTGGATTGCGGTCGGTACGATGGTGATAACGAATTTCGTGAATTACCTCCTGGCGGAGGCGGTTCTCCCCGGCAGTATCCCACTTGAATACATCTTTCTCTTCAACCCGATCATCGCTTTCGTTCTCTTGATCCCGATTTCAATTGGCGGGCTTGGGCTGAATCAGAGCGCGTTTGTGTTCTTCTACGGGCTCGTGGGCGTGCCGGAGAAGATAGCACTGGCCGCATCCCTGGCGCTGCAGGGAGTCATTTACCTTTCCGCTCTTCCCGGGGGATTCCTGTGGTGGCGATGGAAGAAAGGCGCAACTCAGCCTTCCACAAACTCGGACTTCGATTGAGGAAAGATCTCCTGATTCGTTCGTCGGCGCTTCTCTTGGAAAGCCGTTCGTGTGCCTGGAATATGCCCAACGTGCGAAAATCGTCGGGATCGTATATCATTTGACCGCTTATTGCTTTTGATCGAAGGGGGGAACATGACGATTGCCATCGGTTCCGATCACGCGGGATTCCCGCTCAAGCAGGTTGTGAAGTTGTGGCTCGAGGAACACGGTTACGAAGTTGATGACCTCGGTACATACGACACGAAATCGGTCGATTACCCGGACTACGCCGCTGCGGTGGCGCACGCGGTTGCGGAAGGAAAGGCAGATCGCGGGATATTGATCTGCGGCACTGGCATCGGCATGAGCATGTCTGCCAACAAAGTCCCCGGCATCAGGGCTGCGTTGTGCACCGACGTGTACACCGCTCGCATGAGCCGCAGGCACAACGACGCAAACGTTCTCTGTATGGGAGCGCGGGTCATCGGGCCTGGAGTTGCCGAATCCATCGTCGAGGCGTGGCTGTCCGAGGAGTTCGAAGGCGGGCGGCACGCCAGGCGCGTTGGGAAAATCAACGCCCTGGATGAGGAATGCCCGTAACGGTCGTTGGGATAGACGCAAGCCGGGCTGTTGTTCCCAATCCAACCGGCGTCGAGGAATATTCCCGGCGGGTGATCGAGCGCATGGTGCGCCTTGCGCCCGACGTTCGGTTCCGCCTCTACACCCGCACGAAGCCCTCTGGGAACGAAGATTTTCTGGCCCATCCGGGTGGAGCGGAGTCCGACATTCCTGACAACGTGGAATGGAAGGCGATGCCGTTCCCGCGCCTCTGGACGCACCTTCGGCTTTCCTGGGAGATGGCGTTCCGCAGTCCGGATGTGCTCTTCGTGCCTTCCCACGTTATCCCGCTGTTGCACCCGAGGGCATCGTTCGTGACAGTCCACGACCTGGGATACCTTTGGTTCCCGCACGCGCACACTTTTTCCCAGCGGCTCTACCTCGACCTGTCTACGAGGTGGAACGTGGCGGTCTCCCGGACGGTTTTCGCCGTATCGAATGCCACCGCGAAAGACCTGGTGGAGCGATATGGTGCCGACGAGAGCAAAGTCTCCGTGGTGTACCCAGGGGTGAACGAGAGGATCAAGCGCGTCGGACGGGACGAACGCAAGCCGGTGCTCGAGAAATACGGGCTGGAAGACGGAAGGTACGTCCTTTACCTGGGCACGATACAGCCGCGCAAGAACCTGAAACGCCTGATCCAGGCGTTCGCCCGCCTGTCCGCGCGTGATGGGCTCAAGCTGGTGATTGCAGGCAAGAAAGGGTGGAAGACGGCGGAGATCACGCGGGTGGCGGCTCAGCTCGGGCTGGGGGACAGAATCGCTTTCACCGGCTACGTGCCGGAGGAAGAGAAAGCGGCTTTGATCTCGGGCGCCCTTGTCTTTGCCTTCGTGTCACTGTACGAAGGGTTCGGGTTCCCGGTACTCGAAGCGCAGGCGTGCGGGACTCCGGTGCTCGCGTCCAACACTTCGTCCCTGCCGGAAGTTGCAGGGGATGGGGCGCTGCTCGTGGACCCGACTTCTATCGATGCCATAGCCTATGGCCTGCAAAGGCTGATCGAAGACGAGGGACTCCGGGCGGATTTTGTGGCCAAAGGACGGGAAAATGTGAAACGGTTTTCCTGGGACGAAACTGCGAAGAAGATACTCGAAGCTATTCTCGAGCGATGATGGAGGTTTGTGAATGGGAGAAAGGGGCACTTTCGTTTTGAAATTCCGGGGCCAGGAATGGACTCTGCCTGCGGGGATGACCGTCAGGGATGCGATCAAGAAAGCTGGTCTGCAGGTGGAAGGCGTGCTCCCGGTCAGGGATGGCAAATTGATTACGGAGGACACCATCACACGACCCGGAGACGAGATCAAGCTCGTCGCCGTGGTCTCCGGCGGGTGATTTCTCGGACCCGTTCTCCGGTAGGCGCAAGCAGGAGAAAAAGCATATTTTTATGACATATGTAATAAAAACTTGCATCGGATCGGCGTCGCCGGTATAATTTGTTTGCGTTTCGGAGGCGCTTACACGGCGTCTCCGGTTGTGGTTTTTGGAAGATACGCACGAATCGGAAAATTAATCGGAGGATCGAATCCTGATGAGAGTATTGCTGATAAACCCGAAGTTCAGGTTGCCGATCGACACCCGCACCACGCCCCACCTTGGGCTGGCTTACCTTGCTGCCATGTCCGAAAGGCGAGGCGACGAGGTGGTGATCTTCGATGCAGACGTGGAGGACGAGCCGGTGACCGAGTTCGTCCAGCGGTTCAGGCCGCATCTGGTCGGCATCACCACCAACACGCCGCAGATTTTCCAGGCGTGGCGAACGGCGAAGGCGATCAAAGAAGTTCACGACGTGCCCATCGTCCTGGGCGGGCCGCACGTGAGCGTGGTAGCCGAAAACCTGGACTTCGAATCGATAGAGAAGCCTTACGTTGACATGGTGGTGCGCGGTGAGGGTGAGGAAACCTGGGTCGAGATTTCCGACAAATTGGAGGAGTTCCTGAAAGACCGACCTACGTTCTCCACGGAAGCCCTCATGGATCCCGCGCTGGACATCTGGAAGGGTGTGGAGGGGCTTTCCTACAAGACCACCGACGGCGAATTGCACAGGAATCCGGATCGTGCTCCGGTGGCCGATCTGGATAGCCTGCCCTGGCCTGCCTACCATCTGTTCAAGATGGACAGGTATACCAACCTGCAGCCAGCTACCGACCACCTTGACGGTTCCAGGAGCTTCAGCATGTTGACCAGCCGCGGTTGCCCGTACCGCTGTGCTTTCTGCTCCCAGTCCGTCATGCCGATCAAATGGCGAGCAAGGTCGCCGGAGAACGTCATCGAGGAATGGCGGCATTACGTGGAAGACCTGGATGCCGTGGAAATCGGAATCCTGGACGACACGGCCAACGTGCGGAAAGACCGCCTGCACAAGATCTGCGATCTTCTGATCGCCAACAACCTGAACCACGTGCCGTGGATTTTCGTCAACGGCATCCGCGCCAACATCGTAGACGAGCCGTTGTTGCGACACCTCAAGGCCGCCGGGCTCAAGCGCACGGCCTATGGCGTCGAGACCGGCGACGAAGCCATGCTGAAACGCATCCAGAAACGTGAGGACAAGGAGACGATCAAGCGGGCGTTCGAGCTCACCAAGAAAGTGGGCATCGAGACCATCGGTTTCTTCATCATCGGCCTGCCCGGTGACACGGAGGAGACCATGCAGCGCACCATCGATTTCGCCATCGAGCTCGATCCTCTCATCGCCAATTTTTCCATGATGACCCCGTACCCGGGCACGCTGGTATACCAGATCGTCAAGAAAGAAGGGCGCTTCTTGATGAAGGATTGGGAGGATTCGGTCTTCTTCGACACCAGAGCCCGGTACGAGATCTGGGACACGACCGCCGAGATACAGGAGAAGATGTACCGGAAAGCCTACCGGCAGTTCTACTGGAGGCCGAAATACATCCTCCGGCGCATCAAAGACCTGGATTTCTGGCTAAACATCGGAAGAAATGCGAGAATAGCTTACAGGACGGTGTTCCCGAGGGTCGAGAAGGAAGAGCTGAAAAGGCAGATGACCGAAAGCTCGATTTGATGGGGGAGATGCGATGAAAGAGATAAAAACGACTTTGATCTACGCTGGCATAGCCGGAATCGGGTTCAACTCCCTGAGCCAGGGGATGGACGCCGGGTGGGTATCCCACGGGCTCGCATCGCTGAGCGCAAGCGCCAAAGCTCAGGGGTTCGACATCGACCTGATAGACCTGCGGGCGCTGAATAGCTGGGATCATTTCCGTGAAGTCTTCGCCGAGCGCGATCCCGACGTGGTCGCCCTGACGATGATGAGCGTGGATTACGGCCCCGTGCGCAAGACGCTGCAGATCGTCAAGGAGATGAAGCCGGAGGTCATCACGGTGATCGGCGGCCCGCACGTGACCATCGCGCTGGAGGACAGCCTCCGCATCCCCCACGTGGATTACCTGGTGATCAAGGAAGGCGAAATCACTTTCCCGAAGCTGCTCAAGTCGATAGCCGAGGGGCATCCGCCCCGCCAGAAAGTCCTTTTCGGCGAGCGCCCCAACCTGGACAAGATACCTTTCGCCGACCGCGACCTGTTCCTGAACGAGTGGCGCAAATGGGGCTACAGCCTTAATTCCCCGGAAGTCCCATTCGTGAAAGAGCTTCCGGCGCCTTTCGTGACCATCATCGCAGGTCGGGGGTGTGTCTACAACTGCTCCTTCTGCAAGCCCGGCGAAGACCTGATCTTCGGCAAAGGCGTGCGGCGCAGGAGCGTCGACAACGTCATCGAAGAGCTAAAGCTGCTGAAGGAGAAGTACGACATTGCCAGCTTCATGTTCCACGATGACTGCCTTACCGAGGACAGAAAGTGGGTGTCGGAGTTCTCGGAGAAATACATCGCCGAAGGGTTTGACATGCCGTATTTCTGCCAGAGCCGCGCCGACATCATCGCCAGGCACCCAGACATGGTGGAAAAGATGGCAAGGGCCGGGTTGAAAGGGTATTTCATCGGGTTCGAGAGCGGAAACAGGCGTGTTTTGAACCTGCTCCGCAAAGGCACCACGCCGGAGAAGAACCTGAAGGCGGCCAAGATCTGCAAGCACTATGGACTGAAGATCTGGGCGAACTACATGATGGGCATCCCGACGGAGACGAAAGAAGAGGTGATGGATACGGTTCGGATGATCAAGGAGATCGACCCGGACTACTATAGCCCGTCGTTCTTCACACCGCACCCTGGAACCGATCTGTACGATTATTGCGTGGAGCACGACCTGATCCTGGTGGACGATTACGCCAGCTTCCGCCGCAACCCGACGGAGCCGAAGATCAAGGGCGTGGACTACGAATTCCTGAAATGGGCCAGGGACGAATCGCAGAAGCGGCTTTTCAAGAACCGCGTGAAGCGCTCCTGGGCTGCGTTCAGGGAGAAATACACCGATCCGAAGCGATACGTGCGGAAAGCGAAGAAAATCCTGGGGATCTACAAATCCCCGGAAGCTCCGGTCCGTCGATCTGCTGATTCGTCGGCTCACTGAATCGTCGATCGACTCCATAGAACGTGGCGTTGCTCTGGCGGAAATGGATGCCATCGAGTTCGACCAAAAGAAAACGCAGAGACGCAAAGGAACGAAAGGCG
>JALWAP010000091.1:0-2669 GCA_027016315.1 Anaerolineae bacterium | reverse complement strand
CGGAATCTGAGGTCTGGTCGTCCCGGAAGCACATTCCGCTGGGACTTGGTTACCTGGCGTCGTCGCTGCGGGAGAACGGCCATGAGCCTTACATTTTCGATATGGCGGTGGAAGATGAGCCGCTGGCCGCTGAAATCGAGCGGGCGGAGGAAGCAGGCCGCCCGTATCACCTCGTTGGCATCACTGCGACCACGCCTTTGATCGAGGATGCGTGGAAAGCGGCCAGGATCGTCAAAAAATACGGCCTCCCAACGCTGTTGGGCGGGCCGCACCTGATGCTTTTGCCGCTGGAATCGATGGAGAAGCCAGAAGTGGACTTTGTGCTTCAAGGCGAAGCGGAGTTCACCATCGTGGAGCTTGTGGATGCCCTGGAGCACGGGAAAGACCTGGGGCGGGTCCCCGGACTGTACTGGCGCAAGGACGGAAAAGTGGTGGTGAATCCGCCGGCGCAGCTCGTCCAGGACCTGGACACGATCCCGTTCCCCGCGCACGACCTGTACAAGATCGAGAAATACACCAATCTTCAGCCGCTGACGGACGGCCTGGACAAACACGCCCGCTCGTACACCATCATCACGTCCCGGGGCTGCCCGTATCACTGCACCTACTGCTCGAAGCCGATCACCGGCGACACCTGGCGCGGGCGATCGGTAGACAACATCATCGAAGAATGGCGCTGGTTGGTGAAAGGGCTTGGCGCAACGGAGATCGGCGTGACGGACGATATCTGGAACCTGAAGCGGGACAGGGCAAAGGAACTCTGCCGCAGGCTCATCGATGAAGGGCTGAACACCGTCCCGTGGGTCACCGTTCATGGGATGAAAGTGAACAACACAGACCAGGAGCTTTTTCACCTGATGAAAGCCGCGGGCTGCAAGCGGGTTGGGTTTGGCGTTGAGAGCGGCGATCCGTGGATTCTGAAGCACGTCATCAAGAAATCGCAAACCCTGGACATGGTTCGAGATGCGTTCCGCTGGGCAAAGAACGCCGGCTTGCAGACCATGGGCTTCTTCATCTTCGGGATGCCATACGAAACTGAAGAGACCATGGAAAGGACGATCGAGTTCGCCCTGGAACTGGATCCGGACCTGGCGAATTTCATGCTGGCGTCTCCGTTCCCGGGAACGGAGCTGTGGAACATGGTTCTGGAGAACGGTGGTCAGGTGATGGCGCAGAACTGGCAGGACCTGGCGATTCACAGCGACCACGCTCGCTTCGTCATGCCGGGGTACGATTCGGACCTGGTGGTCAGGAAATGGAAAGAGGCTTATCGGCGGTTCTACCTGTACAGGCCGAAGAGGGTGTGGCAGAAAGTCACGAGGAAGGACCTGTGGTTGAACATGCCGGAGACTCTGCGGAACATGAAGCGCTTCTTCTTCCCATCACATGGCAAAGCCGCAGCATAAGGAAACGGAGGCCGACATCGAAACGAACATGCTTGGGCTCGCGCTGAAAATACCTTTCTACTGGACGTTTCGGAAGTGGGGAACGCCGCGCCTGCACCCGTTCAGCATCGTGGTGAGCGTCAGCTTCCGGTGCAACTCTCGATGCAAGACGTGCAACGTCTGGAAGAAGCCGAACGACGATATGTCGGTGGAAGAGTGGCGCAAGGTGTTCCACAGTATCGGCCGTACCCCGATTTACGTCACTTTCACCGGCGGGGAGCCGTTCCTGCGGAAGGACTTCCCCGAAATGGTGGAAGCTGCTTACGACGAAATGCAGCCTAAGGTCATCACCATCCCGACCAACGGCATCCTTTCACGCAGAATCGTGGAGTACACGGATAGGATTTGCTCGTACGCTCAGGGAGCCGAAATCGGCATCAATTTGTCGCTCGATGGCGTAGGCAAAGAGCACGACGAGATACGCGGTGTCCCGGGGAACTGGGATCAGGCGATGAAAACCTGGAAAGGGCTCAAGGAGCTTCAGAAAAAGCATTCGAACCTCGTTTTGAGCATCCACACGGTCATCTCGAAATTTAACATCCACCGCTTTCCGGAGATTTACCGAGAGTTGCAGAAGCTGGAGCCCGATTCCTACATCACGGAGATGGCAGAGCAGCGGGTGGAGCTGGACACGGTTGGGCTCGACATAACTCCAGAGCCGGAGGACTATGCCAGGGTCGCCGATTTCTTGAGCCGGGAGGCGAAGAAAGCTCCGGCCAGGGGGATCGCCAGAGTGACGCAGTCGTTCCGGGCGGAGTATTACCAGATCGCCAAGGAGTACCTGTTCCGCCACGAACAGATAATCCCGTGTTACGCCGGGTGGGCCAGCGCCCACATCGCTCCGAACGGCGACGTGTGGACGTGCTGCATACGGGCGGAGTCAATCGGGAACCTGCGGGAGCACGATTACGATTTCGACGCGGTGTGGAACAGCCCTGATGCCGAAAGGCTGCGAAGAAGCATAAAGGATAGAGAATGCGCGTGCCCTATGGCCAACGCTCATTATCCAAATATGCTATTGCACCCCCCGACAGTCTTCAAGGTTGCGAAGGATTTGATCGCCCGGCGTTGAGCGCTTCATGCGTTCTGCCGGGCTTTGGTTTCATCCCCCGAGTTTCAGGCTGGGTATAGCAGGTAAGCAACGATCGCGAGGGTGATCACCCAGGCGAGAATCCAGGATAGGGTGTCGTCCGACTTTCTTCGCGTCTCGCAGACGTAGGGGTA
>JALWAP010000090.1 GCA_027016315.1 Anaerolineae bacterium | reverse complement strand
GGACATGCTTCCCCCGCTTTCGTGATCTCAACAACCGATGGCGGTTGCTATTCTTGCTCTTCCTGCTCTCGCTTGAGCTTTTCTATCACCTGCTCGGCGATATGGGCAGGGACGA
Organism: Anaerolineae bacterium; assembly: GCA_027016315.1. GTDB lineage: Bacteria > Chloroflexota > Anaerolineae > S016-19 > S016-19 > S016-19. Next base: position 11,722 of record JALWAP010000090.1, on the reverse strand, counting down.
TTTCGTAGTGCGAAAGCTCCATGGTGTAGACGCCGCGCCCCTGGGTCAGGGATCGGAGTTCCGTAGCGTAATGGAGCATCTCGGCCAGCGGCACCTGCGCCGTTATGACGCTCTTGCCTTTTTCCTGCTCCATCCCTTGCACTCGCGCTCGCTTGGTGTTCAGATCACCCAGCACATCACCCATGAAGTTCTCCGGCACGACGATGCGGACGTTCATGATCGGCTCGAGCAACACCGGCCCTGCTTCGAGCACCGCTTTCTTGAACGCCTCGCGCCCGGCTATCTGGAACGCGATATCCTTGGAATCGACCGGGTGCTCTTTTCCGTCGTAGACCGCCGCTTTCACATCCACGACAGGGAACCCGGCGATGACGCCTTGCGCCATCACCTGTTTGATGCCTTTTTCGATGCTCGGGATGAACGCGCTGGAGATCGCGCCGCCGAACACCTCGTTCACGTATTCGAAACCGCCGCCACGGGGAAGCGGTTCGACACGCAAATGCACTTCCGCGAACTGACCCGCACCGCCGGTCTGCTTCTTGTGGCGGTACTGCGCCCGCGCCACTTTGGTGATCGTCTCGAGGTACGGCACTTTCGGCTCTTTTGTGGTGACGTTCACGCCGAACTTTTCCTGCAGGTATTTGACCGCAACCAGCAAGTGCATGTCGCCCATGCCGGATAGGATCGTCTCCTTGGTGTTGGAGTTCTGATGCCATTCCAGCGTCGGATCCTCTTCCACGAGCCTTGTTAGCGCCGTACCGAGCTTGGCGGAATCGCTCTTGCCTTTTGGATAGACGGCCACGGAATAGATTGGCTTGGGGAATTTGATGCCTTCCAGGACGATCTTGTGCCCTTTGTCGCACAGGGTGTCGCCGGTCAGAGTGGTGGAAAGTTTGGCGACAGCGCCGATGTCCCCAGGCCCGATTTCGTCCACAGGGGTCTGTTCCTTGCCCCTGACCATGAACAGCTGCCCGATCCTCTCTTCGCTGTCGGTTCTGGGGTTGTAAACCCTTGAATCGGACTTGAGGACGCCGGAGTAGACCCGCATGTAGGTGAGTTTCCCAACGTAAGGATCGGCCATTGTCTTGAACGCAAACACTGCCAGTGGACCGTCCGGCTCGGCCCGCAATTCCACCTCTTCCCCGTCAACCTCCGCTTTTTCGACGTGCTCTGCTGCGGTCGGGGCGTACTCCGTGATGGCCTGGAGCAGCTCTTTGACGCCTATTCGTGAATCCGCCGCCGTTGCAAGCGCCGGAATGAGAACTTTGTCCGCAACGGCTTTCCTGATCGCTTTGTGGAGTTCCTCCGGGGTGATCTCCTCCCCCTCGAGGTATTTCATCATCAGCTCTTCGTCCTGCTCTACTGCCATCTCAACGAGCTGCACCCTGGCGGCCTCGGCTTCGTCTTTGAGATCGTCCGGGATTTCCTCTTCCGTGCCGTCCGCTCCCATGTATGCTTTCATTGTGACCACGTCGACGATCCCCTTGAAGTCCTCCGCGGAGCCTATCGGCAGCGTCAGGGGGACGATTCCTGCGCCGAAGATGTCCTTCGCTTCTTCCAATACCCTGCCGAAGTTTGCGTTGTCCCTGTCCATCTTGTTGATCACGACGAACCGTGGCAGGTTCCGTTCGTCGGATGCTGCCCACACCAGCTCCGTTCCAACTTCCACGCCGGAGACGGAATCCAGCACGACGATGCCTGCGTCCGCAACTCGTATGCCCTCCCTTGTCTCGCCGATGAAATCAGCGTATCCCGGGGTGTCGAGGAGGTTTATCTTCCTGTCGTTCCACTCCAGCGGGAGCACGGATAGCTTGATGGAAATCTGGCGGGAGATCTCTTCTTCGTCGAAATCCGATGTGGTATTCCCTTCGGAAACGCTGCCCATTCTCTTGATGGCGCCAGCCGTGAAAAGCATGGCTTCGGAAAGCGTGGTCTTGCCCGAACTTCCATGCCCTAAGAGCACGATGTTGTGGATTCTGTCGCTACTGTAAGCCGTCATTACGCCTCCTTGCATGTATCTATTTTCGTCAAGCCCTGATGATTGCTGATGCAGAACAAGTGGGCTTTGATTGCCAAATCGTGCTAATTCTATCCAATAAAAAAAGAAGTGTCAATGTAGAGCGGCCGATCTTCGGCCATGCGCTCGAATGCACTGGGGGAGGATGTAGAAAACCATCGTAAAGGAATTTCGGTGGAAAAAACCGGCGTGGCATCCGAGCCACGCCGGTTTGAGCCGATCCGATCGAACTGGGATCACGCTGTTGTAGCTTCCTCTTCCTTTTCCATCTCGACCAGGGACGGAGCCGGGCGTTTGCTCATCCAGATGGCCCACGCCATTGCCGCCAGCATTAGCAACACGGCAATGAGCACGCCGATGGTCATGTGCGTGTATTTCACCACGATGGGAGCCACAATCAGGGAAACGAGGTTCATCACTTTGAGCATTGGGTTGAGCGCAGGCCCGGCGGTGTCTTTCAGCGGATCGCCGACCGTATCGCCCACGACGCTGGCTTTGTGCGCCTCCGAGTGCTTGCCGCCGTACAGCCCGTCTTCGATGGTTTTCTTTGCGTTGTCCCATGCCCCTCCTGCGTTTGCCATGAACACTGCCAGCAACTGGCCGGAGAGGATCGCACCGGCCAGGTATCCACCGAGGGCCTGCGCCTGCAGCAGGAACCCGACCACGATTGGGGTCAGGATGGCCAGCGTGGCAAGGGACAGGAGCTCTTTCTGCGCTGCCACGGTGGAGATCTCCACAGCCCTGGCGTAATCCGGCTTTCTCTTCCCTTCCATGACGCCCGGAAGCCTGAATTGCCTGCGCACTTCCATCACCATCAGGCTCGCTGCCCTGGATACCGCTTTGATCATCAACGAGCTGAAGAGCCACGGCATTGCCCCGCCGATCAGCAGGCCGATGAACACAATCGGCATTGCCACGTTGATGCCGATGGTGGCAAGCTGATGCTGCACCGGCACGCCCATCGCGGCCTGGACTTTCGTTGTGTCGGTGAGGAACGAAGCAAACAGGGATACCGCAGCGATCACTGCGCTCGCGATTGCCACCCCCTTGGTGATCGCCTTGGTGGTATTGCCGACGGCGTCCAGGTCGGCCAGGATCTGGCGTGCTTCTTTGCTCAGTCCAGCCACTTCGCCGATGCCGTTGGCGTTGTCGGCGATCGGGCCGTAAGTGTCCATAGCGACGTTGTTCCCGGTCAGCGTGAGCATACCGATGCCGCTCATGGCGACGCCGTAGAGCACGTACACGAACGGTTCTCCGTGGTAGATGAGCACCGCCGCCAGGATCGTCAGGGCGATGAGCATGATCGCCCACACCGTCGATTCGTAGCCTTCGGCAAGCCCGCTGAGTATCGTGGTCGCCGCGCCGGTCTGGGTAGACTTGGCGATTTCCTTCACCGGAGGGTAATGGGTGTCGGTGAAGTGCTTGGTGCTCTCGTCGATCAATATGGCGAGCACGATACCGGCCAGGGTGGACGCAAACACCTGCCAGTCATGCATGTACAGGAACGCGACCAAAGCGAACCCGATGATGGAGATCACCGCCGAGGTATAGAACCCACGGTTGATCGAGGCCATTGCGTCCTTGTGCCCGCCGAATTCCTTGACCTGGTACGTCCCGATTATCGAGCTGAGGACGCCGATGGCGCGCACCATGAGGGGGAACATGATCCATTTGATGCTGTGCGATGGATCGATCGCCATGACCGCCAAGCCCAAAATCAGGCCCGAGACGATGGTCACTTCGTAGGACTCGAAGATGTCCGCGGCCATGCCAGCGCAGTCCCCAACGTTGTCCCCCACCAGGTCGGCGATAACCGCTGCGTTCCTGGGGTCGTCTTCCTCCAGCCCTGCTTCCACCTTGCCTGCGAGGTCGGCGCCCACATCTGCGGCCTTGGTGTAAATCCCGCCTCCGACCCGCATGAAGAGGGCCAGCAGCGTGCCGCCAAACCCAAAGCCCAGCAGTGCGTCGGGTGCGGCTTTCCCGAAGATCATGAAGATCGTCGTCCCGCCGAGCAAGCCGAGGCCGTCGGTCAGCATCCCGGTGATGGTGCCGGATCGGTAGGCGATCTTCAGGGCTTCACCAAAACCTTTTTTCTCCGCAGCCGCCGCCACCCGGACGTTGCCTTCCAGCGCCATGTTCATGCCGATGTAGCCCACCGAAGCGGAGAACGTGGCACCGAGCAGGAACGCTCCAGCCCGGCCGATGGCTATCGCCAGCTTGCTGAAGCCCTCCTGGCGAGCCTCGGGACTGATGTCGGTGATCAGCACGCTGAGGGCCAGCAAGACCACCAGCAGGATGATGAACCAAGCGATCGTCTGCAACTGCTTGCGAAGGTACGCGTTGCCGCCGGACTTGATATCCATCCAGATCGCCTGCATCTCCGGCGTGCCCTTGTCCGCGGAAAGGGTTTGCCTGGCAAGGTAGTAGGCGTACAGAAGCCCAGCAAACGCCACGCCGAGGATGAGCCACAAAGTGATGACTTCGAACCGTCCGAATCCGTGCATACAACCTCCTCCTTGCAGTGAAATTCCGTCAGCTCACGCCGACACAAATAAAAACAGCCTCTCGATCTCATTTTCATCCGAGAGGCCTGTTATGGTCTTGGTGTCAGGCCTCCTTGCCGACAGCGACGTTAGTTAAATTTGTTACGATTTTAAGGTCTGGAGTCGCATAAGTCAAATATTTCAACCGTGCTCGAACAGCACTTCCCGCATTTTGTCGCAGTGCGGTCTCTACCGATCGGCCTCGTCCGGCAGGTGGACGACGCCATCCCACAGCAAATCTGCCCAGACTTTCTCCCTATCCTGCTCGGTGGAAAAGCTCAGAAAGACCGTCGATTCGGCTGACTTTTTCTTACCTTCCGCTGGCTCCACGTACCGAATCCTAAGCCCGTGGCCTCGGCTTCCGGAAAACCCGACGATCCCGGGCGTGATCTCCAGGATCTGATCGTGAGTGAAGAAAATGTACCACAGCCCCAGTTCATCCCTGGGCCACCTCCCGATAGCCATGTACCTCGAAGGAGGCACCCACGCCATGATCGCGTGTTCGCGACTGTTGAACGTCCGGAAGTACGCTTCCAGGTCGACAAACGTCTTCCATTTCCCCTCCACGCCGAAATGCCCGGTTGCCCGCAAGCCGACTTTTTCCTCCGGGAACATGCGGGCAGGGCGGGGAAGTGGCACCTGGGACGGAGCGAACTCGACATAACTTGCCCGCTCGAGCAGCAATTCGAGCAACAGGGAAAGCGCCAGGAGCGCAAAAGCGGTGGCCGCAAGCCAGACAGAGACGCGAGCGAGCACAAGGTAAATCCCTATCGCCAGCGTGACAAGCCTGAGCCACCGCAACAGCGGCCAGCCAATGAAACGGTGACGCTTCAGGTTGTAAAGAACTCCGGCGCACCTGGACATAGCGTCAGATTTCTTTCCAGACTCTCGCAATGGGTGCGCCGCCAACCGAAAGCGTGATATCGCACGTGTACCCGAACGGCGTTATCCAGACTTCGTAGCCCGTCTTCCGCAGCCTCTCGGCGAGCGCCACTAAGAAGTCCCAGGCGAACTCCGGAGGAGCGCTTTCCCGGCTGCCGAGGTGTGCAAACGAGTGCAGCACGATCTTCCGAAACCCTTTCTTGTTAGCCTGCCATTTGATTTGCTTGAGCGTTTTCTTGAACACGGAGTCACGGTTTTCCACGTCCTTCTGCTCGAGCTGGATGAACGCGACCAACGCGTTTTCCACGTCTCCTGCCATCTCTTGCTCTTCGTCCCAATCGAGGGTCTTCTCGGCAGCCTGCCATGCAAAACGATCCGCCAGCCAGGAAAGCATCCGCATCGTTCACCCTCCGTAGCTCAAGCCCACGTCGAACAGAGAAGCAGGCTTGCCATCCCGGATCTTATCCCCGTCCACGACCTCCCCGATGAAAAGCCGATGGTCTGTCTTCTCACCCGCTTCCTCCGTAACTCTGACCTCGACCCAGGAAAGTGCGTCGCGGAGCAGCGGGAGTCCGCTTTCGGTCTTTCCGAGGGCAAGCTCTTGCGGCAGATCCGCGCCTTGTCCGCTCTTGTAGATGCTTTCGGCCAGCGATTTTTGCTCCACAGAAAGCACATGCAGGACGAACTTTCCGGTTTGCCGGACGAAATCGTGGATCGCCGTGCCTTTCCGCAACCCGACGGCCACGGCTTTCGGGCTGGACGATACCTGCGTCACGAAGCTGACGACCGCCCCTTTAGGCTCACCGTTTATCTCTGTCGTGACCACGTACAGGCCATAAGTGAAATCTCGGAGCGCTTTGCTCGGGTTCGACATTTTACAACCTCCTGATGTCCGATTTTGGCATCCCTGGCACACAGTATAGCACGACCAAGCGGATTATCCGAAAGCATTGTCGCTATTTTCAGGTATTTCACTTAATGGGATTGGCTTTCAGTGCGCAGTTTCGACCCGCAGCCGGGAGACCGCCGCGGCCAGCGTTCGTCGATCGGGGTTCTTGCCGATGTGGAGGTAGGCTGTAGTGGCGCTGAACACTTCTGCGGCCGTGCCGGGTGCAGCGCCTTTTATGCCAGCCAGAGCGTGGGTGACGCCCACGCCTCCGCGGATTTTTTCCTCCGTGATCCCGCTTCCCAGCATCCTCAAAGCGCGTATACCTTCAGCGTCCAGACGGTTGGCAGCGGATCCGCGGGTGGCCGCCAGCACGATGGCGCCCTTTGGCAGGCTTTCGATGAATTGCGCCATCCCGTGGTTGTCCCCCGGCCTGAACCATCGCTTTTCGAGCAACCGTCCCTTGCGGTTCAGCACAGCGAAATTGTACCCATCGGCGTTAGAGGTACCGTCGGTCTTCCGGCCTTTCTCGTCGAAAATGGCGATGTAGGCATGGTCTGGCGCGGCTTCCAGGTAGACGTCCACGGGCAGTTCCACGCCCGTCTGCCCGATCCTGGTGTTGGCGGGCAGCACGTCCCTTGGGCGCGCTTTCCACCCGAACAGGAATTCGAGCCGATTGGTGGTGTCCTTCCAGAACGAAGCGGGCACCCGCCACGTGTAGGTCTTCCAATCAGGCGACATCTGCTGACCGTTCCCGATAGGCCTGCCGTTCACCAACAGCCGGATCGTCTGCGGAGGCGCTCCCGGGTAGGCGAACGGGTGTGCATCTATCGAAATCACGTGATCTTCGTGGGTCAAGGGCGGCAGGAACGCCACCGCCTTTGTGGACGTCGCCCAGTTTGCATGTTTCCCGTAGATGCTCTCGTTGTCCGCCCAACCCTCGCCCCGGTAGGGGTACGTGGCATCCTCACCGAATTCCACGGTCTTTTCGGATGCCGGCTCTTGCTCAATCCGGTATACCTCGATCCCGTCCGCTTGCCAACTTGGCGTGGCCGGAAGGGCGAGAATTTCCCTGGCATAATCCTGCGTTCGCTTCCACGCGATGGAGTAAGGCTGGCGACCCGGGATTGGTGGCAAGAACACGATGTAGCGAACGGCGTAGAGGTTGAGCAGATCGGGAGCCTGTGCTTTCGCCGTTTCAGTCAGCTTTTGCGACGGAATTCTGCCGGATTCCACCTCGGCGATGGCCTGAAAGAGTGGGATTCGCCGGAAGTATGCCATTTTGAACCGGGGCTCCCGGGCCACGAACCCGCCAAGGATTGGGCGATGGTGCAAAGACTGGTAGAACTGGGCCTGAGTGCGCTCTGCGCCGAACGTGCCGAACCCGTCCCGCCATCCCAAGGGGAACTGCATGATCGAAAAATCTCCCTGGTCAGCGGCGATGTTCCGGTATACCGCGGGCACGGTCGCGTTGGTGGTTGGGAGTGGAATCGCCAGGTGCTCGAAGATGATCGCTGCTCCCAGAACCAACGCAAGCGCAGAACGGTGGCCTGGCCGTCGCAACTTCGATAGCAGCCATGCCACTCCGTAAGAGACGAGTACCGCCATGCCGAGCATCATTACGAGGCTGTATCTGTTGGGGGCGCGGTTGTCCTTGAAGAACGGCACGTAATGGAGCGCCAGATAAGGCATCGGGAACGTGATCTTGAGCCCATCGGCATCGAAGACGTATTTCCCGTGGACCTGAACCACGGGCCCAAAGCAGAGCAACCAGAACAAAACGGTGACCCACACCCAGCCTTTGACCTTCCTGTAAAACTTCCACGCTCCCAGCACGGTGAGGAGAACCGTAGCGTATCCGAGGAAGACCGTGTTAATGTCCGCGAATCGACCTCGCCCCTCGATCACGCTCCGCAGGGTTGGCCCCCACGGACGCCCCCATATCGGATGAAGCGCGGTGGGCGTAACGAACCCCAGGAGGTCGACCGAGAGCTTGAGGCTATCTCCCCACCCGTGAAGGCCGTATCCTCCGCCCAGCAACTCTCTCAGGATGGGAACGAGCACCGGCAACCACAGGAAGATTCCAACCGCCGAAGCGACGAGAAAGCCCTTTGCCCAATCCAGCACCATTCCTCGGTAACGGGGCCTCGTGAACGCTGCCAGGAGGAGCACCACGGCGAACATGACCAGGAAAGTGGCGTAGATCATCTCCGTCAGAGCCGCTGCGGCGAAGAAAACGCCCAGGAGGATCGCGTACTGCAGCTTTGGATTCCGCAGGAAGAGGACAAGGTAGAGGGCGAAGAACAGTATCCACGCGGTGCTCACCAGGTTGTAATGCCCTATGGCAGAGTAGATCGCCCGGTTGCTGGCGAACGCATAGACGATTCCACCCACGATCGCTGCCAGCGTGCGTGTTCCCCGCGGGAGAGACCGGGGCAGGAGCAAGAGCGCCAGCAGAAACGTCCCGTAAGCGCTCAGAACGTCGGCAAGCCAGAGCAACAGGTTGCTGGCAAGAGGGATCGGGAAGACGCTCGTCAAAGGAACGGCCATGACATCGTTCAAGATGGCGTAAGTGTGCAATATGAGCTTCGTTCCCAGCGGGTAGTAGAGCAGGTTCGTGAAGAAAGGGTTGGAGTGCAGGTCTATGAGGGAATGCTTGAAATACCAGATGTTCCACAAGAACGAATATTCGTCGAACGCCCAGGTATTGCTACCCGGAACATGGGTGGCAGGATGCACCAGCACCGGGTAGCTCAGTGCCACCGCCAGCACGGCGTACAGCCCAAGGACGACGAAGTGGAGTTTCCGCTCGATCGTTTTCAAGTACGCTCTCCTGATGTCTTCACCAGCAACAATTTACCAGCCACGCGCTACCCAGGCCGATGGCCCTGCTGTTCCTGTGGGCGTTTTTCAGAACCAGGGCTGCCAGTTCGGCGGCGTTGTGGCGGTCTCGCCGGGCAACCGATCGGAGCAACTCCTCGATGGTGACCGGCGGTTCGCCCCACGACTTGCCAAGATCGCCGTCTTTGAGCCAGGTCATGGTGGAGTTGGTTTCCTCCCGGAACCAGAATATCTCGTCCAGGATTTCCGGCCAGCGCCATTTCATCCGCCGCTCGATCTCCTTTCGATCGCGTTCCAGCGCGTTTTCTCCCAACGGCACGGTGACAGGATCGTCGTTCCACATTTGCTGAACTGCGGTCAGAATGCGGCTTTCGGCCACGGCAGACGCGATCACCATCTCCCGAACGCGCCAATCTTCCGGCGTCGCGGGCGACATCAGCCGCTCCTCCGGCCACATGCGCAGCCCCGTAAGAAGCTGTCGGCGGGAGTCTTTCATCTCCCGCCATAGCCTGTCTTTTCTCAGTTGGATACCGATGATGCGCTGACTCATAGCTTTATCAGCGTGCTCCACCCGTTCCAGGCGAAGTATATCCCGAAGAAGAGCAGGAACAGGCCGTTCAAGCCAAGCAGCAGCCGATATCCTCGATCTCCCAGCAGTCCTTTGCCGGACGAAGTAGCGAACGCCATCAGGCTCAGCCAAATCAAATCCACCGACCAATGTCCCAGGTAAAGGATCACCAGGCCCACAAGGCCAAATGGCGTGATCTTCAGAATGTAAGTTGCGCCCAGCGTTGCCCACCAGAGAACCCAATACGGGTTGCTGACGCTCAAGAGCGCACCGGCCAGTACAGCCTCGCCGGTGGAAGACTTAACGCCTTCCTCGATGGCCTGGCGCTCCAGTTCCTGCAGAGACGTGCGTGCGCTGAGGGCGTCTTTCAGCATGCCGTAGGCCATCCATAGGAGGAACAGTGAACCGGCAATGCCGATTGCAGCGACAATGGGAGGTTGCTTGAGCCAGAGTCCCAGGCCGTATGTGAGGCCGAACGCCAACGGTGCTTCCACCAACGCGTGCCCAATGGCCATTTTCGGGCCGCTCCAAAAGCCGCGCTTTGCGCCCAAAGTCAGCGCCGTTGCGGTCAGCGGGCCGGGCGACAAAGCACCGCTCAAAGTTATCAACCAAAAGCTCAGAAGTGCCGCGATCATTTCCCTACTCCCAATTGATGATCCACGCGCTGATGAATGCCAGCGCGACCGTTGCCACCACCAGGGCGCTCCACTGCCTCAAAGTGAAGCCCACATCCTTCCCCGCCCAGAGGAGGATGAGCACCATCCCTACGGAGAGCACTATTGCCGAGCTCCAGAAAGGGTGTCTGTCCCAGAATTCGATCACTTGCTTCATCTGACCTGTTCCTCCCACGTCTCCTTAAAGTTAAATTTAACTCAAAGCATCGGAATAAGCAAGGTAGGTCGTGCAGTACCCCTCAGCGATTTCGAAAAGCCTCGGAGCCTCACGAGATATCGGTTTGTCGAGCATATTTCAGGGTTGGCGGCGGGTAAGCGAAGGCACTGCCTTCGCTTACCCAACGTGGCACTGCTCAAACGGGAAGAAAACCTGTCGAGAGAGACTGAAAGGGAACGCCGAGACGCAAGGGCTGCGTAAGGCGCAAAGAATTTCGAAAAGTCTTTGCGTCTTGCTTGTCTTTGCGCCTCTGCGTTGACATAACTCCTTCCCCTGACAGATTGGGTAGGGGCGCAGCGTGCCGCGCCCCCGCCAGGCGAAGGCAGAAATCTGTCATTCCCATTTGAGCAGCGCATTGCGCCGTGGAGTTACTTAGAATGACACATACCGCTAGTGGGCTGTCAAGCATATTTCAGTTGGTGGTGGATAGGAAAGGCGATGTTTCGCCCTCTTCAAGGCAGATGACTTCACTATCTGTCACACACTTTTAGTCATTCTGAGGAGCGTCAGCGACGAAGAATCTTGAGCGCTCTTTTGCCGAACGCCCTTGGCTTATCCAGAGTGTTGCAAGATTCTTCGCCTCGGCATTGAGCTCAGCGCTGCCGAGCTCTACTGCCTCGGCTCAGAATGACGCATAGTGCCCCTGTGCACGAGAGACATTGCTCACGATCTCTCGCTTGACAGTCCACTAGTCGCTTTCTTCTCGCCCGAGCTTTTCCACCGTCTTCGCCCACGCCCGATCGACCTGCTCGTAGAGTTGCTCGAGGCTGCCGCTGTTGTGGATCACCACGTCGGCCCGGCGCACCTTTTCCTCCTGTGGCGGCTGAGCGTTGATCCTGAGCCATGCTTCATCTTCCGAAAGCCCACGGTCGCGCATCAAGCGCAAAGCCTGCTGCTGGGGCGGGGCGGTTACCACCCATACCTCGTCGCACAACTCGTCGGCCAGGCCGTAATCGAGCAACTTTATCGCCTCGATCACGACCACGTTCTCGCGAGCGCCAGAGATGATATCCCGGATTCGGCGACGCACGGCGGGATGGACTATCTTTTCCAACCTGCGCAGTTCCGATGGGTTCCTGAACACTATTTCGCCG
>JALWAP010000089.1 GCA_027016315.1 Anaerolineae bacterium | reverse complement strand
TGCTGCCTGCGCTGGCATGCGGGCACCTGGTGCCGACACCCACGCCTGCACCTACATCGACGCTCGCGCCGACTCCATCGCCGACCCTGCCAGCCCACCCTCTGTGGACGCCATCGCCTACCCCGCCGCCCCCTCCACCAACGGCTACTCCGACGCCGTTGCCGTCGCTGGAAGTTGGCAAAACCGCTCGCGTGGTGGTCTCCCAGATTCTCAACGTCAGAGAGAAGCCCGGAGTCCATTCCCATCGAATCGGCAGGCTGCCACCAAGGGCAAAAGTGAAAATCCTTCAAGGGCCGGTCGAGAAGGATGGATACCGATGGTGGCAGATAGACGATGGATACGGGTTGGTGGGCTGGGTCGTCGAGGGGGACAAAGAAGGGAAATGGCTCATCCCCGCCAGCGTCCCTATGCCAACCCCTCAGCCGAAGACGATACGCGTCGGCCACTGGGCGGTGGTGGATACCAGGGGAGCGGAATGGCTCACCATGAGGACCCGCCCCTCCACGGACGCAACCATCATGGCAAAGCATCCCCCGGGAGATCGTCTGAAGATCCTGGACGGCCCCATAATGCGAGAAGGCTACATCTGGTGGAAAGTCGAGGACAACCGACACAGGATCGGGTGGGTTACCTCAGGAGATGGAATCGACCGGTGGATGTACGGGGAGAAATGATCGCCACGGCAACGGAAGCTCACCGCCTGAGCGGCGTAAATGTCGGCTACCTGATAGTGGGTCGTCAAGTATAGTTCAGTTGGTGGCGGATAGGAGAGGCGATGCTTCGCCCTTTTCAAGGCAGATGACTTCACTATCTGCCACACACTTTTATTGAGTCCCTCATAAAGTGGTTAACACTCTCGCAATGGTAGTGCCCTCACTCTTCCCCCGCGGGTGCTTCGGCGAAGCCTCAGCACCGCGCCCCCTTCTCTCTCCCAGGACGGGAGAGAGAAGGGGGCAGCCGCCGAGCACGAGCGAGGCGGCGGGGGATAAGTGAGGGCATTTAGGCAACATCAACAGTACTACTTTCCCATCGTTAACCGATTTTTGCCCTTCTCAATAGTCATTCTGAGGAGCGTCAGCGACGAAGAATCTTTAGCGCTCTTTTGTCGAACGCCCTTGGCTTATCCAGAGTGTCGCAAGATTCTTCGCCTCGGCATAGGGCTCAGCGATGCTGAGCTCTACTGCCTCGGCTCAGAATGACGCATAGTGTCCCTCTGCACGAGAGACTTTGCTCACAAACTCTCGCTTGACAAGCCACTGGAAAAGCTCAATAAACGACAAACAGGCGCACCTTGTGGAAAAGTGCGCCGCGCATAAGCTTCCGAAGTCGTTTTCTGGTCAGGCGGACAGGGAACGGGCTTTGTTGAAATACTTCATCAGCCTGGATTTTCTGCGTGCGACGTTGTTCTTGTGAAGGACGCCGCGTTCGGCAGCTCTATCCAGCGCCTTGATCGATTCCTGCACCAGCTTCTCTGCTTCCTCCAGGTTCCCGCTTTCGATCATCTTCCTCGCCCGTTTGATGAACGTGCGGGCCCTGGACTTGTACATCCTGTTCCTCAGACGCCTCTTTTCCGACTGTCTGATCCTCTTCTTGGCAGATTTATGATGAGCCAACTCGACCAACCTCCGATCTTGATAATCCCTTATCGCCGTTTAGCCAAAAAACGATACCCCAAAACCTCCCCTTTGTCAATTTCGTGCGCTTGCCTTTGGACACGAGTTCGGACATCCCTCGGTATGTAGGAGTTCGATGTGACAAACCCTATGTCCAACCCTACATCAGGGGAAAACGCGGTACCTCCCAGGTAGTATGAAGCTGCTTGGAAAGAGGGCGTTCAAGATTCTTCGTCGCTGCGCTACTAAGAAAACACTCGCGGGGGTGGCGTTATGTCAACGCAAAGCCGCGAAGACGAGCGAGACGCAAAGACTTCTCGAAAATCTTTGCGCCTTACGCATCTTCGCCTCTTAGCGTTCCGCCACCCGCTGTGGACTTACTGAGAATGACATGGGGGGAAGATCGGGTGTCCCGGGACGTCATTCTGAACCGAGGCGAGCGTAGCGAGCCGAGGTGAAGAATCTTGCAGGGCGCAAAAACAAAGACGCGAAGTTTACCTGAAAGGTTTTTGCGTCTTTGCGCCTTCTGGCGTCTTCGCGTTGTTTTAGGAGGCAGAATGGCGGAAAAGTTTCTCCGTTGCTTTCGCTCCTCGGCCGAACTATTGCCTGAACCTCAATCTGTCAACTCGCATGCCGCACTCCCTTGTGATAAAATCCCCTGCAAGAAACGAACGACGGAGGTGGCACAATGGCAGATCGATACATCGTTTTCACAGCGTGGCCGTATTGCAACGGAGACCTGCACCTGGGGCACATCGCTGGAGCGTACCTTCCGGCGGACGTCTTCGCCCGCTACCAGCGGCTTCGAGGGCGAGACGTGATGATGATGTCCGGATCCGACACCCACGGCACGCCCATCACCGTGCGCGCCGAGGAAGAGGGGATCACGCCGCGGGAGGTGGTGGATCGATTCCACCCGCGCTTCCTGGAGACGTTCCAGAAGCTCGGCATTGCCTACGATCTCTTCACGGAGACCGACACGGAGAACCACTGGCATGTGACCCAGGAGATGTTTCTGCGCCACCTGGAACGCGGCTACCTCTACAAAGACACCATGGAGGCGTTTTACTGCCCCCACTGCAAGCGATGGCTGCCGGATCGGTACGTGGAGGGAACGTGCCCTTACTGCGGGTACGAGCACGCCCGCGGCGACCAGTGTGACAACTGCGGCCACCTCCTGAACGCCACCGAGCTCATCAACCCGAAATGCCGTTTCTGCGGCGGCACGCCGGAACTGCGGAAAACGGAACACTTCTTCCTGGATCTGGCCAAACTGAACAAACCGCTCCTGGAGTGGATCATGGAGGATAAGGAGCACTGGCGACCGTCGGTGCTCAACTACACCAAAGCCCAGCTCCAGAGCGGCGAACTGCGCGGCCGCCCCATCACCAGGGACATCGAATGGGGCATCCCCGTGCCGGTGGAAGGATTCGAGCACAAACGCATCTACGTCTGGTACGATGCGGTCATCGGATATTTCTCCGCACCAAGGGAGTGGGCGCAAATCATCGGCGATCCGGAGGCGTGGCGCCCGTGGTGGCAGGATCCGGCCACCAAGAGCTATTACTTCATCGGGAAGGACAACATCCCGTTCCACACCATCATCTGGCCCGGAATGCTCATCGCCTACGGCGAGAACCTGAACCTCCCCTACGACGTGCCCGCCAACGAATACCTGAATGTGGAGGGGAAACAGCTTTCCAAGAGTCGCCACTGGGTCATCGAGGCGCTGGACGTGCTCCAGCGGTACGACCCGGACCCGCTCCGATACATGCTCACGGTGAACGCGCCGGAGACCAAGGACGTGAACTTCACGTGGGACGAGTTCCTGCGCCGGAACAACGAGGAGTTGGTGGCCACGTGGGGCAACCTGGCGAACCGGCTGCTGGGATTCGCGTACAAACGGTTCGACGGGAAAGTGCCGGAGCCGGGCAAGCTGGACGACCTGGACCGCGAGCTGCTGGCGAAAGCGGAGCGGGCGTTCACGACCGTCGGCGATCTTCTGGAAGCAGTGAAGCTGAAGAACGCGCTGATGGAAGCGATGACCCTGGCGCACGATGCAAACAAGTACCTGAACGCCAAGGAGCCGTGGAAGCAGATCAAGACCGATCGTGAGGCCGCGGCCACCACGGTGTACGTGGGCCTGAAAGTCGTGGATTCGCTGAAGACGCTCCTGGCGCCGTTCCTGCCTTTTTCCTCCCAGCGCCTGCACGAATACCTGGGCTATGATGGGACACTGCTGGGGCGGCAGTACGTGGAAGAAGTGCAGGAGACGGAGAAGAAGCACCTGGTGCTCCGCTACGACGGTTCCGGGCTGGTGCGCGGCTGGAAGCCCAGCGAACTGAAGCCGGGGCAGGCCCTCCGCAAGCCGGCGCCGCTCTTCAAGAAACTGGATCCGGAAATCGTGGAAGAGGAAGTGGCCCGGCTGCTGGGCGAATAGGAGCGCCATGAGGGACAGAATCGAAGCCGTCTCCCTGGACATGGGATACACCCTGGGGCACCCCGTCAGGTCTGCTCTTGACATCTACGTGGAAGGCTTCCGGGCCGTCGGGGTCGACTTGCCGGAGGAAGAAATCCGGCGGGCGACGCTGGAGGCGTGGAACAGCCGCGCCCAGACGTGGGCAACAGGCACGTGGAAGCCTACGCCAGAGGAAGACAGACGGAAAGTGCACGAATCCAGGCGACGGGTGGTACTTGCCCTGGGGCTCCCGGAGGAGATTCTGCCGGATCTGAACCGGTACATAGACGAACAGTTTGCAGATCCCGGAGTCTACACCCTCTTCCCGGACGCGCTGGAGTGCGTCAGGCGGCTGAAGGAAGCAGGCTTCATCGTGGGAATCACGTCGAACTGGTCGTGGCACCTGCCGGAGGTGTGCGATCACCTGGGACTCACGCCATACCTGGATTTCATCGTCGTCTCGGCGCGGGTGGGGGCCGTGAAACCGCACCCGCGCATCTTCCAGGAGACAATCGATCAGGCAGGCGTCCCTCCGGCAAAAATCGTGCACGTGGGGGACGACATCCGCAACGACGTGATCGGCGCACTGAAAGCGGGAATGCAAGCCGCCTTGCTGGACCGCCTCGGAGACATTCCAAAGGATGAGCTACCCGAAGGCATACCGGTATTCCGAACCCTGATGGATTTTACCGAGTGGGTTTGTGGCAAGTCCGACCTCCGTTAGCAAAAACCATGACAGAATATGATCCCCATCATAATTGCAAGCATCGATGACGGGTACAATAGAAACGAAAGATCGGGGCAGTCGATGGTAGGTGGCGGGAGCCAGAAGTAAGCGTCGGGGCTTGAATCTTCGTACTCTCCCTCCTCTCGAAAAAACCTCCCGCAGGAACCTGCGGGAGGTTTTGAATTTCCGCCCCATGATCCACGAATCTACTTCCGGCTCACGCCTTCCGTTTTCCCATCGCGGTGGATCTCTTCTGCAGTGGGAGGAACCAGGCGCACGAGCCTGCGAACGTAATAAGCGCTTCCCACCAGCACTAAGAACCCGCCGAGAAGTGCAACGGAGCGAGCCCAAAAGCTCAAACCCTGGATCGACACGGCGAATTGATAGCTTAGCAGCAAGATCGAACCGGTCCGAACGATTTCCCCGGCTGTGGCGATCGCGATGACCTTCCTCCACGGCACATGGGCAACACCGACGGTCACCAAAACCGGAATAGCCATTCCGGAAGTCAGCTTCGAAAGGATGAGCATCCTGCTGGCGTAAACTTGCGCCTCCGGCAGGATCGGATCGATCTTCTGATGGTTCAGCCCGATCCTCCCGCCATACTTCAAAATGCCGCCCAGCCCCAGCAAATGTCCCAGAAAATACCACAAGTTGTCCGCCGCCAGATGCACCGTGGAGATCGAAACAAAGACCATCCAAGGGTTCAGTTTGCCCTCGGTAGCCCCAACCGCTCCGACGATGGTTGCCAGATAACCGTGTGCCAGACCGAGCACCCCCAACGTCAAATAACTCCAGAGGTTCGATCCAGACCCTCCGGCGACGAACATGGCACTCGGAATGCCTCGGAAAAGAGACGCGAAAGAATCGATGGACATGGGAATCGACCGGTCAAACCTGTGTGCAGGGATCTCAAAGCCATCTTACACCAATCACAGGAGAACTGCAAAGACATCTTTACAGTGAACATAAACCCTTAAAGTATAGATCGGTTGTTTAGAAGACCCAAAAACTATCAATCATTCCCATGGGGTATACGAATAGAAATCAATGCCTACCTTGGCTGCCAAAATACATTGTGGAGCACCACGAATCGCGTGGTGCTCCGCTCCGCCGCTATGTTCCGCCGATCCCCAAGCGTTTCACTCGTAAATCCAGCGATCCTGATCCCTGGTGTAGCTCAGCAGTTCGTCGTCGGTGAACCACAGGCCAATTTCGAACCTGGCGGTTTCTTCGCCATCGGAGGCGTGTATGAGGTTCCTGCCGATCTCCAGGGCGAAATCCGCGCGTATCGTCCCCGGCGCCGCGGCTGCCGGGTTCGTCGCACCGACGGTGGATCGGACGACCTCGATCGCTTTGGTGCCCTCCCAAACCATCGCAACCACAGGCCCGGATGTGATGTACTTTATCAGGCCATCGTAAAACGGTTTCCCTTTGTGGATGGCGTAATGCTTCTCCGCCAGCTCCGTGCTGACCTGCATCAGCTTCATCCCGACCAGCCGAAGCCCGCGGCGCTCAAGCCTCTCCACTATCGCGCCTATGAGTCCCCTTTGAACACCATCCGGTTTGATCATTACGAAAGTTCTTTCCATGTTCCCTCCATCGAAGTTTTTATCCGCGCCGCTCGAGCCAGGCGATCACCTTGTCCAGCGGCCACGTATTGATGACGTTTTCCGGCTCCACCCACCCCCTTCTGGCGGTCTTGACGCCGTAGATCAGGTCGTCGAACCCGGAAGGCTTGTGGGCGTCGCTGTCTATGCTGATCTTGACACCGAGCTCCACAGCCCTTCTGACGAGCACGTCGTTGAGGTCCAGTCGCCAGGGCGAAGAATTGACTTCGATCACTTTGCCCAGCTTCGCTGCCTCCCGGAAGATCGCTTCCATGTCGAAATCCCCGCCCTTTCGCTTCCCCAGGAGCCGCCCGGTTGGGTGGGCGAGGATGTCCACGTGCGGGTTTCGCAGCGCCGATATCGCCCTGCCGGTGAGGGTATCCCTGTCCTGGTTGAGCCCTGAATGCACCGCGGCGATCACCACGTCGAGCCTGGAGAGCACTTCGTCGGAAAGCGCCAGGCTTCCATCGGCCATCACTTCCACCTCGACCCCAAGCAAGAGCCGGAAATCGCTCCACCTGGAATTGAGTTCGTCCACGATACGGCGTTGCTCCTCCAGCTCGCTTTCTCCGACGCCGCTCACCACCCCGAGCCCGGTGCTGTGGTCGGTGATGGCGAGGTAGGAGAACCCCCTGCTCCTGGCCGCTTCCGCCATCTGCTCGATTGTGTGGCTGCCGTCGCTCCAGGTGGTGTGGGAATGGAGATCGCCTCTCAGGTCGGAGAGCTTCAGCAGGCGTGGAAGCTTGCCTTCCATCGCAGCCTTGATCTCCCCGCGGTCTTCCCTCAGCTCCGGCGGTATCCAGGGAAGCCCCAGCGTTTCGTAGACTTCTTCCTCCGTCGGGCAGAGCTTTTCCTGCCCCGTGTCCACCCGCTTCAGGGCGTACTCGCTCAGGCTCCATCCCTGATCCAAGGCCAGATTCCGCAGAGCGATGTTGTGCGCCTTGCTGCCGGTGAAATACTGTAGCCCGGTACCCCATCGCTTCGGCTCCAGCACGCGCAGGTCGACCTGGAGGCCGTTGTGGAGCCTGACCGAGGTCTTGGTCTCCCCTTTCAGCATTACCTCGGCCACTTCCGGCAGCGACGAGAATTTGTCCATCACCGGCCCTGGCGTGGTCGATGCGACGAGTATGTCCAGATCGCCGACGGTTTCCCGCCACCTGCGGGCGCTCCCGGCCAGGGAGATTTTCTCGACCACTTCCTCGTCCAGCTCCCGGAGTTGCTCGATCATCCTTTCGGCCAGCGGCCTTGCCTCTCCCAACGGGATGCGATCAGGCAGGCTCTGGAGTATGGCGATGCCTTCCAGTATCTTCGCTTCGGACTTGGCGCCCATTCCCGGGAGCGTGCGCAGTTTTCCGGCCTCAGCGGCTTTCTTGAGTTCTTCGATGCTGGTGATCCCGAGACTTTTCCAGAAGAGCCGGGCTTTCTTGGGTCCGACGCCCGGTATCTGGAGCATGTCCAGGACGCCGGGTGGGACCTCTTTTTCGAGTTCTTCCAGGAAATGGAGCCTACCGGTCCTCATCAGTTCGTCGATTTTCTTCGCGATGGCCTTGCCTACCCCCGGAATTTCTTCCAGGGCGCCTTCCTGCCAGATGCGCACGATGTCTCCGTCGAGGTGGCGGATGTTGTCGGCGGCGCGATGGTAAGCCCGCACCTGGAACGGCCCCTCTTTCTCACTGATCTCCACCAGGTCGCCTATCCGATCGAAAATATCCGCAATCTCGGAATTGGTCCACGGACGAACCGGCTGCTCAGCCATCTTTCACCCTCGCTTTTCCCGGTGAGGCAGGTTCTCGCCCTTGCCTCACCGCATTGCCACTAATCCCGCTTCCTTGCAATCGTGATTATGGACGTTCCGATGGGAAGAGGCGTAAGCTTCAGAAGCGCAACCTCCACCCTGCCGACGTAATCCAGGATCGTGTTCAACGGCTCCGGGGTCGGCTCCATCTCCACCTGGTAGGCGTCTTCGTCGAAATGGGGAGACGCGAGCCTGGGCTTTTCCCCGAGCGCCTTACGCAACATGATGAGCCCCGCCGCCAGCGGGAACACCAGGAAATTGTTGTAGCTCGAGAAAAGCGTGTCGAATCCGGCCATGGACAGTTTCTGCTTGAGCTCTTTCTTCGTGTAACGCCGCTGGTGGGCATTGAGCACGTCGTTGTAACTCCAGAGCCACATGAAAGCCGGGACGGTTACCAGGAGATACCCGCCGGGGCGCAGCACCCTGTGTACCTCGCTGAAGACGCCCTGTTCGTTGGGAACGTGTTCCACGGTGTCCAGGAGCGTCACCAGATCGAAGCTCGCGTCCTCGAAAGGGATTTCGTCTGCGGAGCCGAGCCGCACGTCGTAGCCCCGTTGTTTCGCGACCTCTATCGGCTTTGGGTTGTTGTCCAGCCCGACGACCTTGCCGTAATGGGACAGGTGATGGAACATGTTCCCTGCTCCAGCCCCCACATCCAGCACATCCAACCCTCTGCCCGGCCCGACGTATCTATCGAGCACGGCCAAAATAGCCCTTGTCCTGGTGGCAAACCACCAGTGTTTGTCTTCTTCCAGCTTCACAAGCATGGGCGTTTCGCTCATAATTCGATCGTCTCCCTGAAATTCGGTCTGATTTCATTGTAACACACGGCAAACCGGCGACAAATTCCTCTGAGCGGTAAGCAACAAGCCCTGCCCCTACGACCCGGCCAGCAGATCTTCCTTCCCTGCGCTGCAGGGGCGACCTGCAGGTCGCCCTACAACGTGGTTGCGTTAGCGAGAGTGTAGGGCGAGGCTTGTTGTCACCCGACATAAGGTTAGCTCCAATCATCCGAACTGGACTTGCCCCACATTTCTTCTTGCTGGCTCAGCTCTTGCTGAATCTTCGGCTGCGCTCAAGGTTGCAGGGAGTAGGCGAAGATTGCTTTTCGCCCTCACCTATCACCCCAGCCGCCTCCGGCGGCTTTCCCCTCTTCCCTCTCCCATTCGACATGGGCGAGGGAAGAAGGAACTACAGGTAAGGCTGCACTGCGGACAGTCGGCGAATCGCATTGACGCGGGAGTAGGGGCGAGGCTTGTCCTCGCCCTGGGTTACGGCAAAACCGACGCCACAAAAGCCAGCGATGTGCAGGCATGGGTACGACGTGGCTGCACCCTCCTTGCAGGTTCAACCTTGCGTCAGCCGACAAGACGCTTTGCCCTTATCAAGGGCGTGCATTAAAATGTGGCGAACGATCTCTGGCGACTCCGATCCACGAATGGAGGTCATACCTTGAACGACCTGGCGCGGCAGGTGATTTACAACACGATAAGCCTGATAACCATCATCGACCCGATTGCGGGAGCCGCTACAATGCTTTCCTTGCTGCCTGCGGCGGCCACAGATAGGAAGGAGACTGCTCGGATCGCCTGGCGCGCCTCCGTGACGGTGCTGATCGCATCTGTGATCACAGTCCTCTTCGGCGACGTGATCTTCGAGGTGTTCGGCATAAGCCTGAAATCCGTCGAAGCAATCGGCGGAGTGGTACTGCTCCTGGTTTCGATCGATATGATCCAGGGGAAAATGGAGCCAAGCACCAGGCATTCCCAGGCGGAGACGGACGAAGCGCTCGCCAAGGAAGACATCTCCATCATCCCGTTGGGCATCCCGATGCTTTTCGGGCCGGGGCTCATCGCCACGTTGATAGTCTTCAAGAGCCGCTATGCATCGATGGAGCAGAGGGGCATGCTGTTCCTCTCCATCCTGATAGCCGTTGCGACGGTGTACCTCGCCCTCAGATTCGCCGAGTACATCTACAAGCTGCTGGGCGTCACGGGGTTGCGGATAACTAACCGGTTGGTGGGGTTGATCGTTGGTGCGATAGCGATACAGTTCATCGTGGCGGGGATAAAGGGGTTGTGGATGTGAGGAAGCTTTGGATCGCTGTTCTCGTGGTTCTGCTGAGCGCTCTCCTGCTTTCCGGCTGCTCGCACAAAAAGCACCAGAGGTGTAAGAGCGGCACGGTGGAGATGTCGGTTTCGGCTTACGTGATTTCCGGCGAGACTTCCAGCGGCAAGCATACCGCTCCCGGCGTATGTGCCTGCGGCCCTTCTTATCCGTTCGGCACGATATTCCTCGTGCCGAAGCTGGGAGTTTTCGTGTGCCAGGATCACGGCTCCAAAGTGGGAGACCGGAACCTGGACATCTGGGTCCCGTCGGAAAAGCTTGCGGAGAAATGGGGCCGAAAGACGCTGAAAGTGGGCGTTATCTGCCCATAACCTCCGTTCCCAAGCAAAACCTGCTGACATTTGCATGAGCCTCTCCCACTTTTAGAGTACCCCCCAACTGTGCTATACTGCGTAAGTGTAAAAGGACGTTGGTCCGATAGATCGCGAAGGAGCGTGGGGCGCAATGGATTCCGAAATCCTTGCGCCTTTGCATTGTGGAGTTCCTCACGGTCTTTCAACGATTTGCAACGCCTGGAAGCAGGAGGGCTAAATGATCGACCAGAAGTTGCTGGAAATTTTGCGTTGTCCTGTTTGTGTTCACGACAGTCCGGATGGCGGCAAGCTGGATCTGGTAAGGGATGGGAAATGGCTTGTCTGCCGAGATTGCGGGCGGAAATACCCCATCAGGGACGATATTCCCGTCATGCTCGTGGAAGAAGGCGGCAAGTGGAAAGACACTCCGGTTGAAGAATTGCCAGAGCCAGAGCCTCTTGTCAAGAAATAAACCTTAGGAGGTGAAAGATGCCTACGATCATAGAGGACATCGAAGCAAGGGAAATCCTCGATTCCCGGGGAAATCCGACGGTGGAAGTCGAAGTCTACCTCTCAGGAGGGGCTTTCGGGCGTGCTGCGGTGCCTTCGGGCGCGTCCACTGGCGTGCACGAAGCGGTCGAGCTGCGGGACGGCGACAAGAGCAGGTTCGGCGGTAAGGGCGTCCTGAAAGCGGTCGAGAACGTGAACACCATCATCGCCGACGAAATCCTGGGCTGGGACGCGCTGGATCAGGTGGAGATAGACAACTTCTTGATCGGCCTCGACGGGACGGAGAACAAGAGCCGCCTTGGTGCGAACGCAATCCTCGGGGTGTCGCTCGCGGTAGCACACGCAGCGGCCAACGCACTTGGCATCCCGCTGTACCGCTACCTTGGCGGCGTCTACGCGCACATCCTTCCCGTACCCATGATGAACATCCTCAACGGCGGCAAGCACGCCGTGGACTCCGCTGATCTGCAGGAATTCATGATCGTGCCTGCGGGCGCTGCTTCATTCGCCGAAGCGCTCAGGTGGGGCTCCGAGACCTACCACGCCCTGAAGAGCGTGCTGAAGAGCCGGGGGTACGCAACCAACGTCGGTGACGAGGGCGGTTTCGCTCCCTCGCTCAAATCGAATGCGGAAGCGGTGGAAGTCATCGTGGAGGCGATCGAAGCCGCCGGGTACAAGCCTGGGAAAGACATTTACATCGCCCTGGACCCCGCAGCCAGCGAATTCTACGATGCCGAAAGGAAGCTCTACGT
>JALWAP010000088.1 GCA_027016315.1 Anaerolineae bacterium | reverse complement strand
CCCTCACGCCAGGGCTCGTAGCGCTCCACCATGACGAAATATCCCAGCGGAATCGCCATCTCGAACAGGTACGCCACCCGAAGGGAGATCACCGGCTTCCCCAGGACGATCTGAGGTATCACATAACCCCATGCAGGCACGAGCCCTCCCAGGAAGAGCACGATGGAAAGCCACCTGCCGACCCATCTTTCCTCCGGCGTATAGCCGACACGCCCCACGTAGAACATCCTGGCCCACGCCAGAACACCAGAGATGGCGAAGAACGCCCGGGTAAGGAACCTCAGGCCAAACGTGAACGGCGATGGGTAGAAAAGCCAGAACACTGCCATCGCGGCGGCGACCCCGTACACGCCGATCAAGACGAACTTACGCAACTCGAGGCGCATCTTCCTGGGGAAGATCACGTGGAAATGGATCGTCAGGGCGGAGAGGAACGCCAGCGCCGCGTACCCGAACCTGCTGAACAGCAATCCGCCTCCGACGTAGGGCAGCCCTCCGCACAGGACCACGGTTCCTGCCAGGACCATCGCCCACAGAAACAGGAGACCGGCATCCCTTCTGGTCGCTTTCAGCCATCCCAGGCTCCCTATCCAGAGAGCCCATCCGGCAATCGCGACCGAAAGCCATCCATCCACAACGGAACCGTGCAGGCTGGCCGAATGTCGGACGACCAGCAGCCATCGGATAGAGAAGAGCTCGGCCGCCACCATCCACACGACCGCCGGTATCCCCCTCTGGATCTCCCGCTCGTGCAGGAGACGTTTGATCCTATCTTTGTCCGGAAACAGCATCTACCTTCTCCAAATCACGACAACCACCCTCCAGGCTGGATAGAGCAAACCAACCGGTCTACCCGCCCCGATTGCCTCCCGTCACCCTGAGAACAGGGGGCATGGTTTTTGCGAACATCCACGCGTCCCATTGGCAGAAAAGAACAGCCTCCCCCTGCAAACCGGATACGTCGGCGTTCGATGGGTGATCTGCGATGAAGTAAGCCGAAGTGCGTTCCGTATCGTGTAAGCGCCCGAAGATGCAAACGCCCGCCGGGTAGGCTCCATCCCAACGGGCGCAAACAGCTTTTCACGCCCCACCCCGGGCGTCCTCGTTTTCCACGACGGGCTCCGATCCGGCAAACCCTCTCTGCCGGATCCACCAAGCACATTTTACACCGTCGCACAGGGCAAGGCAAAACTGACCTTCCGCTTGGAACGACCGTCCAGGACGATCAAACCGCCACAGTGGCGATTCCTTTTCGCTCTCCGGTCCGTTCCATCGACGCGAGACGCCAAGTAGGGGCGCGCTGCAGCGCGCCCCTACCCTGAGCTTTGCGTTCTGGTGTTGCATTTCGTGTAAGCCGTAGCGTGCCGCCATGTCATTCTGTGGAGCGGAGCGACGAAGAATCTTGAAGGTGCTGTTTCAAAACGCCCTCGGCTTGTCGAGATCGCCGCAAGATTCTTCACTCCGGCTCGCTGCGCTCGCCTCCGTTCAGAATGACGCCGGGTATCATCCTCATTCTGAACAAATCCACAGCAGTTGGCGCTGCCCAAACGGGAAGAAAACCTGTCGGGAGAGACCGAAAAAGAACGCCAGGACGCGAAGCTGCGCAAGGCGCAAAGAATTTCGAAAAGTCTTTGCGTCTTGATTGTCTTCGCGGCTTCGCGTTGACATAATGCTCCCACGAGTGTTTTCGTAGTAAGAGCGTCAGCGACGAATCCGTTCCATCGACACGAGGACGCCAAGTAGGGGCGATTTGCAAATCGTCCCTACCCAAAGCTCTGTGTCCGGGCATTGTGCTCCAATGGGAAAGGCTCACATCGGAGATGCGGAACTGCGGGGGAACATCAAGCCACCAAACGTGTTCATTTCGGGGCGGACGAAATGGCTTTCATCACCAGTGATTCCGCCTGAACAGGTTCATAGCCTTTGCCCAGCGTCAGGCGTAGAAGGAATTCGATGTTACCGGCAGGGCCCTTGATGGGGGAAGCCACAGCATCCACCGGGGTCAGCCCCAGGTCGACCGCGAGCTTTATCACCGCTTCGAGCACCTCCCGGTGGACTTCGGGGTCCCTCACCACGCCGCCTTTACCGACTTTTCCACGGCCTGCCTGGAACTGAGGCTTGACCAAAGGAATGATCTCTCCTTCGCCACCAAGAAGCTCCACGGCTTTGGGCAACACCAGTTCGAGGCCGATGAAGGACACGTCTATGGTAACGATGTCGACGGGCTCCGGCAGGCCTTCGAGATACCGGATGTTGGTTTTTTCCATCACCACAACCCGAGGATCCCGCCGGAGCTTCCAATCCAACTGTCCGTACCCCACGTCGATTGCGTAGACCCTCCTGGCGCCATGACGGAGCAGGCAGTCCGTGAAGCCGCCCGTGGACGCGCCTATGTCGGCTGCAACCAGGCCGGAAACATCGATCCCAAATTCCTCGAGCGCTTTTTCGAGCTTCTCGCCGCCGCGGCTCACGTAGCGTGGGCGCTGCCTGACCGTCACTTCGGCATCGCAAGGGACCTGTCTTCCAGGCTTGTCGTAGACCCGCCCGCCGACCAACACCTCCCCTGCCATGATAAGCCTCTGCGCTTTGGAGCGCGTCTCCGCAAGCCCCAGCTTCACGAGAAGCAGGTCGAGCCGCTCCTTGCAATCACCCACCGGCCATCCTCCGGGAAACGCAGCGCACCAGCGCCCCGAACAATCCTTCCGGCGCAGACATCGGTTCTCGCGGCCCGATCAAAGTTCTATCCGGCGTTCCACGTACCTGCCGCGTCCCACCTGGCCGGTAAACTCGCCATTCACGCAAACCGGCATCCCCCTGGAGAGCACGGTTTTTATCGCACCCTTGACTTTCATTCCTTCGTATGGGGTGTACCCGCCGATGGTGTGCAGCCTGGAGGCCGTTATCGTCTCTTCCGGCTCTGGATCGTAGACGACGATATCCGCATCGCTGCCAGGCTGGATCGTCCCTTTGCGCGGGTAGAGGCCGAAAATGCGCGCCGGATTGTAGCTCATCACCTCCACGAGCTTGCTCAGCGAAATCCGTCCCGCAACGACCCCGTGAGTGTACATGAGCCTCAACGATGTCTCCAGTCCGGGAATCCCGCCGGGCGTGGTGGGGAATTCCATGGTGGCAACTTTTTGCTCGAGCGTGTAATCGCAGTGGTCGGTGCCCACGGTACTGACGACGCCCTGCGCCAGAAGCTCCCACAGCCGATCTCCCTGCCCTTTGGGGCGCAAGGGTGGTTGCAGGATGACCCACTCCGGGTGCTCGCCGCGGTAGAGAGAATCGTCCAGGATCAGGTACTGGGGGCAGGTTTCCGCGATGACATCCGCTCCTTTTCCCCTGGCTTCTGCCAGGATTTCGGAGGTGCGAGCCGTGGAATTGTGCACCACGTACACCCGTGCATTGGCCTCGGCGGCCAGGAACGCCACCCGGTGAGCAGCTTCCTGTTCCGCAAGCATCGGACGGGCGTCACCGTGGTACCGTAGGTCGGTCTTGCCCGCCTGGATGAGCCGCTCGGTGGCCGCCGAAACGATGGCATCGTTCTCGGCGTGTACCATCACCATCACGTCGTGCTTCGCAGCGGCTTTGAACGTACGCAGCAACTGATCGTCGTCCATGTAGTAGTTGGGGCGATAGGTGGTGTAGACCTTGGCCGTCGGTGCGCCAAGCCTGGACAGCGTGGCGATCTCGTCTTCCTCACCGGCGGGCAGGTCGGTGACCATGACATGGAGGCCGTAGTCGATCGCGGCTTTCCCATCGATTTCGTTCCAGCGGTTCTCCAAAGCC
This sequence comes from Anaerolineae bacterium, assembly GCA_027016315.1. Taxonomy (GTDB): domain Bacteria; phylum Chloroflexota; class Anaerolineae; order S016-19; family S016-19; genus S016-19. The sequence goes on along the minus strand of JALWAP010000088.1, from coordinate 8,193 downwards.
TCTTCCAGCGTCTGCCCCTTGAACTGGGTGGCGAAATCGAGCACCGTCGTCACACCGCCGCACGCCGCCGCTTTCGTCCCTACCTCCCAGTCGTCCCTGGTCTGGTAGATCCCCGTATCGAGCTGGATGTGCACGTGCGGGTCGATCACGCCGGGCAGGACGAAACACCCGGATGCGTCTATCACCTCATCCGCCATGTTCAGCGGGAGCCCGTCTCCAACGGCAAATATCCGTTCGCCCAGGGTCAGCACATCGGCCGGGAAGACCCCTTCCGGGGTCACCACCTTCCCCCCCCTGACCAAAATCCTCTCCGCCATGATCCGAGCCTCCTATTTCCCTCTCTCACCTCTCACATACGGTTCGCCAAGAGCAGCAGGCGAGCCAATCCGCTTCCGCAGCGATTCCTGGGACGCGAACATGAGCACCAGGATCGTGAAAGCATACGGCATCATCTGCAGGAAGTAAATCGGGATCGTCACGCCTTTGGTCTGAAGCCCGAACTGCAGCGACTGAATTCCGCCGAAGAGATAAGCGCCGATTGCCGCCTGCACCGGGTCCCAGAACGCGAAAATGACCAACCCGACGGCGATCCAGCCTCGGCCTGCGGTCATTCCTTCGATCCAGCCGGGCGTGTAGGCCAGGCTGATCGTCGCCCCGCCAAGCCCTGCGAGCAGCCCCCCGATGAAAGTGTAGAGATACCTGGTCTTCGCAACGTCGATTCCGTTCACGTCGGCAGTGGCTGGGTCCTCTCCCACAGCCCGGAGGTGCAGCCCTGGCCTCGTCTTGTAGATGAAGAACCATACCGCCGGGATCAGAAGGTACGAGAAATAAACCAGCACGTCGTGATCGAAGAGAACAGGGCCAAAGAACGGTATCTTGGAAAGGAGCGGCAACGGAAAATCGACGAACCTAACGCCTTTGACGCCGATGTACGGCTTCCCGATGAACGAACTCAATCCCATACCGAGGAGGGTAAGCGCCAGCCCGCTCACGACCTGATGGCCTCGCAACGTGATGCTGACGAACGCATGGAACAGGCTCAAAATGCCACCGGCGAGCGTGCCCGCCAGGACGCCCATCCACGGGGAACCGGTCTTCACTCCAACGATGAATCCCGTGACGGCTCCCATGAGCATCATCCCTTCCACACCCAGGTTCAGGATCCCCGATCGTTCGGCCAGTATCTCTCCCAGCGTTGCAAAGAGGATCGGCGTCCCTGCGCGGATCGAAGCGACAAGCGTAGCTATGATGAAAGCAGTATCCAACGGATCACCTCCTGCTAATCACGAGTTTGTACCTTGCCAGGACGTCACTGCCCACCACAAAGAACAGTATCAGAGCCTGGATAATGAACGATATGGCCGAAGGGAGCTTCAGCGCCATCTGGATCTGGTCTCCGGCCACCAGAAGCCCGCCGAACAGGAACGAAACCAGAAGGATCGCCCACGGATCGAGCCTGGCGAGCCACGCCACGATTATCGCCGTGTACCCGTAGCCGGGGCTGATCTGACGCTGCAACCGATGGATGATCCCGGAGACCTCCCCCATGCCAGCGATCCCAGCCAGCCCGCCGCTGACGAGCATGACGATCACGATGTTCCGGGCGATGTTCATTCCCGCCGCTCTTGCAGCTTTCTCGTTGTGCCCGATGGCCTCTATCTCGAACCCCCATTTCGTCTTTGCGAAAATCAACCACATGATGAAAGCGGCCACGATCCCAAAGACCAGCCCCAGGTGAACCCTGTGGCCGTGGGGTAGTAAGAACAATCCAGGCGTTCTGGGCAACCGGGCGGCATCCGGAAACTGCGGAGAAAGGGGGAACCCAAGGCTGTTCGGGTCACGCCAGGGGGAATTGACCAGCCAATCCACCCAGAAGATGGCGATGTAATTCATCATAAGCGTCGAGATGATCTCGTTCACGTTCAGGTACGCTTTCAGAAGACCAGTGATCATCGCCCAGATTCCGCCCGCCAGGAACCCGGCGATCAGCTCCAGGGAGATGTAGGTGAAAGCTCCCGGGTGGGGGATGACTTTGTGCAGATACAAAGCCACCCCGGCGGCAGCGAAAGCGCCCATGTAAATCTGCCCCTCGCCGCCAATGTTCCACAACTTCATCTTTCCGGCCATGGCTATGCCAAGCCCGGCCAGGATCAGGGGTATCGCCTTCACCAGGGTTTCTGAGATGGCGTAACCGGAGCCAAAAGCTCCGTTGAACATGTCCACGTATGCCACGACCGGGCTCACCCCGTTGGCCCAGAAAATCAACGCGCCGACGACAAGCGCCAGCACTATGGAGATGACGGGCGAAGCAACGTTCACCCACTTGGACGTTTCGAGGCGCTCTTCCACGCTTATTCGAAGTTTCCCGATTTTCACCGATGAGACCATAGAGACGCTCCTTTAGCTCGATTTTATCTTCTCGATGCGGGTTCCCGCCATCATGAGGCCGATGGTGTTCCTGTCTGCTCCTTTTGCCGGTACGATTCCCATGATCTCGCCTTCGTAGATGACGGCAATCCTATCAGAAAGCTGCATCACCTCATCCAGGTCTTCCGAGATCAGGAGGATAGCCCTGCCCTCTTCCCTTTGCTTCAGCAGATGCCTGCGCACGCTCTCCGTAGCCCCTACGTCCAGACCCTGAGTAGGGTGCACTGCAACGAGGACTTCCGGGTCTGCCGAAAGCTCCCTTGCCAGTATCAGCTTCTGCAGGTTGCCTCCGGAAAGGAGCCTCGCCTCCGTGTCTATGCTCGGCGTTTGTATGTCGAACTCCTTGACGAGGGCTTCTGCCCGCTTCCTCAACTTGCTGTAATTGAGAAACCACCCCGGCTCGTCCCGGTAGCTTTTCAGTATCAGATTCGCCAGGATGCTCATGGTGCCAATAGACCCGTCCTCCGTCCTGTTCTCTGGAATATGGCCTAGCCCACTCCTGATGGCCGCCAGAGGCCCCTTGTTCGTCACGTCGTTCCCGGCAATGACGACCCGCCCCTTCTCCACGGTGCGCAATCCGGCGATCACCTGGGCAAGCTCCGACTGACCGTTTCCTGCCACGCCCGCGATTCCCAGGATCTCCCACTGATGCACCTTGAACGAGACCCCTTTGAGCGCCGGAAGACCTTTGTCGTTCTTCGCGTGGACATCTTCCACTTCCAACATAGGATCGCCAGGCTCCAGGTCTTTTTTCTCCAGGTGGAACAGGACTTTTCTGCCGACCATCATCTGCGCGAGCTGCGCCTTATCGGTGTTGGCAGGATCCACTTCTCCCACCACTTTGCCCTTGCGCAAGACGGTTATGTGGTCGGCGATTGCAAGCACTTCATCCAGCTTATGGGAGATGAAAATTATGGTGTGCCCCTGAGAAGCCATCTCCCGCAGAATGACGAACAACTCCTCTGACTCCTGCGGTGTGAGCACAGCGGTGGGTTCGTCGAGAATCAGGATATGGGCGCCGCGATAGAGAGCTTTCAGGATTTCCGCCCGCTGTTGTTCGCCCACGCTCAACTGCCAGATCCTGGCGGCTGGGTCCACGTAAAGGCCGTACTTCTCGGCGATCTCGGTCACCTTCTTTTCGGCTTCCCCGGTACTGAGCACGAACTTTGGTTCGTCGAGACCAAGGATGATGTTCTCGGTCACGGTCTGGGTGTCGACGAGCATGAAATGCTGATGAACCATCCCGACCCCCGCCTCGATGGCATCCCTGGGGGATTTGAAATCGACCTTCTCGCCGTTGATGAAGATTTCGCCCTCTTCAGGCTTGTAAAGGCCGCTGAGGATGTTCATCAGAGTGCTCTTGCCTGCGCCGTTTTCGCCGAGGACAGCATGGATCTTCCCGGGATACGCCGTGAAATTGACGTGGTCGTTCGCCAAAACCCCGGGAAATCGCTTCACGATGTTGCGCATCTGTACAACAGGTGTCCCTTCCAAGCATTACCTCCTTGATCGCTTAGATTTCCGTTTTCATATCGCCAGGTCGAACGGCAGGTCGCTGATGTCCCTCAACCTCCGCCCTCCGACCATGGCATTCAATGCTTCTTTTTGCCGGGAACGCAATGGATAGGGTAGAAGCTCTCTGGAAAGTTTGTTCTCTCGATTTAGCTGTTGCGGAGAATGTATTGATTTTTGCGAAGCCCTCAAAGGGGATAGAAAAAGAGAATCTAATTGCCTGAATTTTGCTTTCAATCAGCTCGTTTGTTTTGTCGTAACTAACCACAGCACGGATGTCTTGTGAATTCGTATCCGAAACAACCGACCCCGTGCGCGCTCCCCGGAAGTCCAGGTCGCCTTCCAACAGCTCGGACAGCACACTCTCGAGTTCCTGCTTCGGCGTCGCCCTTTCCGGGAAAGCTCTTTTCGTCTCCGGGAACAGGCCCAACTGGGTCGCTTCTTCCATTGCGTCGGGGGCTCCAGATTCCGGGGGTGGTAAGCACTTCCCACCCCCGGAAATGTCCTCGTTCAGGTTACTTGACTACAGGCGGCTTTTCCGCTCCGGGGATCTTCCCCTCCACGCCCTGGACGAACCACTTGATGTTCCAGAGCTGCTTCCAGTTGAGGGCTTTGCCCTTCGGCACTACCAGGGTGCCGTCCTGGGCGTAGATCGGCCCAGATGCCGGATCGAACTTGCCGCTGTTGATCTCGGCTTTCTTCTCTGTGACCGCCTTCTTGATGGCATCGTCCGCTGCAGGCCCGAACTTGAAGTTCACGATGCCTGTGGACGAATCCCACCAGCTCCCAGGCAGCCCCTTGGGCTTGAAGGTGCCGTTCATCACGTCTTTGATAATGGAGACGTAGGCAACGCCCCAGTTCCAGTACGGAACGCCGATGCACCCCTTGCCGCCGAGTTCGCACGCGTTCGGGCTGTCGTAAGCGATGCCCCACTTGCCTTTCTCGGTGGCAGCCTGAACAGGACCAGGGGTATCGGAGCCGGTCACGATCACGTCACAGCCAGCCGCCAGCAGCGTCTCCGCAGCCTCACGCTCCGTCGGCGGGTCGTACCAGGAGTTGATCCATACGACTTTCACCTTGGCCTTGGGGTTGACGGAGCGAGCACCCAGGGTCACGAAGTTGATGTGGCGGATGACCTCGGGGATCGGGTACGGAGCGACGTAGCCGATCACACCGGTCTTGGATTTCATCGCCGCGGCCATGCCGGCCAGGTATTTCATCTTGTACATCCGGCCGAACAGGTTGTCGAAGTTGGTATCGTTGTTCTTGTAGCCGGACACGTGGATCCAGACCACATCGGGGAATTCCTTCGCCAGCTTCTCCATGGTGTCCATGTAGCCGAAGCTGGTGCCGAAGATGACTTTGTACCCCTTCTGGGCAAAGTCTCGGAACACGCGCTCGGCATCTGCGCCTTCAGGTACGGATTCCACGTAGGCAGTCTCGACTTTGTCGCCCAGCTCCTTCTCCACGTACTTTCTCCCAAGATCGTGGGCGTAGGACCACCCAGCGTCGCCGATAGGCCCGACGTAAACCCAGGCTGCCTTGAGCTTCTTGGCCGCCGGTGCTTTAGTCGGAGCGGGAGCTTTCGTGGGTGCAGGCGCTTTGGTCGGGGCAGGTGCTTTGGTGGCTGCTGGCGCCTTCGTTGGAGCAGGCGCCTTGGTGGCAACCGGAGCCTTGGTCGGCGCCGGAGCCTTCGTGGGCGTCGGCTTCGGTTTTGCACACGCGCTCAACGCCATGGCTATCACAAGCAACAACACGATCAGTGTGGACAATCGTTTGGCTTTCATAGCTTACTCCTCCATCTTCATGCTTTCGAGGTTGAACTTTCGGCCAACATTACAACGATTCGAGTGAAAAGCTACAGCTACGTTCCTTCCCTTTGCACCACCTCCTTTCTTGCCTTGCGTAGTCCGGTTGTCATTGATGAGGATAAGCCCTCTACACGGAGGGCTTGCAGGTAATAAAATACACCACACCACCCTGTCTTGTCAATCCAACCCGCTCCGCCGAGCATTCGGCCCGGCGAAGGACGTACCCGAAGAACCGCAGGGAGCTTTCAATACCCGCCGGTAATCTCCTCTACCCGCTTCTTGATCGCCGCCATCTGCTCTTCAGTGAGTTCGACCTCAGGAGGGCGTACCTTGACAAGGGGCAGGCCTGCGAGAAGGTGGATGATGTATTTCGTCGCAGCCCGCATCGGGTAGATGCTCAAAAGCTCGCGCATGTCGTCGATCCTTGCCTGCGTGGCTTCCGCCGCTTGCTCATCTCCCCGCTGCACCTGCTCACGGAGTTCCTGCAGCCAATCGGGTACGATGTTAGCCATGGCGGAAATTGTTCCTGCTGCTCCGATTCGGTAGGCCAGGCTCGCAAGGCGATCGCTCCCGGCGAAAATCCGCAGCCGAGGATAGCGGCTCACGTATTTCTTGAGGCTTTCCGGGTCTCCCGAAGAATCCTTGACGCCCCAGGTGCACTCCGGATGGCTTTCCAGAAGGGCATCCAGCAACTCGAAACTAATCGGCACGGCGCTGATCTGGGGAATGTTGTACAGGATTATCCCCTTTCCCGGCGGCACAGCTTTGTCGCAAAGCGTCCTGAAGAAATTTACGAGCCCTTCCAGCTTCGGGTTCTTGAAATAGAACGGCGGGAGGACCAGAACCGAATCGGCCCCTTCCTCCAGGGCAAACCTGGTCAGCTCGATAGCATCCGGCAAAGCAGCGCAACCCGTGCCCGGGATCATTTTGAGCCCTCCGCGCGCTTCCAGGGCTTTGCCGATCAGCTTCTTCCTCTCTTCAAGGCTCATGGAAGGGCCTTCTCCGTTCGTACCGGAAGGTACCGCACCTGTAGCCCCTTTGCTTCCTATGAGCCTCTGATGTTCCTCTATCCACTGGAAATCGATTGTCAGTGAGTCCCCAACGAATGGGGTGACTGTGGGGGCAAAAACTCCTGAAAGGGTCTCTTTGACGTGGCTCATGTATCCACCCTCCAGACAGATTAGTGCCGGACGTCGCCGTCCTGCGAACATGGCACCCTCCAAGTATAAGCGACGTGTTCCCCCTCGGCAAGCGGTAGAAGCCTGGCGTGTCAAACCATATGCTGACACAGACACTTTCAGGCTTTTGGGTTGATTGCGGCGCGTATATGGCTTATGGGAGAGCACAACGCCATGACGCAGAGCTACAAGGACGCAAAATCTACTGCAAATCTCCGCGTCCTCGTGCCCTTGCGATCCTGTCGCCTTCGCGTTGCTGAAACAGACCAGCAGACGGAAAAGATTCTTCGTCGCTCCGCTACTAAGAAAACACTCGTGGAGGCGTTATGTCAACGCAAAGCCGCGAAGACAATCGAGACGCAAAGACTTTTCGAAATTCTTTGCGCCTTATGCATCCTACCGTCTTAGCGTTCCTTTTAATCTTTCCCGACAGGTTTTTCTTCCTGTTTGAGCAGCGCCACACGCTGTAGATTTACTCAGAATAACGTGGGAGAGCTGCTTGGGGTGTCCTGGGGCGTCATTCTGAACTGAGGCGAGCGCAGCGAGCCGAGGTGAAGAATCTTATCACCCTCCGTATGCTGCCAAGTTGCCTGCAGGAGAACCTTGAAGATTCTTCGTCGCTCACGCTCCTCAGAATGACATGGCGGCCTGGCACGTCTACAATTTGCACGAAGCACAACGCAATGACGCAAAGAGGCGAAGACGCAGAGCTTTTCAGTATACTCTGCGTCTTCGCGTTTACATAGCAGGCGGGCAGGCGTGAAAGATCCTTCGTTGCTGGCGTTCTCCAGAGCCGAACGAGTAGATGTGCCCGGTCGGGGAGAGTCAATTTTCCGGACGATTGTCTTTCAGGAGCGCCAACACTTTTCCAGCGATCTCTTCCGGCGCGGAGAGGAAGGTTTCATCGTTCAGCTTCCATGTGGAGCCTTCCAGGGAAACCGCCCGCCGCCCCGCTTCCAGCACCATGACCGCGCCTGCCGCTCCGTCCCACGGGTGCAGCGAGAACGAAATGTAGCCGTCCAGCCAGCCGAACGCCGAATAGGCGATGCCAAGGGCCGTGCAGCCCAGCAGACGCACGGTGGCGACCCGCTGGGTCAGTTCGTCGGCGAATTTCACGATCCTGCGCCGTAGTTGCCTATCCCGCGCAAGCTCGATGCCGATGACGGCTCTATCGAACGGGTGTGCCGGAAGCGGCTCGTAGGGACGATGGTTCAGGAAAAGCCCAAGCCCCCTGGCCGCCGTGAAGAGGTGGTCTCTGATCGGGT
>JALWAP010000087.1 GCA_027016315.1 Anaerolineae bacterium | reverse complement strand
GTAGAGGGCGCAGCACGCTGCGCCCTCTACCGAACCTGTCATCAGTAGCGTCAGCGACGAAGAATCTTGAACACTCTTTTGCCGAACGCCCCTGGCTTATCCAGAGCGTTGCAAGATTCTTCGCCTCGGCATCGAGCTCAGCAGCGCTGAGCTCTACTGCCTCGGCTCAGAATGACGCATAGCGTCCCTGCGCACAAGAGACATTGCTCACAATCTCTCGCTTGACAAGCCACTACTCCATCGCCTCCAACGGGTTCGTGAAAACTGCGGGACGCCGCCGCTCGACGAATTGCTCCGCCACGTGGGCGATGCGCAGCAAAAGCGCCTCACTCCACGGACGTCCCATCGCTTGCAGGCCAACCGGAAGCCCTTCCCCCGTGTACCCAACCGGGAAAGTGATGGCCGGAAGCCCTGTCAGGTTCGCCGGGAATGCAAAGCGCATGATCTCGGTCACTTTCGAGAGATCGGATTCCCCATCGGGTAGAGCGTCGACGGGAATCTCAGGAGCTGGGAGCGCAGTCGTCGGCGTCACTATCACGTCCACCTTGGAAAGCACGTCCATGAAAATCCTCATACTTCTGGTTCGCACACGCTGGGACTGCACGTAATCCCTGGCCGTGAAAGACCGGGCCAGCGCCAGACTAACCCTCGCCTCAAGCCCAAAGTCCCTTCGGTGCTCCTTGTAGTACCTGTCCATCGCCGAAGCCATCTCCGAAAGGATGATCAGCGCGTGGGCAAGCCTCGCCGGGTCGAGTTCCGGAATCGTGATCTCGACGACTTCAGCACCCGCAGACTGGAGGTCCTCCAGCGCAGCCTTGCACGTTGCCACCGTCTCCGATTCCGCGTGCTCGAACCAGGGCATGTAGATCCCAAGCTTCAGCCCCTTCAGGGAGAGGTCGTCGAATCCCTGGAGCGAAACATCCGGGTGCTGCAAAGAAAGCGGGTCTTTGGGGTCGGGGCCCGCCATGACAGCATAAGCTATCGCCGCATCCTCGGCTGTGGCAGCAATCGGGCCGAGATGTCCGACGGTCCAGTCCAGCGGAGCCGCCCCAAATCCGCTGACGCGCCCGAACGTCCCTTTCAGCCCAACGACTCCGCAGAACGAAGACGGGATCCTGATCGATCCGCCGCCGTCGGCGCCGATGGCAACAGGGCAGAATCCAGCCGCAACAGCAGCAGCGGAACCGCTGGAGCTCCCTCCCGTGAAATGGTCTGGATCATAAGGGTTCCTCGCAACCCCGTGGTGTGGATTCAAACCCGTGACGCTGATGCCGATTTCGTGCATGTTCGTCTTGCCAAGAAGCAAAGCCCCTGCCGCCCGCATCCTCGCCACGACCGTTGCGTCCTCCCGCGCCGGTTCCTTACCGAGGAACTTCGTGCCGACGGTGGTCCCGTACGGCACCATGTCCACCTCGTCCTTGACTGCCACAGGCACGCCATCCAGCGGGCCCAGCGGCTTCCCCTCGGCAAATCGCTTCGCTGATTCCCGCGCCTGCCGCATGACATCGTCCCGGTCGATGGCGATGAAAGCGCGCAACGGCTTGTCGCCGCGGTCACTGTCATCGATGGCCTGCAGAACACGCTCGGCCACCTCTTCCGGCGTGATATCGCCTCGCCGGTAAGCCTCGGCGTAGTCTCGAACCGTGGCAAACGGGACCGAGGCTTTGGACCTGGTGGATTCGAACCAGGCACCAACGTCCCCAAGCGGCTCCCCCGCGTCCGACGAAGGGTGCAGAGGGTAATAGGTTGGCGGCTCGTCGATCTCCAGCGCACGGAGCTTGTCCACCCCGGCATTCTTCTGAAGCGTCCCGAGCAGTGCTTTCGCCGTGACCGGATTCTCGACCGCCTCGGCAAAGAGTTTCAGCGGCAATCCAACGAGCCTCGGTAATTCGAGAGATTCGAGATCGTATGTGTCGGACATGATAGCATAACCCTCCTGTTGAGCCCTCCCCTCGAGCCGTTAAACCTGCCCGAATGCAAACAAAGCCCGGATTCCTTCGATGTCCGGGCTTTGTCGCAGGCTGTGAAACGTTTTCCGTTCGATTTATAACTTGTTGGTCAGTAGTGCGACCTTCACTTCCTCGATGGCTTTGGTGACCTGGATACCGCGCGGGCACGCCTCGGTGCAGTTGTAGATGGTGCGGCAGCGCCAGACGCCATCGGGACCGTCCAGGACTTCCAACCTCTCGGCAGCGCCTTTGTCTCGGCTGTCGAAGATGAACCGATGCGCCTGCACGATGGCAGCCGGGCCAAGATAGTCCGGATCAGCCCAGAAGGACGGACAGGAAGTGGTACACGCGCCGCACAGGATGCACTTGGTCGTGTCGTCGAACCGCGCCCGCTCCTCCGGCGACTGAAGCCTCTCCCGATCGGGCGGCGGTTCGTCGTTGATCAGGTACGGTTTGATGGCCCGGTACTTCTCGAAGAACGGCTTCATGTCCACCACCAGATCCTTGATAACCGGCAGGCCCAGGATCGGCTCGATCTGGACATGGGTGCCGACTTCCTTCACCAGGACCTTGCAGGAAAGCCTGTTGACGCCGTTGATGCGCATGGCGTCGGAGCCGCAGATGCCGTGTGCGCAAGAGCGGCGCAGCGTCAACGTTCCGTCGATGTACCATTTCACGTAGTGGAGCAGGTCGAGAAGGCGATCGTCCGGCTCCGCTTCCACGTCGTACTCACCCCACCAGGGTTTCTTGTCCTTTTCCGGATTGAACCTGCGTATTCTCAGATGAACTTTCATCGTCGCTTCTCCTCGAGGTTAGTAAACACGCTCTTTGGGCTGATAGCGAAGGATCACGACCGGTTTGTAGTCGAACCGAACCTTGTTTTCGCCCTCTTTGTAAACCAGCGTGTGTTTCAGCCAGTTGACGTCATCGCGCTTGGGATAATCCTCCCGGGAATGGGCACCACGGCTCTCGGTCCTGTTGAGCGCCGAGACTGTGGTCGCGTAAGCGATATCCAGGAGATTGCTCAGCTCCCATGCCTCCAGCAGATCCGTGTTGAACCGCTTCCCTTTGTCCTGGATGGAAATCCTCTTGAAGCGCTCCTTGAGCTCTTCCAGCTTGGCCTTGGCTTCCTCCATGAGCTCCTGGGTGCGGAAGACGCTGACGTTGTCCATCATGATCTGCTGCATCTCCTTGCGAATCTGACCGGGCTTCTCATCGCCGGAGCTGTGCAGGATGCCTTCCAGTTGCTCGATGGCGTATCCGGCGGGATCGTCGGGCAGCGGCTCGAGCTTGGCCGACTTGATGAATTCGCCCATCCTGAGCCCGGAGATCATTCCGTAGCTCGCAAGCTCCACCAGGGAGTTGGTCCCAAGCCGGTTGGCACCGTGTACCGAGATGCACGAAGTCTCCCCTGCAGCGAAGAACCCGGTTACCGGAGTGTTGTTGCCGTCCATGATCACGTTGGTGTCAATGTTGACCGGGATGCCGCCCATGGCGTAGTGTGCTGTGGGGTGCACCGGGATTGGCTGGGTGACCGGATCGATGTGGAGGTACGTTCGGCAGAAATCAGCGATGTCCGGCAACCTCTTTTCGATCACCTCTTTGCCCAGATGGGTGGTATCGAGGTAAACGTAGTCCTTCCCGTCAATACCTCGTCCTTCCCTGATCTCCATGTAGATTGCCCTGGAGACCACGTCACGGGATGCAAGGTCTTTGATGTGCGGGGCGTATTTCTCCATGAACCGCTCGCCGTACCGGTTCCGGAGGATTCCGCCTTCACCCCTGACGGCCTCGGTGATGAGGATGCCCAGCTTGTACATGCCCGTCGGGTGGAACTGGAAGAACTCCATATCCTCCAGCGGCAGGCCCTTTCGCCATGCGATGGCCGGACCATCGCCCGTGAGGGTGTGGGCGTTGCTTGTGACCTTGAATATCCTGCCCCAGCCGCCGGTGGCGAAGTTGACCGCCTTGGCATGGAAAATGTGCAGTTCGCCAGTGTCGATCTCATAAGCCACGACGCCGCGAACGATGTTGTCCTGGATGATCAGGTCGATGACCTGGAACTCATCGTAGAAATGAATCCCCTTCTTGATCGCCTGCTGGTACAGGGTCTGCAAAATCATATGGCCGGTGCGGTCTGCAGCGTAGCACGCCCTGCGAACCGGCTCCCCGGTCACGTTGTTTGTGTGCCCACCGAATCGCCGCTGGGCGATCTTGCCATCGGGAGTCCTGTTGAACGGAAGCCCCATGTGCTCCAGCCTGATGACTGCATCCACGGCGGACTTGGTCAGCACGTCCACGGCATCCTGGTCGGCCAGGTAGTCGCTCCCCTTGACCGTATCGTACGAATGCCATTCCCAATGGTCTTCGTCCAGGTTGCCCAATGCCGCCGCAATACCGCCCTGCGCCGTGCCGGTGTGGGAGCGAGTGGGATACAGCTTGCTGATGACTGCCACGTTGCCGTAGTCGGAAGCGTAGAGCGCCGCGGAAAGGCCAGCTCCCCCTGCCCCGACCACTACGGCATCGTACCTGTGTATCTTGATGTCACTAAACCTTTTATCTGCCATTTACGGTCCTCCTTAAAAGAGCCCAAAGGAAATTATGAACGCCATGATGAGCATCGCAGCCCACAGCACGAAAATCAGGGAGCGCCAGAAAAGCCTCCATCCCGGCGACTGGGTGTACTCGTCCATCACCTCACGCCAGCCGTTCATGCCATGGGTCAGAGCAAACGCCACGATCAGGAACCCGTAGAGCGCCACGAACCGGTTGTTGCTGATCCCAACGCCATGCACCGGGAAGAAGACCCACCTGTACTGCACGCCGGGGTTCAACTTAGCCGCAAGATTTATGTAAATCAGATTGATTGCTCCGGTGAGAAGAAGGAAAACGCCCGCGAACCGCATGAAGAACCAGGCGTACAACTCCCATCTGCTATCGGATCGAGCTTTACCGCTGTACATTTTACGACCTCCTTAGAAGATGAAGAGAGCAGGTACGATGACCATCGGAACCCAAAGCGCCATCGCGAGCCAGAAAAGTTCTTTCTGATACGCTGCCAACGACGGGCAGAAATCAATGAGGATGATCCTCAAACCGTTCAAAGCGTGGTACAAAAGGCTTGCGATGACGAACAACTGGACTCCAGGGGTCTTGTACCAGGCGAAATAGGCATTGGCGCTTTCCGTGCCTACGCCGGCGTAGATGAAGAACATCGTGATGACGTGCACACCGACGAAGAGAAGAACCCCCAGGCCCGCAATCCTGTGGAGGATCCAGGCCCACATACCGACCCCGCCTTTGTAGCGGAGCCCTTCGAAGAAATTCACGTTTCCAGCCATTTACTCACTCCTTTCCGAAAGGTTTTACGGCACGCAACAGGAAAACAAAAAGATAAAAGCGGCGCCTTCACCTTCTCACAGCGAGGGCCGCTTCTGTCACTTTGTATCCAATATGTTCAGATGACTCATGCACGGCCTCGTGCCATCGTATGTAACGCCCATCTGTCGGTTGCCAGACTCCTTTTCGAAGTTTTTCATGAAGATACCGGTTCCCATTATACAACTAACACCAAAGGTGTCAAAGATAAGCCCGACTTTTCGCCGACAGAACGCCGTGCCTGCCCCGGGTGACCACACGCAGGCCGCATCCGGATGCCGCGCACCTTTGACATTACCATCTGTTTATCATAAAATGCCCGGAAGGAAACCTGGAGGGGAAAGCTATGAAAAAACTTAGCAGCGCGGAAATAAGAAGCACTTTCCTGCACTTTTTCGAGGAGCGCGGGCACAGGATCGTCCCAAGCTCTTCCCTCATCCCGGTCGGCGATCCGACATTGCTCTTCACCAACGCCGGGATGGTGCAGTTCAAGAACCTTTTCCTGGGATTGGAGAAAAGGGACTATACCCGCGCCACCACGGCGCAAAAATGCATGCGCGTGAGCGGCAAGCACAACGATCTGGAAAACGTCGGGCCGTCTAACCGACACCACACTTTCTTCGAGATGCTGGGCAACTTCTCCTTCGGAGATTACTTCAAGAAGGAGGCAATCCGGTTCGCCTGGGACCTGCTGTTGAACGTCTACGAGCTTCCGGTGGAGCGATTATGGTTCACCGTCTACACCGACGATGACGAGGCGTTCCAATACTGGCAGGATGTAGGGGCGTCGCCTGACAGGATTTTGCGGTTCGGCGAAAAGGAGAATTTCTGGGCTATGGGAGACACCGGCCCATGCGGCCCGTGCTCCGAAATCCATTTCTACACCGGAGACCTCGAAAAGCAATCGGCGGAAGGGGTCAACAACAGCGACGAATACATCGAAATCTGGAATCTGGTGTTCATGCAGTACGAAAGGGACGCGAGCGGCAACATGACGCCGCTGCCTCGCCCTTCCATCGATACCGGTATGGGGCTCGAGAGGATGGCGGCGATCCTTCAGGGCGTCAAGTCCAACTACCAGACCGACCTCTTCATGCCGATAATCCTCAAGACCCAGCAACTTCTCGGTCACACCGACCGGGAACGGATGGAGAGGATCGTTTCCTATCGGGTGATCGCAGACCACAGCAGAGCCGTCACGTTCCTCATCGGCGACGGCGTGCTGCCGGGCAACGAAGGCAGGGGTTATGTCCTCCGTCTCATCCTTCGCAGGGCTGCCAGGCACGGCAGGATGCTCGGGTTCAAAGGCCCGTTCCTGGCGGAGATCGCGGACACGGTCATCGATGTCATGGGCGAGCACTACCACGAGCTGGTGGACAGGCGGGATTTCATCCTCAAGACCATCACCGCTGAAGAAGAGCGGTTCCTGAGAACGCTCGATACCGGCCTGGAGCTGTTGGACGAAATCCTGTCCAGGGAAGACGTCAAGAACCGCAAGGTAATCCCCGGGGACGACGTGTTCAGGCTCTACGACACGTACGGATTCCCGCTGGACCTGACCAAAGACGTGGCGAAAGAACATGGGATCGGCGTGGACGAGGAAGGGTTCCGGCAGAGGCTGGAGGAGCAGAAAGCCAGATCGAGGGCTGCCGCGCAGTTCGGGGCTGTGTTGGACGAAAATGCCGACCGATACCTGAGCGTGCTCCAGGAACTTCAGGAACAGGGAATCCTCGGACGTTCCGGAGTCCGGCACCTGTACCTGGAGGCCGAGGAGCTGGATACCAGGGTCGCGGCGATTCTGAAGGACGGCGAGCCGGTCTCCATCGCGCGGCAGGGCGAGGAAGTGGAAATCGTGCTGGCCGAAACGCCGTTCTACGTGGAAAGCGGCGGCCAAGTCAGCGACACCGGCACCATCGTCGGGCACACCGACGGCAACGGCCAGGGGTGGAGCATCGAAGTGACCGACGTCAGAAAGCCGGTCCCCGGGTTGATCGTGCACATCGGGAAGGTGGTCAACGGCACTGTGCGCCCCGGCGACCCGGCGCATGCGAGCGTGGATTCGGAACGTCGCTGGGACATCCGGCGCAACCACACCGCCACACACATCCTGCACAACAAGCTCCGCCAGGTGCTCGGCACGCATGTGTACCAGGCCGGTTCACTGGTGGCCCCGGACCGGCTGCGGTTCGACTTCACCCATCCGATGGCAATGACCGAAGAACAGCTACGGGAAGTGGAGTATCTCGTGAACCAGGCGATCATGCAGGACGATCCAGTCGATTGGGTGGTGAAGCCGTACCAGGAGGCAATCAAACTGGGCGCGATGGCGCTCTTCGGGGAGAAATATGGCGAGGAAGTGCGGGTTGTCGCAATCGGCGAGGACCTGGATCACGCATGGAGCAAAGAGTTCTGCGGTGGGACGCACGTGGAGCGGACCGGGCAGATCGGCCCATTCGTCATAATTTCCGAAAGCAGCGTCAGCGCCAGCGCCCGCAGGATCGAAGCCGTGACAGGCAGGTATGCCGTCAGATACATCCGTGAGCAGTTGGACAGGCTCCACAGGCTATCCGGCAGGCTCGGCGTTCCGCCGGAAGAGGCGGAATCCAGGCTCGAGGACGTTTTCGAGGAACTCAGGAGCGCCCAAAAGGAACTGGCGCACGTCCGCGAAAGCCAGGCCCGTTCCAGCGTGGAAGACCTGCTTTCACGCGTGCAGGACGTAGGCGGCGTGAAAGTGCTGGCGGCGCAGGTGCAGGCCGAAGACGTGGCAACCATGCGCCGGATGACCGACTGGCTCAGGGACAAGATGCGCTCCGGTCTGGTGGTCCTTGGTGCAGAAATCGGCGGGAAACCGATACTGATCGCAGCGGCCACCAGGGATGTGGTCAAAAAGGGCATCAAAGCCGGGGACGTGGTCAGGGCTATCGCACCGATCGTAGGCGGAGGCGGCGGAGGTCGCCCGCAGATGGCGCAGGCGGGCGGGAAAGACCCTGCCAAACTTCCGGAGGCTCTGGCGAAAGTCATCCCGTGGGTGCAGGAGCGGCTTGCACGTGAGCGTTAAACCAGACGATTTCGAGGAGAGGAGCAGCGTCTCCTCTCCCTTTGCCCCTGTCAGGGACATACACCTGGAGAAAGGCCTCCCCCCCGAAGGAATTGCCCAAAAGCTGGAAGATTTCACCGAAGGAAGGGTGGTTCTGTGCTTGCCGCTGGGCTACCGGGAAAGCCGCCAGACTTTTTGGGCCGCCATCAGGCGGCAGGCAGCAGCGCAGGAGGTGCAGGTGGCAGTGGCAACCATCGACCCGGTCACCTCGAGGGCGGCCAGGGCGGCAGGCCTGCCCGTTTTCCCCGCGTGTGCTCTGGCGAAGGTCGTCCCGTGGAAGATGGAACCGCCGGTGGAGGCCATCCCCAAACCGGAGATGCGCCAGGTGCAGGAACCGCCCATCGGCGAGAACCTGAAGCCGCCCAAAAAGCGGCGGTTTCCCCAGTTCGTTTCGGCGTTGCACGCTTCAGGCGCTCGCTGGTGGCAGCCGATAGTCACGCTCCTGGTGCTCATCGGCGTGTTACTGGGGATCAGGCACCTGGTGCTGACGATCGTCCCTTCGGCGGTGGTGACGCTGGTGCCTGCGCCAGAGCCGGTATCCGCCAGCGTGCAGGTCACCGCAAGCCCATTCTTCAAGACCGTCGACGCGCTCCACGACGAGATTCCAGCGAGAATCGTGAGCGTGATGCTGGAAGGGGAAGCCAGCATCCCAACCACCGGGAAGAAAGTGGTGCCGGATACCCCGGCCAAGGGAACCGTGACTTTCAGGAACAAATTGTCGGAGGAAGTGGTGGTTCCGGTCGGAACCATCGTTTCCACCTCCACCGGCAACGTGGTCAGGTTCAAAACCGTCACCACCGCAACCCTCCCGGCGGAAATAGGAGCCACAGCCACGGCAGAGATCGAAGCGGTGGAGCCGGGGACGCAGGGAAATGTGCCTGCCGGGGTCATCAGCCGGATCGATGGGCCGCTTGCGCTGTCGGTCTGGGTGATAAACTCCGCCCCGACCACCGGAGGCAAAAACCGCGTGGCTTCCGTGGTCTCGGAGCTAGACAAAGAACGGCTCCGGGTCTTGCTGGAGGCGAAGCTGAAAGCAAGGGTGCTGAGCTCGCTCAAGAGCAAGCTCAAAAAGGGCGAATTCATGCCCGAGGATACCATCACCACCAAAGCCGTCGGGCTTACGTACGACCATTTCGTGGGGGAGGAAACCCCAAAGCTGACCCTGCATATGCGCATGTCCGGGCGCGGGATGGCGATCAACGGCAAGGGAGCCGAATCGCTGGTGATGAAGAAGCTGGAGGAGCGCGTTCCGCCAGCCGCAAGGCTCATCCCAGAAAGCGTGAAAATGTCCCGCAGCGACATAACTGTGAGGAGCGACGGCAGCGTGCGCTTTCTGGAAGTGGCATACGGCCAGATGGCCCGAGACATCGATACCGAGACCGTGCGCCAGAGCATCAAGGGGCTTACGGTGGAAGAGGCAAAGAGGGTTCTGACGAACTACCTCGAGCTGCTGGAACCGCCGGACATCCAGCTTTTCCCGAAATGGCTCAAAGTCAAGAAAATTCCGGATAAGCCTTACCGTATCCAGGTGCGGGTGGTGTGGAAAGCCAGATGAACGGGAGGATCCTGGCGTTGGATTTCGGAGAACGGCGGATTGGCGTTGCCGTAAGTTCTGGAGAACTGGCCTCGCCTCTCCAGGTGATCCACAGAAAATCCCGGAAGAAGGACGTGGAAACGATCGTGTCGCTGGTCGAGCGGGAAAGAGCAGAGCTGGTGGTAGTAGGGCTGCCATTGGACAGCCGGGGAGAGAAAGGCTCGCAGGCCCGGAAAGCGATTTCGTTCGCCAGGAGACTTGCAGCCTCGCTGAAAGTGCCAGTCGTCCTGTGGGACGAAAGGCTCACCACCGTGGAAGCCGAAAGCCTCCTTCGGGATGCGGGGAAGTCTTCCGGGCGCAGACGTGATATAATAGACGCTGCCGCGGCGGCGGTGATCTTGCAGAGCTATCTCAACGCAAGCGAGGAGAACCGCAAAGCGGCAGAAGTGGTGGAGCTTCCGAACAGAGGTGCCGATGAGTAAGAAGAAAAACGAAGGAATCGTTTGGATCGATAGAATCTTGCGATGGATGCTGTTCCTGCTCGTCATTGCAGTGATGGTGGGCGGGTTCGTGCTGCTGAAAATGCACATGTCTCAGCAAATCGCCGCCGTACCTCCGGGCGGCGGCAAGGTGGAATTCTCCCCGTCCGGAATCCAGGAGCGGTTCATTGGATTCTACCTGCGGTTCAGGCAAAAAGACCTGCAAACGCCCGCGAGCAAAGAAGAGAAAGTCGTCGTGTTCGAAGTCTATCCCGGCGAGACGGCATCCTCCATCGCCGAACGGCTCCAGGAAGAGGGGCTCATCAAAGACGCCGGGCTGTTCAAGCTATACGCCAAGTACTACGGCATCGGCACCAGGCTGGAAGCGGGCAAGTTCAGGCTCTCGCCCAGCATGACGATCCCGGAGATCGCCATGAAGCTCCAGAAGGCCTCCGGCAAAGACATCTTCGTCACGATCCCGGAAGGCTGGCGCGTGGAAGAAATCGCCCAGATGCTCACGGAGAAAGGCATCATGAACGGCGACCAGTTCCTGGCGATCGTGAAGAAGGGAGAAGCAGGCCCGTCGCTTGGGGGACCGTACGATTTCCTTTCCGACAAGCCCGCCGGAGCGTCCCTGGAAGGGTACCTGTTCCCGGATACCTACCGAATCCCGGAAAACGCCCGTCCGGAAGACCTGGTTGCCCGAATGCTGCACAATTTCGGCGTCAAAGTGACCCCGAAGATGCGCCAGGACGCAAAAGCAAGGGGGCTGACGCTGTTCCAGGTGGTGACGCTCGCTTCCATCGTGGAACGGGAGACGCCGCTGGCAAGCGAAAGGCCGCTGATCGCCAGCGTCTACCTGAATCGGCTGTTCAACCCGGTGTGCCAAAAGGAGACGAGGGGTTACCTGGACGCCGACCCAACGGTTCAGTACGCCATGGGATACCAGCGTGACAAAGGGACGTGGTGGAAGCAACCGCTGACCCTGGAAGAATACAAAAACGTAATATCTCCGTACAACACGTACCTGCACCCCGGCCTGCCGCCCGGCCCGATTTGCAACCCCGGGCTGTCTGCCATCAAGGCCGTGATCTACCCACAACCCAGCGACTACTGCTTCTTCGTCGCAACCGGTTCGGGAGGGCACGTGTTCTCCAAGACCGCTGCTGAGCACCAGAAACAGGTCGAGCGTTACCAGAAATAGCATATGATCGAGAAAATCTTCGCCTGGGCTGCGATTGCCCTGGCGTTTACCACGATGGCGACCTCGTGCGCGCCCAGGTCGGTGCCTGGGGAGGTCAAGCTCGCGCTGATAGCCCCGTTCGAAGGGGAGGGGCGACCGCTCGGCTACAGTGCGCTGTGTGGCGTCAGGCTCGCTATCCACGACCACGGCAACAGGCTTCCCGGCGATGGGCCTTTCGTAAGCCTCATCGCCTTGAACGACGACAACCTGCCTTCCAAAGCGGCATCTCAACTTCGGGCCGCGGAGCAAGATGACGACGTGCTGGTCGTCATTGGGCCGTGGAAACGGGCTTCCGCGAACGCCATGGCCGCCGCGTCGCCAAAAGTTCCGGTCCTCGTTCCAGC
>JALWAP010000086.1 GCA_027016315.1 Anaerolineae bacterium | reverse complement strand
AGTCGAGGCGGTCGGTCTCCAATCTTGTCCCGCAGGTGGCTGATATGGACCTCCACGACGCTGGTATCTCCCGTATAATCGTATCCCCAAACGCGATTCAGCAAAGTCTCTTTGGAGAAAACCCGCCGCGGGTGGCTCATCAACAGGTGGAGCATTTTGAATTCAGTAGGGGTGAGATGAAACGGCTTTCCGCCTTTGGTGACCTCGTGCGTTTCGACATCGAGCACCAAATCGCCTGCAGTCAACCGGGTTCTGGCAGGTAGCTTTCCTTTGTGACGTAGTTGGACCCTCACCCTCGCCAGCAATTCCTCGAACATAAAAGGCTTGGTCACGTAATCATCGGCGCCTGCGTCGAGACCGGTGACGCGGTCGGAAAGCTCGGTAAGGGCAGTGAGCATGATGATAGGGGTTTCGTCGCCGCGCTCCCTCAGTTTGCGGCAGACATCGAAGCCGCTCATGTCGGGAAGCATTATGTCGAGAACAATGACATCATAACCGCCCTGCCTCGCCATCTGCAGGCCGGTCCGTCCATCTTCCGCTACGTCGACTTCATATCCTTCGTAGCCGAATCCAACCCGTAGAAACTCCGTGATCGTAGGCTCGTCTTCGACTACCAGAATCCGGATCTTACCCTTGCCCATGCGGCGCTCCTCGGCATCGCTTTCCTTATTTTCTCACAGCAGTAGGAAATACACCAGCGCGGCGCTCACCGCCAAGTAAGGTAGAGAGTAAAGATGGAAAACCCGCCATATCCTTCGATCTCCCGACATTTTCAGAACGATGAGGTTTGCAAGGGATCCGATGAACAGTCCATTACCGCCCACATTGACGCCGTACGCAATAGCCCGCCAGGAATGCGAGAACTGGGAAACAAGGATCGCGGCGGGCACGTTGCTCACTATCTGCGACGCCAGGACTGAACCGAAAAACACCTCGCCAGCGCCGCCACTCCCCAGCGCGCTCAGCACCTTGCTCACCGGGTGCACGGCAGCCAGCATGTGAAAATCTACGAACATCAGGATGAACATCCCCGCCAGCGCCCAATCGGCCTGGCGGACGGAGTCTCGATCGACAAAAAGAAACAAGGCAAACAGCGGCAGAAAAGCGTACAGGCTGAGGCGGAATTCCGACATAGCCACGTATACCGCAAGCGCCGTAAGCGAGAGCACAGCCAGCCGCGGGTTAAAGTCGCACATCTCTCGCAGTTTCGGCTCGAGCTTGCGGTTCCGGAAGGAAAACCACATCACCACCAACAGCAAGAAGGACATCAACCCGACGGGCGCTGCCATGGCACGAACGACCTGGCCGAAAGTGAGCCCCCATCGGTGCCACAGGAAAAGGTTCTGCGGATTGCCGATAGGGGTGAGAGCCGATCCCACGTTGGCGGCAATGGCTTCGAACACCATGATCTTGGTCATGTCGTTGTCCACATACTCTTGAAGGCTGAGTGTTAGCGGGACAACGACAAGCAAAGAGATGTCGTTGGTCAAAAAAGTTGACATGCCTGCGGTCAAGACACTCAAGGCAATGGCGAGCATTCGCTCTGAATCGAGCCGGACGAGGACGCCCGCTGCCACCTTGCCGAACAACCGGCTGCGGCGTATGGAGGTGGTTATCAGAATGATCCCCGCCAGTGTTGCGATCGTCTCCCAATCCACCAACGCAAGCAAAGCGGAAGGGTGGCGAAGATAACTTCTCTGTCCGATCAGCAGCAACGCCAACAAGCTGACCAGCACCGTGATCTCAATATGACGTTTGAGCATGCCAGCCGTTCGGCAGCGAACGGTTCTCATAGAATTGGATCCATTTGAAAACATCATAGTGATACTTCCCAACATCCCTTTCTCTCCCTCGTCCAGTGACACAGAGAGCCGCCCCCTCACCATGGGGTGAACATTACATTGTAGAACTTGTCGATTGCCCTCATCAGATCCTTGACGGCCACCGAATATTCGGCAGCTTTCAAATTCTGCCCGGCCTGGTGCGCCTGGAAAGCGGTCTGATAGAGCCGTGATGCGATCTCGAATACCTGACGCGCATCTTCCAACTCCTGTGCCTCAGGATTTCGAGCTTCCATCTGCTGCAACATGATCGCCCCGCGCCTCAAGTCACGATAGGCGCCGTCCAACTCGAACCTCGCCCGGAAAGCCTCCGCTTGCGGATCACGCGGCGGCCCCGGGGGCGGTGCTCCACCCGGAGGCGGAGGTGGCGGTGGCGCTCCACCTGGAGGTGGAGGAGGTGGTGGTGCCCCGACCGGGGGCGGCGGAGGCGGCGGTGCCCCGCCCGGAGGCGGAGGTGGCGGCACCCCTACGCCGTTTCCAAACCCAGACTCTCCCATGTCTCTCATTCCTTCCGCTCCTTTCTCCGACCCATTTTGGGTGCTTTTTCCCATAGCTCACGGTGCAGGCGGTGTTATCGGCCGCGATCCCTGTGACTGCGTCGATGGCGCCTGTCGGGTGCTCGGCTGCCCCGCAGCAGGCGGAGCCGGGGGAGCTGGCGGCACCGGCAGACCACCAACTCGCCCTGCAGCAGGCGGAGCCGGAGGAGCTGGCGGCATCGGTAGACCACCAACTCGCCCTGCAGCAGGCGGAACCGGAGGAGCTGGCGGCATCGGTAGACCACCAACTCGCCCTGCAGCAGGCGGAACCGGAGGAGCTGGCGGCACCGGCAGACCACCAACTCGCCCTGCGGCAGGCGGAGCCGGAGGAGCTGGCGGGACGGGCCCCTCAGGTACGCCCGCCCCAACAGATGGAAGGGGCCTCTCCCGATGCACATTTTCCCCCCGATCATCCAGCGGCGTAATCGGACTTCCGGCGCTATCGGCCACCGGAGCCGGCGGAGTCGCGACAGGCTGCACCGCGCTGGGTCCGGCGGCGCTACTCTGCAGTCCAAGCCATCCAGTCGCAATACTGACCATGTCAGGGATCCCGGCCGCCGCCACTACCAGTAATGGTACCAGTAAACCTACCATCAATGCCAAAGCTGCAAGCGCCAAAATCTGCTTCCAGTCCTTCATGTCACATCTCCTTTCTCCGCTTTGCGCAGGTTGCGGAGAATCTGCTGGAATTCCTCGTAAGTGATCTCTCCGCTTGCGTACCGGCGACGGGCGATCTCCTCGGCCGAAAGGTCCAGAGATCCCTTCCCAGCTACGACTCCGCTCGTGGCTCTCTTATCCGGTTTATCCAAGTCCGGAGGCGTGGGTGGCTTGTTTCGCACAATGTAGACGAGCAAAGCCGCTATAATAGCTATGACGAGCAGGATAACCAGCGGCAACATGCAGGAAAAAGCCATCCCCGGCGGTATCGGTGCTCCTGGCCCCGGTGGAATAGGAGCACACCCGCTGAGTAGAACCAGCAAGGCGAGTACTGACATCCATACGAACACCTTTTTTACGCTCTTCATGTCCAATCCTCCCTGTTCATCCTGCAAATCTCTCACCCTAAACATGCTCAGGGCATGGTTGAGAGAGTGAATAGCGCTGCCCTGATGCGCACCTTTCCACCTTCCAATTTCAAGTATATCGAGAGCATCTTAAAAACCATAGAAGAGATTCTTAAGAAATCCTTAAGATCATCCCTCGAGCACAGCGAAGATAGCTCAACTCACATCCAGACACGTCCTGCGAACATATGAACCCCAGGCCTTAACATGCGTAAAAACCCAGAGCCACCAAATGGCATTTCGTCAAGTTTTGTGTTATTCTGTGTTGCACGGGAGGCCGTGTCCTCCCGATCGTGTTCTTGCGACGGAACTTTGTTAGACGAATTCGACTCAAC
>JALWAP010000085.1 GCA_027016315.1 Anaerolineae bacterium | reverse complement strand
GGGATAGAGATACCGGTTTTCTGCTATCATCCGAAACTCGATCCTTTGGGCGCTTGCCGCATGTGCATGGTGGAGGTGGAAACGCCCCGCGGCAACAGGATGATGACAGCGTGCACCACGGTTGCTGCCGACGGCATGGTCGTGCACACGGACACGGAGAAAGTGGCGGATTTCCGCAAGGCGAACCTCGCTTTCCTGCTGACCAACCATCCGCTGGATTGCCCGATCTGCGACAAGGGTGGCGAATGCGTGTTGCAGGATAACGTGTACAAGTACGGCGACCCCCACTCTCAGTATGTGGAGCCAAAGCACCACAAAGAGAAGCACAAGCCGATCAGCCCTACCATCATCCTGGACCAGGAGCGCTGCATCCTTTGCTGGCGGTGCCTCCGCTATCTGGACGAGTGGGAGGACAAGCCTCAGCTCGGTAGGTTCCAGCGCGGAAGCAACACAGTGATCGACATCTACCCGGACGAGGGGCTTACCGCCAAGACCAGCGGGAACATCATCGATCTCTGCCCGGTGGGTGCGCTGACCAGCCGGGTGTCCAGGTTTCACTACCGACCGTGGGAGCTGGAGAGCACACCCAGCATTTGCACCCACTGCAGCCTTGGATGCAACCTGCGCATCGACGTTCGCACCAACGAAGTCAGGCGGGTTGTCGGCAGGGATAACGAGCTTGTGAACGAACAATGGCTCTGCGACAAGGGGCGCTTTGCTTTCCGGTACGTGCACAGTCCGGAGAGGGTGCTGACGCCGCTGGTTCGCAAGGATGGCAGGCTCGAGCCTGCGACCTGGGACGAGGCACTCACGCTGGTTGCCGAACGCCTGGACGCCATCGCAAGGGAGAAAGGCGGCAAGGCTGTGGGCGGAATCGGTTCTGCAAAGCTGAGCAACGAGGCAAATTACCTGTTCCAGCGCCTGTTCCGCACCCTGGTCCGCAGCAACAACATCGATTACCGGGACGGGGCGGACGTTGCGGCGCTTCCGACAGGGATACCATCCATCAAGAGCGCAAGGCAGGCGGACGTGGTGATGCTCGTGGGGCTCGACCCGGACGAGCAGATGCCGGTGTTCAACCTCTTCATGAAGCGGGGAGTCCGCAGGAACAACGCCACATTGATCCTGGCGAATCCGCGGAAGACCGAACTCAACCGCTACAATGGTCCATGGCTTCAATACAGGCCCGGTACGGAAGTCACGCTGCTGAACGGCCTCGCCATGGCGATGGTGGCGGAAATGGAAAAGAGCGGCCAGGGAAGCAAGCAAGGGGCTCGGGTCAGGGAGTGGATGTCTGGTTACACTCCCGAGAAGGTTGCCGATGCCACCGGGGTTTCTGTGGAGGCGTTGAAAGCCGCCGCCAGGGCGCTGGTGGAGGCTCAGAAGCCGCTGGTGCTCTACGGACCCCAGGTTGCCAGGGGCGAGCGGGGAAAAGCGGTCGCTGCGGCGCTTGGCAACATCGCCATGCTGCTGGGCGGGCCGGAGCACCTTGGCTACATGGGGCTCGACGCGAACTTCCAGGGCGCCAGGGACGTTGGGCTGACCCCTAACATGCTGCCAGGATATCGCCCTCTGGACGATGCCGACGCCCGAAGGAGGCTCAAGCAACTTTGGGGCGAAGACGTGGCCGACGAGCCAGGGTCGACTTACGACGGGATGCTGAAAGCAGCCGCCGAAGGCTCCATCGCAGCCATGTACGTGATGGGCAGCGATCCGGCTTCCGAGAAGCCTGCTTTCAAAGAAGCTCTCGAGAAGCTCGATTTCCTGGTGGTTCAGGACATGCTCCTGACCGAAACCGCGAAACTGGCCGACGTGGTGCTGCCTGCTTCCAGTTACATGGAGAGTTCCGGCACGTTCACCAACGTGGAGCGGCGGGTTCAGATGGCTCCGGCAGCCCTGAAGCCGCTTGGAAGCTCCCTGCCCGATTGGGAGATTCTGAAGGCGCTGGCGAACCGGTGGCCTGGGGTCGAAGAATCCAGCGGGAAGAAGAAAGGGAAGAAGCAGAAAGGGCACAAGCCCTGGCGCTACAACCACACGAATGACATTTTCGTGGAGATCACGAAAGTCGTCCCGATGTACGCTGGCTTCGACCGTGAAATCACGCTGGAAGGCGTGCAGTGGTCGGCTCGGGCGGTGGAAAGCCCTGTGAAGCTCCAACCTGTGGAGTTCGACGAACCACAGCCCACGGAGGAGTTCCCGCTGAGGTTGCTGGCCGACCACCTGCTCTACGATGGCGGCAGCATGTTCCGCCTCAGCGAGGGAGTGGAGGAGCTGGCCGTCAAGCCGTCGGTTTTCGTCTCACCGAAGCTTGCTTCGAGCCTTGGGTTGGAGGAAGGTGAGAAAGTGAACGTGGTTTCCCCCAACGGGCGGATTACGTTGCCGGTGGCGTTCTGCGACGGCTTGCGTGAGGATACCGTCTTCGTGCCTTACAGCATGGAAGGCGCTCCCGTCGAGGCTTTGCTCGACGGCGATGTTTTTGCGTTTGTTCGGTTGGAGAAGTAGGGGCGAGGCTTTTGCTCGCCCAATCCGGCAGGTGTAGGAAGGGACGCGATGGACTGGATGAATTACGTTGTCATACCGTTGATAAAGAGCGTGGTGCTGGTGCTGGTGCTCCTGGGCGGTGCGGCGTACATGACCTGGGGCGAACGAAAGTTGTGCGGCAGGTTCCAGGTCCGTTACGGGCCGAACCGTGCTGGTAAATTCGGCCTCCTTCAGCCGATAGCCGACGCCGGAAAGATGTTCTTCAAAGAAGAAATCATCCCGGCCACTGTGGACAAAGTGGTCTACGTTCTGGCACCTATGCTCAGCGTTTTCGCTGTGCTGGTGCTTCTGGCTGTGGTTCCGTTCGGGCCGGACGTGCACCTGTTCGGCCGAACGATCCACCTCTACGTCGCAGACGTGAACGTGGGCATTCTGTACGTGCTGGCGCTGGGCGGGCTTGGGATCTACGGCGTGATTTTCGGCGGCTGGGCTTCCAACAACAACTACTCACTGCTCGGCGCGCTGCGGACCACGGCCCAGATCGTCAGCTACGAACTCCCGATGGGGCTTGCGGTGGTGAGCCTCTTGCTGGTCGCCGGGAGTTTCAGCGTGGTGGATATTGTGAACAAGCAGTCGAGCATCTGGTACATCGTGCTCCAGCCGCTTGGGTTCGTCATCTATTTCATTGCCGCGCTTGCGGAGACTAAGCGGTCGCCGTTCGATCTGCCGGAGACGGAGAACGAGCTCATCGGCGGGTTCGCGACGGAGTACGGAGGCATCAAATTCGCGCTGTTCTTCCTGGCCGAGTACGCACACATAGTGGTTGCCAGCGCGCTTGCGGCAGCGCTCTTCCTGGGCGGATGGCATGGCCCGTTTGCCGCGCAGTACCCGTTGCTCGGCGTGTTCTATTTCGTGGTCAAGATCGTGGCCATGCTGTTCCTGTTCGTGTGGGTCAGGGCGAGCCTGCCCAGGATCAGGTACGACGAACTTATGAGCTTTTCATGGAAGTTCCTTGTCCCGCTGGCGTTGCTGAACCTGGCGGTCACTGCCGTGGCGGTGGTTGCTCTGGCATGATGTGTACTGCACGACGCGCTGCCGCGATGCGGTGGTGAGGCAAGACAAATTACTTTGAGTGTCATCGAGGAGTAGGATATGGGCCTGTCCGATGTGATGGTTGGAATCGTAGCGATAGGGAAGGCGATGGGGGTCACGCTGAAGCATTTCTTCAGCCATCCCATCACCGTCCAGTACCCTGAAGAGCCTGTGGAGATTTTCCCCAGGTTCCGGGGCAGGCATGAGCTACACCGTT
>JALWAP010000084.1 GCA_027016315.1 Anaerolineae bacterium | reverse complement strand
AAGTATCTGCTCCGGTGAAGCCAAACTTATGCGAATGGCAGCAAAATCGTTTACTTCCACAGCTCACCCCACTTGAATCTATTGAAATTTCACGCTGTTGCTATTCCGAAATGCCTAAACGCACGCCTATGGAGGACGTCGTCATTTTCTCAACGGGCCGGGAATGCTGAGGCTGAACCCAAGGTTGGGCAGCCGCTTCCGCCTTTCGTCCCTGGTTAGCTGAATCACCTCGCCGCGTTCGTTCAGCACTTCCACGTTGAGTGCAAGTCCCTGCAATTCCTTGACCAGCACTTTGAACGATTCCGGCACGCCCGGAGGGCTTATGTTTTCGCCCTTCACGATCGCTTCGTAGGTCTTCAGCCTGCCTTCCATGTCGTCGGACTTGACGGTCAGCATCTCCTGGAGCGTGTGTGCTGCTCCGTATGCCTCCAGCGCCCACACTTCCATCTCGCCGAACCGCTGGCCGCCGAACTGCGCTTTACCGCCCAGCGGCTGCCGGGTGACCATGGAGTACGGGCCGGTGGACCTGGCGTGCACTTTGTCCTCCACCAGGTGGTGCAGCTTCAGCATGTAGATGATCCCGACGGTTACCGGCTGGTCGTAGGCATCGCCGGTTCGACCGTCGAAGAGTTTCATCTTGCCGGTGATCGGGACCGGCCAGCCGCTCTTCTCGCTCACTTCGGAGGCGAGCTTGCGCAGCTCTTTCCCGTCTAGCGATTCCAGCTCCATGCCTTCCAGCGTTTCTTCGTCGGCTCGGAATTTGATCCATTCCACCAGGCAGGCTTTGATCGCCTCGGTGTCCGCTTCTTCACGTTCTTTCATCGGCCTTGTGTCGTCTTCGAACACGAGCAGCCGTTCCGGGTCGTACCCCTTGTCCTTGAGCCATTCACGCAGCACCGAACGTCGGGCGTAGACTTTGTCGGTGAAAATCCGCTCCGGGTCGTAGCCCTTCGGCCCCAGGACTTCTTCGGCCAGGTAGAAGCGGGTGACGTGCTCGTCGTCTTCGAAATCTTCCGGCTCGTAGTCCTCGTTTTCCTTGAGCCACTCGAGCGCCGCCTGCCTGGCTTCGCTCCAGGCTTTGTCGATCATCCAGGCGCGTGCCAGCTCGGCTTCGATTTCTTCCTCGCTTGCACCGTCGAATACCGGCGTCACCACCTTAAACCCGAGCCGATCAGCAGCCCAGCCCAGGTGCGTTTCGAGCACCTGTCCGATGTTCATACGGGCAGGCACGCCAAGCGGGTTCAGGATTATGTCTACCGGCGTGCCGTCCGGCAGGAAAGGCATATCCTCTTCCGGCACGATCCTGGAGACCACGCCCTTGTTCCCGTGGCGGCCAGCCATCTTGTCGCCTGCGGCGATGTGCCGCCGCTGCGCCACGCTGACCCTGACCCGCTTCAGCACGCCGGGCGGGAGGTCGGGGTTGTCCTGTCGGGTGAAGACCTGTACGTCCACCACGCGCCCCTGTTCGCCGTGGGGCAACCGGAGGGAGGAGTCCCTCTGGTCCTGCGATTTCTCGCCGAAGATCGCCCGGAGAAGCCTGTCCTCCGGAGAAAGGTCTTCCACCTCGCCTTTTGGCGTGACCTTGCCGACGAGGATGTCGCCGGGCTTGACCAGCGCCCCGACCCGGATGACGCCATCTTCGTCCAGGTCCCTCAACGCTTCCTCACCCACGTTGGTGATGTCTCTGGTGATCTCCTCCGGCCCGATCTTGGTATCCCGTGCATCCACCTCGTGCCGCTCGATGTGGATGGAGGAGAAGCGATCCTGCCTCAGCACGCGCTCGCTGATCAGGATGGCGTCCTCGAAATTGCCCCCTTCCCACGAGACGAACGCCACGAGGA
Organism: Anaerolineae bacterium; assembly: GCA_027016315.1. Classification (GTDB taxonomy): domain Bacteria; phylum Chloroflexota; class Anaerolineae; order S016-19; family S016-19; genus S016-19. Next base: position 34,972 of record JALWAP010000084.1, on the reverse strand, counting down.
TGTTGTCGCCAAGGGCAAGTTCGGCGCCTTCTGCGGAGGAGGAGTCCGTGAGCGGCTCTCCGGCCTCCACACGCTGGCCTTTGAACACCCTCGGGCGCTGATCGATGCTGGTGGACTGGTTGGTCCTATCGAACTTCCGCAGGCGGTATTCGTATTCCTTGCGGACGCCGTTTTCGTCCGGATCGCCGAGCACCACGATGCGGTCGCCGGTCACGCTGACCACTTCGCCGCTTGCCTCCGCCACGATCACGTGCCCGGAGTCAAGTGCCGCTTTCAGCTCCATTCCGGTGCTGACGATCGGCGCGCTCGGCCTGATCAAAGGAACTGCCTGGCGCTGCATGTTGGAGCCCATCAACGCCCTGTTCGCGTCGTCGTGCTCCAGGAACGGGATCAGCGAAGCGGATACGCCGACCACCTGCTTCGGCGCAACGTCGATGTAATCCACCGCCTCTGGGGATTCCAGCAGGAATTCCTGGGACTTCCTGACGGAAACCCTGTCCATGACGAACTGCCCCAGATCGTCCAGCTCGGCGTTTGCCTGGGCGATGGTGTATTTGTCCTCCAGATCGGCGGAAAGGTATTCGATGTCGTTCGTGGCGAACGCCCGGACTTTGATCTCCGGGTAGGCTTCTTTGTATTCGCCGATGACCTGCGCCAGCCCCTCTGTGATGACCGACCCCGCGGGCACGATGACTTCGCCGCTCACCGGATCGGTTATGTCTTCCCGGACGGTCCGTCCGACCAGGATCGCCGGGTCGTTGGGGACTTCGTGCAATACTTTCCGGTACGGGGTTTCGATGAACCCAAATTCGTTGACCCGGGCGTAGGTCGCCAGCGAGCCGATGAGCCCGATGTTCGGGCCTTCCGGCGTCTCGATCGGGCAGATTCTGCCGTAGTGCGAATGGTGCACGTCTCGGACGTCAAAGCCGGCGCGCTCACGCCTCAGACCTCCCGGACCGAGGGCGGAGAGCCTCCGCTTGTGGGTCAGTTCGGAAAGCGGGTTCGTCTGGTCCATGAACTGGCTCAGCTGGCTGCTCCCGAAGAATTCCCGAACGGCAGCCGTGACCGGTCGGATGTTGATGAGGGAAACCGGAGTGGCGCTTTCCGGGTCCCGGAGCGACATCCTCTCCCGGATCACCCTTTCCATCCTCACCAACCCGATCCTGAGCTGGTTCTGGAGCAGCTCACCGATGGTCTTCACCCGCCTGTTTCCCAGATGATCGATGTCGTCCGGATCGTCGACGCCGTTGTTGACCATGATCATGTGCCGGATCATCTGGATGAAGTCTTCCTTCGTCAGGGTGCGCTGGGTCAGCGGGTAATTGAGCCCCAACCGCTGGTTGAGCTTCCTCCGCCCCACCTTGCCGAGGTCGTATCGGCGTGGGTTGAAGAAAAGCGCCTCCAGGAACGATTTGGCGTTCTCCTTGTTTGGAGGATCGCCAGGGCGCATCTTCCGGTAGAGCTCCATCACCGCTTCCTCGGCGTCCTTCGTGACGTCTTTCTTGATGGTGGATGCGATGTACTCGTGGTCCGGCATGGTATCGACATCGGCGAAGGTCTCCAGAAGCTCTTCGTCGGAGCTTATGCCGATTGCGCGGAGCAGCACCGTGACCGGCATCTTCCTCTTCCGGTCGATCTTGACGTACAACACGTCCTTCTTGCTGGTTTCGAACTCGAGCCACGCTCCCCTGGTGGGGATCAGTTTCGCCATACAAAGGGATCGGCCGACGGTCCGGTCTTCCTTGAGCATGAAATAGGCTCCAGGAGACCGGAGGAGCTGGCTCACGATGACCCTCTCCACTCCGTTGATGACGAAAGTGGCGCGGTCGGTCATCATTGGGAAGTCACCAAAGGAGACTTCCTGCTCCTTTACCTCTCCCGTTTCGGTATTCACCAGGCGAACTTTGACCCACAGAGGCGCGGAGTAGGTGACGCCTTGCTCGCGGCATTCCTCCTCCGTGTACTGAGGCTCGCCGAACCTGTAGTCCTCGAAGTACATCTCCAGCGTTCGGTTGAAACTGACGATAGGAGAAATCTCTTTCAACAGGTCCCGGAGTATCTCTTCCTTGAACCGCTTGAACGATTCCCTCTGAATTTCGACGAGGTCCGGCAGCGGAAGGACTTCCGGGATACGCGCGTAGGATTTCCGCGGGCGCACTTTTACGTTCTGGTAATCTCTCATCTTCCTTCACTCACTCCCTGGGGATACAAGTTTCTCAAACGACAAATCTGACAGCACCGTACCTACGGGCGACGCGAGTGCCCGCACACTTGGCCACAAAATACCCAAAAGTAACTACACGGTAGAAAGACTCTTTGGGGAAAAGCAAGATGTTGCTGCAGTGCAACCTCCCACTTGAAACACCGACCTTCGATTCGTTCACGTGGTGCGTCAAAGGCAATAGACTCTCTCTAAATTTTTAATTTTAGAGTTCAGCTTCTCTTTTCTAATGCGCAAAAACGCGACAAAAAGCCCCCACCCACCGTAGGCGGGGCTTTCATCGCAAGTTTTGATTTTAACAATCTCTCACAGAGAATGCAAATTTCACGAGCGAACTATACCACGTCTTTAGAGGCATGGCAAATTTCGATGTGAAAAATAACAAACTGTCCTCAGGGTGTGTTTATGGGGAATTTCTATCCGCTTGGGGTTTTCTGACGTGTGGCGCGGTGTGATAAAATCGTTGTAGGTGTAGAGCTATTATTCAGAAAAAGGGATGGTAAGATGCCGAATTGGGGAGTCTTGTTGATTCTCGCGCTGGCTGCGCTTTCCGCCGGGCTGTTGCTCTGGATATTCTGGCCTGGCAAGGGGCTGTGGTCGGCGCGCAGGCGAATATCCAGGGCGCACAAAGTGGCCATGGAAGACGCACTCAAGAACCTGTACTCCATCCATGGGGACAGGGAGTTCGTGGACGTCTCCGATCTCTCCAGGGTCTCCGGCGTTCCCCTCTACCTGCTTTACCCGGCCATCGAGTCGCTGAAGGAAAAGGGCCTGGTGCAGGAAGGGCAAGGCGGCGGCGTGCGTCTAACCGACGGAGGCGTTCGGCACGCCCTCGAGCTCATTCGGGCGCACCGGTTACTGGAGCAGTACCTGGCCGAGGAAGAGAATCTGCCGCTGAACAAAGTCCACGAACTGGCCGACCTTCGGGAGCACGAGGTCTCCAAGGACGAGGTGGAGCGCATCGCAGAGGTGCTCGGTAACCCCACCCACGATCCCCACGGCGCACCTATTCCAGATGAGAATGGACACCTGGAAGCGCCAGTCGGGATCCCACTCAGCGAGTGGCCGATCGGGGAGCAGGCCGAGGTAGTGCAGATCGAGGACGAGCCGAAGACGCTGGTGGACCAGTTGGTAGCCATGGAACTGACCCCGGGGAGCCACCTGGAGGTGGTTCACAGAACGCCGGATAGGATGCTCGTGGAGAGCGCCGGGAGGCGACACGTGCTTGCCACCTCGCTGGCGGACAAAATGCTCGTGGAGAAGGCCCCGGCGGAGCTCGTTCCTCTGAGCGAGCTGAATGTGGGGGAAAAGGGTGTCGTCCAGGAGATAAAGGAAAGCGGGAAGATGCTTCGAAGGATGCTGGACATGGGGCTCGTTCCTGGCACCGTGGTGGAAGTCGCTAGGAAAGCTCCGCTGGGAGATCCCGTGGAGTACAGGGTCATGAACTCCTCCCTCTCCCTCCGAAACGATCTCGCCTCAAAGGTACTCGTGAAGCCTTTGAAGGAGGAGTAACGGCGGAGATCAGTCCGGCTCCCACTTGAGCCGCTTGACGTCAACGGGGATTCCCGCGACCATCCACAACACCGAATCCGCCTCGGCAGCGAGCATTTTGTTGGCGCGCCCAAGCATGTCCCGGAAAAGCCTCCCGAGTCTGGACGCAGGCACAACACCAAGCCCAACTTCGTTGGTCACGACGATCCATGTGGAATCGCTTCGGCGGCATGTTTCCAGCAGCGACTCGATCTCCTCGTCAACCCTGGAAAGCGCCTTTTCGGTCGGCTCCGATTCTCCTCCGGCCAGGAGCACATTGCTCACGAGCATGGTGATGCAATCCAGGACGACCACCGGCGGCAGTTCCTTTCCCATCAGCGCCTTCCCGACGTTCGTCGAGGCTTCCAAAGTCTCCCACTGGGGAGGCCTGGAGGCTTTGTGGGCTTCTATTCTTCGCTCCATTTCCTGATCGAGCGCCTCCGCTGTGGCGACGAACAGCACTTTCCCATCCGGAGAGAGCCTTTCGGCAAGCGCCTGGGCGAAATCGCTCTTGCCGCTGCGGGCTCCTCCGATGACGAGAAACAACTTGCCCAAGATTCCCTCCCTTCGAATCGATCGTATGTTACGGCAATCAGCGGGCGCGGGATGCCTCCATCGTGCCCTGCTGGAGCACCGGGTAGACCAGCCAAACCGTTGCAACGGCGAACATCGCGCCCGTGATCGTCCGCAACAGCCAGGTGCTTTGGTGCAGGCCGATCGCTTGCAGCCCCCCGTCTATCCCGAGCGGCAGCAGGAAGAGGAGATACGTCTTCAGCGAAAGCCTCCTCCACCGGCGCCCCGTGAGGCCGAATGCGATGCCTGACAGGAAGAAAGTGGAGTAGATGGCGAAACACCGCTGACAGAAAGCCATCTTGTATCCGATCTCGCCATTCCCGACGAAAGCCCTCCTTGCGAGGATCGAGGACGTGCGAATGTAGCCGGAATCCTCGAGCCAGGAGAGGCTGTACACGTTTACGAAATGCCTTTTACCGAAAAGGAAATAGGATCGCTCCGGCAACTGGTGACACAGGAAGCTGTAGAGTTTGTAGATAGGCCTTGCAGCTTCGGGGTGCCCCAGGTGCATCATCACAGGCGCAAGAACCGCCAGGGCGACGTACAGCCCAAACCCCAGGTTGAACAGGGCAAGCCAGTGCTTTTCGAAGAACGCCGACAGCTTCTCAGCCACTCTTTCCAGCCTGGGTTCCATGGCTTTATCGATCCCGCTTGGGCAATCGCAGCGTCCACACCCCACCGATCGCCGTGACAGCCGCGGCCAGCAAGAACACCTGATCGTAGCTCATCACTTTCAGCAGGATTCCGGCCAGCAGCGGGACGGCGGCTTGCGGCAGGGTAAGGGTCGATATGACGCCTGTGTAGGTCGCACGCAGGTTGACCGGGGCGAGCTCCAGCAAAGCGCTCGAAAACCCTACGGAGCTGCCGGAGGTAGCTGCGCCGGATAGAAAGAGTGGGACGTATAGCCACTGCCAGCCCATCGGGGCAAGGAGAATTGCCAGAATCGGGGCGGCGACCGAAACGATTCCGTATGCCAGGAGCATTTCCCTGGAACCGACGGCGTCCACCAGCCATCCCCAGGCGAAATTCGCCAGCAACACGCCCAAAAGCATCGCCGCTCCGAACCTGGCGACGGCGGCGACTGGAGCGTGCATTACTTTCAATCCGTAGACCGTGTAGAAAGGTATCACCGCAAGGCTGAAGCTGGTGAGCATCTGTACGGCTACCAGGTCTGCCAGGTCTTTGCTGGCCCGTTTCAGCTGAGCGACGTACTCACTCCACGGCGGAACGGGCGAATCCCCCTCGGGTCTGGGAGGTTCTTTGATGATCAGGAACCCAAACGATGCGATGAAAAGGGACACCGCCGCCAGACCAAAGAGCATGGCGTAATTGGTCGGATAGGGTTTGCTCTTGAGGACGTACCGGACCAGAGCCATGCTGGAAAACGCCAGAGTTCCCCCCACCGCAGCCCGGGTGGCGAAAAACGCGCCTCGTTTGTTCAAGGGGATTACCTTCCCGATGATGTCGGTGTAGGGAAGGCCACCGAAGCCCCCTCCGGCGTAGAAGACAGCGAGCAATACGACCAGGACCCATTCGAGCAGCCGTGGATTTCCTTTGCCTATGACGTATATCAACCACGCGAGCAGCCCCCAGGAAGCAACGCGGATGTATATCGCCGCAAGGAGAAACGGCATTTTGTATTTCTTCGGCTCGATGTAGCGGGCTGCCAGGGTCTGCGGTAGAACGTTCGCCACCTGCAGCACAGTGGTCAGCCCGCCCACCCATACGGTGGAGCCGGTAAGTATGGCGATGAACCCCGCGAGCACGGTTCCGGGGTGCGTGAGAGAGTTGCCGAGGGCCAGGAATGCTCCGTGCCAGATGCCACCGAAAAAGTTCCTAACGAGGAATCTCTCCTCGGTCGATGTCGCAGTCGCTTCGATGCCAGCTTCAGCCATCCTTTTCCCTTTCTTTGGGAGGGTTCTTGACCGACCTCAGGGCTTCCCTGAAGTCTTGCTCAGTCATTTTCAAGCAATTCGGCCTGTCCGATATGAAATAGAAGTCTTCCAGGAACTTCCGAACCTTTCCGATGGAGTCAGATATCCGCTCTTTCAACGCGCTCATTATGCAGCTCCTGCCATCGATTTCGAAGAGAGTGTACCTCACGGTATGCTTCTCCGCAAACGTCAATAAATGTGCTGAGCTTCGGCGTGAGGTCGTGAAAGGCTTGTAACAGCAAAGCTAACCATCGGTTCTTGGTCCAGAAGCTTAACGAGCTGCGGTTCTTCGCCGTGCGGCATTTGTCAAAAACCTAAAACTGTGGAATAAATATTGGCAACGTGCGCCCGTGGGCTTGCCGGACGGGCGTTCGATTCGGAGGGGAGATGGAGAATCGCCATTCGACCACGTCTCGTGGGCTGAGGAGCCGACTGGCGACGGCGGCAGCGCTTCTTGCAATACTTCTGCTGGCGGCGGCCTTCCGATATTACAACCTGAACTGGGACGAAGGCCAGCATATCCACCCGGACGAGCGGTTCCTGACTATGGTGGAGACGGCGCTTTCCTGGCCTAAGAGCCTTTCTCAGTTCTTCGACTCGTCCAAATCCCCCTTGAGCCCTTACAACAAGGGGTTCAATTTCTTTGCCTACGGCACCCTTCCGCTTTTCATCGTCAAATGGCTCGGCATACGGCTGCACAGGGACTATTACGGCGGGATTTATCTGGTAGGGCGGGCTGCATCGGGCACGTTCGATCTGCTTTCGGTGGTGCTGGTGTTCCTCATCGGGGCGAAGCTGTACCGGCGCAGGGTCGGGCTCCTTGCCGCCGCTCTCTACGCCATGGCCGTCATGCCGATTCAGCAATCCCATTTCTTCACTGTGGACAACTTCGGCACTTTCTTCGCTCTGCTCACGTTCTATCTGGCGATTTTCGTTTCCGAACGGAGAAGCTGGCTCTACTACGTGCTCGCCGGACTCTCCTACGGCGCGGCCGCCGCATGCAAGATCAACCTTGCCACGGAGATCGGCGTCCTCCTGCTGGCCGCCGCTGTGCCGATCTGGCGTTCTTACAAGCGTGGCGATGATCCTTTGGAACTGAAGCTGGTGACTCAGCGGCAGATAATCCTGACCGTGTTCATGCTCTTCGTGGCGGCTTTGACCTTCCGTACTTTCCAGCCGTACGCGTTCGACGCCCATAGCTTCCTGGATTTCAAGCCTTCCCGCCATTGGATCGACAACATGAAATTCGTCAAGAAGCTGATGGCGGGCGACATAGACTATCCTCCCGGACATCAGTGGGCCAGACGAACCCATTTCTGGTTCCCCTGGAAGAACATGGTGATCTGGGGTATGGGAATATCCCTGGGGCTGACAGTGTGGCTCGGGTGGCTGGTGGCAGCTTACAGGCTGCTCTACCGCAGGCAGATCGAGCACCTGCTTCCGGTGGCGTGGGCTGGAGGGCTTTTCTTCTACCAGGGGCTCCAGTTCGTCGAATCGATGCGGTACCTGCTGCCGATCTACCCGATCCTGATCCTTCTCGGGAGCTGGTTCCTTCTGTGGCTCGTGGATCAAGCGCAAAGATGGAGCCTGTGGGACGGTTCGGTGCTGGCGAGGTTCTCCCCGAAGCTGTCGAAGGCACTCGTGTTTGCGATCCTGCTCTTCACGTTCCTTTGGGCGATGGCTTTCATGCGTGTCTACCGCAGGCCCCTCACCCGCATTGCGGCGTCCAGATGGATGTTTCGCAACATCCCGAAAGGTAGTGTCATCGCCAACGAACACTGGGACGATCCCCTGCCGCTCCGGATAGATGGTCACGATCCTTTCTGGTCGACGTACAAAGGGATCATGATGGCCAATTACGACGAGGACACCCCGAAGAAGCGGGAGAAAATGATCGGGTGGCTGAACCAGGCGGATTACATCGTCCTTTCCAGCGATAGGTTGTGCAAGTCGATCCCACGGCTGCCGATGCGCTACCCGATGACCACTCTCTACTATCAGGCTTTGTTCGATGGAAGCCTGGGATTCCACCTCGCTGTCGAATTCACTTCCCCGCCGGGGATTTTCGGCCTGGTGTTCAACGACGAAAGCGCCGAAGAAGCGTTCCACGTCTACGATCACCCTTACGTGCGGATTTTCAAGAAAGGCAGCGATTACTCCGAGAAACGGGTTCGGGAGACCCTCGGTTCCGTCGATTTGAGCCACGTGTACCGGATGTGGCCGAAGCAGGTTTCTGCGGCACCGGATGCGCTTTTGCTATCGTCGAGAAGGGTGAAGGAGCAGGAAAGCGCCGGGACGTGGAGTTCCATCTTCCATCCCCGTGACCTGGTCAACAGGATTCCCGTGCTCGTGTGGCTCCTGCTGCTGGAATTGCTCGGGCTGGTCGGGTTCGGCCTGTTGTCCTCTGTGGTCGATCTTCCGGACAGCGGCTGGGGGCTTTCGAAGGCATTTGGCTGGCTGGTGTGGGGGTATCTTGTGTGGCTTGGGGCAAGCGTAGGCGCGTTCCCGGCGACCAGGGCTGCGCTATGGGGCACGATGGCGGTCGTCGTCGCTCTGGCGGGCGTCGTGTGGGTTCGCTCCGATGGCCTGCGCAGGCTGGAGGATTCATGGAAGTCGATGCTGGCCGAAGAAGCGCTGTTTTTGGCGATCTTCCTCTTCTTCCTCTGGCTGCGGTGGCTGAACCCCGACCTGTGGCATCCGGCAAGGGGCGGCGAAAAGCCGATGGATTTTGCGTTCTTGAACGCCGTGATCAAGAGCAGGCGCTTCCCGCCTTACGATCCGTGGTTTTCCGGAGGCTACGTCAACTACTACTATTTCGGATTCGTGCTGGTGGGGATGCTGACGAAGCTTTCGGGCATCGTGCCGGCCGTTTCGTACAACCTCGCCGTTCCATCTCTGGCGGCGATAACCGGAGTCGGGGCTTATTCCGTCGCTCTGGCGCTCATGCCGGAAAGCTTCCCGAGGGGGAAGAAACTGCTGGCGGCGCTGCTTTCACCAGCCATGCTCCTTTTCATGGGCAACCTGGGCGAATTTTCGCTTCTCTGGTCAGGATGGCAGAAGCTGTCGAAAACGCCCGCAGCTCGAAACTCGTTCCCGGTGCTTTCATCGGTGGAAAGGGCGGCCTCCGGCTTTTGGGTCTGGCTGCACGGCGGCCACATCCCCTATCCGAACGACTGGTGGTTCTGGAATGCAACCAGGATCGTGAAGGATACGATCAATGAGTTCCCGTATTTCTCCTTCCTGTTTGCCGACCTCCATGCGCACGTGATGGCGCTGCCGTTTACTTTGCTGGCGCTGGGGCTTGCGGTTGCACTGGCGAAATCCAGGCAGAAATCGGTTCCTGCCTTTGTCGGTCTGGCTCTGGCGCTATCCCTTTCCATCGGCGCTCTCAGGGCGATGAACACCTGGGATTACCCGACGTATCTTCTGTTGGGAGTGGTGGGGCTTGCTCTTTACGTGAAAAGGCGCAAAGGGCTCGATTACTACGGATGGCTGGATGTGGTCTGGGGCGCAATCGGGCTTGCGGCTTTGAGCACTTTCCTGTTCTTTCCGTTCGTCAGGCACTATGCCACGGCTTACACTGGAATCCAGCTCTGGAAGGGGAAGTTCACGAAGCTGTCGGAGTTCCTGACGGTGTGGGGATTTTTCGTCCTCTCCATGGTGGTGGTGCTGTGGTCGGAGTTGTCGAGGCTTGAAAGGACGGGCGGCCTGCCAGCAGTTGTGCGTGAAAATGCCGCATCGTTTCTGATTTCGTCCCTGGCCGTCGGCCTTGGGATGGCGCTGATGGGCGTGCAATCGTGGTTGTTCAGCGTCCCTATCCTCGCCGCTCTCCTTGTGCCGCTGTTCGATCGGAATGCGTCGGTAGAGCGCGTGTTTGCGCTGGCGATGGCGGCGTGGGGAGGTTTCCTGCTGGTCTCGGTGGAGATCGTCAGGCTCAAGGGCGACGTGGGGAGGATGAACACGGTGTTCAAATTCTACCTGCAGGTCTGGGTGCTGTGGAGCGTGGCGCTGGCGGCCTATGCCCCAAGGGCATGGCGAGAGATGAACGCGAGGCTCGACCGGCCTGTGAGGTGGTTCGTAGCGGTGCTGGTTTCGGTGCTGTTCCTGGCGGGGCTTGCCTATCCCGTTTTCGCGACCCCGGCCCGCGTGCACGACAGGTTCGACGTGCACGCCCTTCACACGCTGAACGGGGAGGCGTACATGCGCTACGCCAGGTATTCGGAGCGTGGAAAAGGGTTCAGCCTGGAGGGAGACCTGGAACTGATCCGATGGATGCGTGCTCATGTGGTCGGGACGCCGGTGATTCTGGAAGCGCGTGCGCCGCTGTACCATTGGGGCAGCAGGATTTCGGTTTACACGGGCCTGCCCGTGCCACTGGGATGGGATTGGCATGAGAAGCAACAGCGGTCGGTGATCCCGGGCGAGGTGATAGACCAGAGGGCGCGGGAGGTGACCGAGATGTACAACACGGTCGACCTGAACAGGTTCATGGATCTTGCCAGGTACTACAGGATCAGGTATGTGGTGGTCGGCGCTTTGGAACGCGCCTTCTACTCCCCGCAAGGGCTTGCCAAGTTCGAAAGGACGCCCAAGCTCTTCCGCAAAGTGTACGACAACGACGGTACGGAGCTTTTCGAGGTGCTGGAAAAGTGAACCGGCGCCCCAATGGTTCGATCCACAGATTCCGCAGATTGCGCGGATTGTAACCTCTCTTTGTCTTTGCGTCGGGAGACTTTGATTGCACGGGCATGCAAGGTTTTTCGCTTGGCTGGTTCGTTGCATCCCCAGTTGGTTGTCGAGCATATTTCAGTTAGCGGGTAGGCGAAGGCACTGCCCTCGCCTACCCGCTTTTCGTTCTCGCTCTTTTGCGTCACCCTTTATTCCATTCCTGCAGGTATTTCCCTGTCGACTTTCTCTACCGTTTACACGAATGAGATGTCGATTACCGCGACGGCATATGCTTGCCAATAGTGGATTTTTTGTTATAGAATGTAGCAGGATTTTTAGACACTTCGCTAAGAAAAAATTCCTTCCCGGCGGGGTGTCGAACAAACAACGGCGGAAAAGGTTTGAGGAAATGGCAAACAGCAGAGTCTCAGAGAATAAGAAAAAGGCATTGGAGATAGCCGTAGCGAACGTTCGGAAGCGGTTTGGCGAAAGCGCCATCATGCGCCTTGGTGAAGCCCCGCACATGCAGGTCGAGGCAATCCCGACAGGCTCTTTGTCCCTGGACATAGCCCTCGGGATAGGGGGTGTGCCCAGAGGCAGGGTCACGGAAATCTACGGCCCGGAATCTTCTGGAAAGACCACCATTTGCCAGCATATCATCGCAGAAGCACAGAAAATGGGCGGCGTCGCGGCGTTCATCGACGTGGAGCACGCCCTGGATCCGTTCTACGCCCAGAAATGTGGCGTGAACGTGGACGATCTGTACATCTCGCAGCCTGACACCGGCGAGCAGGCGCTGGAGATTGCAGAATCGCTGGTTCGATCTGGTGCGGTGGATGTGGTGGTGATCGATTCCGTCGCGGCGCTGGTGCCGAGGGCGGAGATAGAAGGCGACATGGGCGATGCACACGTCGGCCTTCAGGCAAGGTTGATGAGCCAGGCTCTCAGGAAGCTCGCGGGGGCGATCAAGACCTCCAACACCGCTATGATCTTCACGAACCAGATCAGGCACAAAATCGGCGTGTTCTTCGGCAGCCCGGAGACCACCACCGGAGGCCTTGCGTTGCGGTTCTACGCCTCGGTTCGGATGGACGTCAGGCGTATCGAAGCGATCAAGGACAAAGGGACGGTCATAGGAAACCGGACTAAGGTCACCATCAAGAAGAACAAAGTCGCCCCTCCGTTCCGCGTTGCGGAGTTCGATATCATCTACAACGAAGGCATATCGAGGAGCGGAGAGGTGCTCGACCTCGGGGTGGAGATGGGCATCGTGGAAAAGCGGGGCTCCTTCTACTCCTATCAGGGCGAGAGGCTCGGGCAGGGTCGGGAGAACGTGAAAGCGTTCTTGCGGGAACACCCTGCCCTGATGCGGGAGATCGAAAACAAGATCCGTGTGGAGGCCGGGCTTCCCCCGCTTCAAGCCTACGAGGACGCCCCCGGGGAGGCCGAAGGGTAACATCGGGTGGCCGGCAAAATCTCTGGACTACGTTTCCAGAAGAAAAAGCGCGATTGGGTGAGCGTCTACGTGGAGGGAGAATACGCCTTTTCGCTCCCTGCGGTCAAAGCGGTGAGCCTCCACGTGGGGCAGTACCTGACGGACGGTGAAATCGAGGGCTTTCTCAGGCTGCAGGCGGAAGAAAAAGCCTACGAGCAGGCCGTCAGATTTCTGGGTTACAGACCACGCAGCAAGTCGGAAGTAGAAAGGTACCTTAAAAAGAAGAAAGCCGCCCCGGAGACGATTGGGGTGGTGATCCGGCGTCTGGATGATGCCGGGTATCTGGACGACGAGGCTTTCGCCAGGTTCTGGGTGGACAATCGAATGCAGTTTTCTCCCCGTGGGCGCAGGGCTCTGGAATACGAGCTCCGGAGCAAGGGGGTCGATGAGCAGGTGATACGCCGGGTGCTCGACGGCCACCCGCAGGAAGACGAGGAGTCGATCGCATACGGGCTGGCGAAGGCAAAATCGGAAGCGTGGAAAGAGATCGATTATCCGGCGTTCGCCAGGAAGCTGGGAGGTTTCCTGCAACGACGGGGCTTCGACTACCAAGTCGTCCGGAAAGTCATTCGCCGCATCTGGGATGAGAGAGCGAATTCCCAGAGCGCGGAGTAACATCATGCGGGCGGTATGCCTGTTTCAACACACTCGGTTAAGGTGAATTGAAATGCACGGAGGGAGAATCATCGTAGAAATTATCGTAGCGGTAGGGGTCGGTGCTCTCTCCTTTGTCCTGGGATATTTATTCAACAAGGTATCCGAGAAACGTGAAAGGGCTTCGGCTCAGAAAGAGGCCGAGAAAATCCTGGCCGAAAGCAGAGCCAAGGCAAAAGATATCGTTTTGGCAGCCAAAGACGAGGCCATCAGGATAAAGGACGCAGCGGAAAAGGAGATCGAGCGCCGCCGACGCGATCTACAGCGTCAGGAGGAGAGAATACAACGGAGGTTGGAGAACCTCGACAAAAAACTGGAGCGGCTGGACAACAAGGAGAAGAAGATCAACCAGCTCCAGTCCAAGTTGGAGAAGGAAGCAGCGGAGGCTGAGGAGCTCCTGAAGCAGCGGAAAGAGGAGCTGGAGAAGATCTCCGGCCTCAGCTCCGAGGAAGCGAAACAACTGCTCTTGGAGGAGGTGGCCAGAGAATCAAGGCAGGACATGGCACGGGTCATCCGGGAGGTGGAGGCCGAGGCCGAGGCCGAGGCCAATCGGCGGGCGAGCAAGATCATAGCCACCGTGATAGAGCGCATTGCCTCGGATTACGTCTCGGAGTCCACGGTCAGCACCGTGCCACTGCCGAACGACGAAATGAAAGGCCGAATCATCGGCAGGCAAGGGCGGAACATCAGAGCGATCGAAGAGGCAACGGGGGTCGACCTCATCGTCGACGATACCCCTGAGGCGATCACCATATCCAGCTTCGATCCCGTCCGACGGGAGATCGCCCGGATTGCCATCGGTAGGCTGGTTCAGGATGGGCGCATCCACCCGGCCAGGATCGAGAAAGAGGTCAAGCGGGCAAAGAGCGAGGTCGAAGCCACCATCATCGAAGCCGGCGAGAACGCTTTGGTGGAGCTGGGAATACAGAGGCTGCACCCTGAGATCGTCAAATTGCTCGGGCGGCTCAAGTACCGCACCAGCTACGGCCAGAACCAGCTCGCCCACTCCATCGAGACCGGCTACATCGCCGGGATGCTGGCAGCAGAGCTGGGGGCGAACGTCAAAATCGCCAAGATGGGCGGGTTGCTGCACGATATAGGGAAAGCGGTGAGCCATGAAAACGACGGGCCCCACGCAAAGGTCGGCGCGGAGATAGCACGCAGGTACAAGGTGCCGGAACCGGTCGTGCACTGTATCGAAGCCCACCACCATGAAGTGGAGCCGCAGACCCTGGAAGCGGTGATCGTGGCTGCGGCGGATGCCATCTCGGGCGCTCGCCCTGGCGCCAGGCGGGAATCGCTGGAAAGCTATATCAAGAGGATCACTGCGCTGGAGGAAATAGCGAAGTCCTTCCGTGGGGTGCAGGAGGCGTTCGCGATCCAGGCCGGTCGGGAATTGCGCATCATCGTCAAGCCCGACAAGATCGACGATTACGGGATCATTCAGCTTTCCAAGGAGATCGCAAGCAAAGTCGAGGAGAACCTGGAGTACCCCGGACAGATCAAAGTGATGGTCATCAGGGAATCCCGAGCAGTCGAGTTCGCCAAGTGAGAGAAGGGGCGTGAGAGCTCACGCCCCTTTCGGTACATTGTCGTACAGGCCCGGTGGAGTCAAGACATCCACATAGCACGAAGACGGAGGGACGCTATGGACATCATTAAGGTTTCCGCAAGCTCTCGCTCCACTGCTGTGGCTGGCGCTATTGCCGGTGTAATCAGGGAACACCGACACGCAGAAGTTCAGGCAATCGGAGCCAGCGCCGTGAATCAGGCGGTCAAGGCCATCGCAATCGCTCGAGGTTACCTGCAGCAAGATGGGATCGACATCGTGTCCATGCCGAAGTTCATAGAGGTCGATATCAACGGCCAGGAGCGGACAGCGATTCGGATCACCGTGGAACCGCGATGTGATCCGTGCAAGGAAGGTGAACCAGTCGAAAGCTGACCTCCCTGCGCCCCCTGGGCTTGCAAAGCTGCATGCCTGGGGAGGTTCGAACGGCGTCCGGTTGGCGCACATACTTGCGAGCAGACATGCCCGCCGTTCACGATGCAGGCAGTCGTAGACTGCCTGGCGAAAGGGGAAGTTTGGCGTGTTTACCGCAAACCAGAGCGTCCTCCAACCTACTATGTGGCCATACATCGCAATGAGGAAGAGATGATTCCTATCAAAGATACAACACCTACCCGCACGTTTCCGGTCGTGAATTACACGATCATAATATTGAACATCCTGGTGTTCCTCTTCGAGGTGTCATTAGGGCCCCACCTTCGGGATTTCATCTCGGTCTGGGCGGTGGTTCCTGAAAGGATCATCAACTGGCATAGAGACCCCTTGGTGCTTGTGACGTTGATAACGGCACAGTTCTTGCACGGCGGCTGGTTGCACGTGGGCGGCAACATGCTGTACCTGTGGATTTTCGGGGACAATGTGGAAGAAGAGATGGGGCATTTCAAGTACCTGATCTTCTATCTTTTCGGCGGGATCGTGGCTTCCATGGCGCAGATCCTATCTCATCCCCATTCCACGGTGCCGACGTTGGGAGCCAGCGGGGCGATTGCTGCGGTGCTGGGAGCGTACTTAGTGTACTTCCCGAGGGGAGGCGTTACGGTCATTGTGCCGATCTTCTTTTACATTGAGGTCGTCACGTTGCCTGCCGTGTTCGTGCTGGGGACATGGTTCCTGGAGCAACTCCTGAACGGCACGCTATCCATATCCACGGGGGCAGCGGTCACCGGCGGGATAGCGTGGTGGGCGCACATAGGAGGGTTCGTGACAGGGATGCTTTTGGGGCCTCTGTTTAGAAGGAGACGCTGGCATCACAGTGCCTACTGGTAGTCGCGAAGACGAAAAAGGTGGGCGAGAAGGGACTCGAACCCCTGACCTCACGGATGTGAACCGTGCGCTCTAACCAGCTGAGCTACTCGCCCACGCAGAGAGCGGGTGATGGGATTCGAACCCACGACATTCAGCTTGGGAAGCTGACGTTCTACCACTGAACTACACCCGCTTGCTTTATTTAGATACCACAAACTCCTTCTGCCGTCAAGTTTCGTTCGTTTTGCCTTTGGCCACGCCATGGCTTGTGGCTCTTTCTCACTCCCCCCTTCGCATTATTCCGCTCCCAGGTGGCAAAGGTTGAGGTATTCTGGATATTTCCCTACGAGGCCTTCCTCCCGGGCAGCTTCCGCATGTAGAATTCGTGTCCCCGGTACTCGAGCCTGATCATGGCTCCGGATCTCAGCAATTCGTCCACAAGGCTCCAATCGGCTCCCGCCCTTTCCAGGAATTTCTGAACCGCTTCCCTACGCATCGGGTGAACTGCGGTGATGCTCAGCAGGTCTTCCGCGGCATTGCCCGTGGACGCGAACGCATCTCCCTCGTAGCCTATAAGGTACTCCACCCTACCCTCGCCGAGCTTCTCCGCGAAGATGTGGTACGCACTCGCTATCGCGCCTTCCTCGGCTGGCTGGCACCAATCCTCTGCTGGCGGGCGGGTGGGTATGGAAATGTAGGCTTTGTCGGGGCCGCGCCCGCCGTGCTTTCTCGGCAAGGCTGCCAGGAAATCCGCCACGAGCTCGAACTCCTGTTCGCTGTCGTTGACGCCGCGAACCAGCATCGTCTCCGTGGCCAGGAAGCCGTCGAACTCACCGGTGAATTTCGCCATTCCCCGGTGTATCTCCTGCAGGCTCAGCGATCCATGCGCCCTATCGACTTTGTGCCACACGCTTTCGGTGACGGCGTCCACTTTCAGGGAGACCCAATCGGCCAACTCGAGCGCCGATCGGACTTCGGGCAGATGGATCAACGAGGCGTTGGTGATGACGGCGATCGGGATGCCGAGAGGGCGGAGGAGTTCGATCTCTTTCCCGAGGTTCAGATCAAGGGTAGGCTCGCCGTCCGGCACGAAAGTGAGGTAATCGATGCGCTCGCCGCGAGCCCGCAATTCTGCCACTTTGTCCCGGACTTCCGCGAAGATCCTTTCGGGCAGATAGAACGCTTCCCTTTTCACCTGCATCTTGATGGTGTTTCCGAGCTGGCAGTAGACGCAGGCGAAAGTGCAGATCTTGGCCGGAATGTTGTTGATCCCCAGGCTCCTACCGAGCCTTCTGGACGGCACAGGTCCGAAAGCAATCATGGTGTTCTCCAGAGGTAAGCGACTGGATCAGTCGCTGACCCCGACCGGCGCCAGGCTCTTCCGCATGATGTCGAAATTCTCCAGCGCCTTGCCCGCTCCCAGGGCGACGCAGGCGATCGGGTTTTCCGCGACGTACGCCGGCACGCCCGCTTCCTTGGTGAGCAGCTTGTCTATGTTCCTGAGCATCGCTCCGCCGCCGGTGATGACCATCCCCCGCTCGATTATGTCGGCCGCCAGCTCCGGAGGGGTCTTCTCCAGGGTCGCTTTCACGGTTCCGACTATGGCGGCGAGCGGATCCGTGATGGCTTCTGTGACCTCGTCGGAGTTGACGGTTATGGTCTTCGGCAGCCCGGCCACCTGATCCCTACCGCGGACCTCCATTTCCAGCTTCTCCTCCAGCGGGAGAGCGCTGCCGATCTGTATCTTGATGGCCTCGGCGGTCTGATCTCCGATGAGCAGGTTGTATTTCTTGCGAATGTAGGTGCTGATCGCCTCGTCCAGGCGGTTTCCGCCCACCCGCACGGAGCTCCAAACCACGATCTCGTTCAGCGAGATGATCGCCGCTTCCGTCGTGCCGCCGCCCATATCAACCACCATGTTCCCGATGCTGCTGCTGATAGGCATCCCCGCCCCGTAAGCTGCCGCAAGCGGCTCCGGAATCAGGTATGCTTCCTTCGCTCCCGCCTGGATCGCCGCATCGTGGACGGCGCGGCTTTCCACGCTGGTGACGCCTTTCGGGATGCTCAGCATCACTTTGGGCTTGAAAAACCTGAGCCTGCCGGAAATCTTGGAGATGAAATAACGGAGCATCGCCTCGGTCACCATGTAATCGGCGATGACTCCGTTGCGCAGAGGCCTCGAAACCTCGATGCTCTCGGGGCTTTTGCCGAGCATCTCCCGTGCTTCCTTCCCGACGGCGACGATTTTGTTCTCCCTCACATCGACGGCCACCACGGAAGGTTCCTGCAAGACAATGCCCCTACCCTTGACGTACACCAGCACGTTGACCGTACCGAGATCTATCCCTATGAGCTTTTCTAACATTATGGCAATACACCTCGCAAACAGGTTTTCTTTCCAAAAGACTGCTTCATAATTCTATCACAGCCAACACAGGATGGAAATAAAGATGGTACTGGGCATCGCCCTGCTTTCCGGAGGATTGGTGATTGGGTCGAGCGGTTTCGGACGTTGCGGGGAGTACGCACAAAAGGGCGGATTGGTGTAGAATACGAAAGATCGAGGCGCTCCGCGGGAAGCTCCACGCGGAGTTCCATCTTTGCGACCGGAGGGGAATGACATGCCAGACGAACGAGGCTCGACAACATGGATATGGCAGGCAGCGACCGGACTCCTTCTGGTGGTGCTTCTCGGCTTGCACATCGTAGCCAACCATTTTTCGGAAGGAGGGTTGCTTTCCTACGATCAGGTCGTGCACCGCCTTTCGAACCCATTCATCCTCGTGCTGGAGATCATGTTCCTTGGTGCCGTTATCTTCCACGCGTTCGCCGGGATCAGATCGATTCTGCTCGACACGGGGATCTCGGAAGACGTGGATCGAACGATTGTCAAAGTTCTGGCGGTCGCGGGCGTGCTGTTGTTCCTCTATGGGTTTTGGATTTTCGCCAGGCTGCTGATTTGATTCCAGACAGCCCCCGTTTCGACGAAGGAGTGATCAAATGGCCGTAACAGAAATCCGTGGGATCGAGTATTACTACGAAGTCGTCGGCGACGGCGAGCCTGTTCTCTTTGCCCACTGCCTCACCTGGAATCACCACGATTACGATTACCAGGTGGAGAACCTGAAGGATTCATATCGTCTCGTCCTGCCGGACCTGCGCGGGCATGGCAAGACCAAGTATCCGCAAGAGCCTTATTCGTTGGAGGATATGGCGGAAGACCTTTTCCTGCTGGTGCAGGAGCTCGGGGTTGGGCCCGTGCACTACGTCGGCCATTCCATGGGAGCGATGATGGGGCCGATGTTTGCGCTGAACCACCCGGATGCTCTTCTTTCCATGACCCTGATCGGAGGTTCGGCGATTGCAGAGAGCGAGGAGAAGCTGGCCGGTTACAGGCAACTCGTTGCGGCGGTCAGGGCAGGTCAGCGGGCGGCGGTGGTCGAGAAGCTGCTGGGGCTCTTTTTCAGCGAGACCAGCAGGGGGTACAGGCACGAGGCGATGGCGGCGTTTACGTCGGATTTCCTGAAGCTCGATGCTGATGGCCTCCATTACACCGCAGAAGCGGTCTTCACTCGGCCGAACTTCCTGGATCGCCTCGGCGAAATTTCTACCCCGACGTTGCTGATCGTCGGTGAAAAGGACGTGGTGACGCCCGAGGAGAGGACCGAAGAGCTGCACCGGGGGATTCCGAATTCCCGGAAGCTGGTTTTGCCGGAGGTGGGACATTTTGCCACCGTGGAAGCGCCTGCCACGGTGAGCGGAGCGCTGAGGGACTTCTGGGAGACCATCTGACCTGCCCCCGGCGCTTGAGAGGATGTTGATGAGCAAGCTGCTCGAGCTGTTCCTCATGTTCGTGAAGATCGGGACGGTCGGCTTCGGCGGCGGCCCCGCGATGATACCTCTGATCCAGAGGGAGGTGGTGGACTACCACCATTTGCTGAGCGCCGAGGAGTTCGTGGACGGCATCGGCATCGGGAACAGCCTGCCCGGCCCGATCGCCCCGAAGCTCGCTTTGCTCGTCGGGTACAGGGTGGCTGGATTCTGGGGAGTGGTCGTGGCCGTCACCGGCATCTTGCTCCCTTCGCTGTTGCTGATGGGGCTGGTGGTGGTTTTCTTCTACAGGTTCAGGAGCACGGTTTACGCTTCCAGGGCTTTGCGCGTGGTCAGACCCGTGGTGGTGGCGCTTCTCGCCATGGTGGTGTACGATGTGTGGCCCAAGTCGGTGAAGGGGATCGACGGGGTCGCCGTGGTGATCGTTTCGTTCGTTGCAGGGGAGTTTCTCGGCGTTCATCCGGCGATCTTGATCGTCATCGGGGCTGTGCTTGGGCTTGCTTTGTACCGGTGAACACATCTTCGACGCAAGGAGAATACATCGTGAATGTGAACCGCCTGGAATTTGCGATATCTATCAGCAGGGTCGCACGGGAGATCGCTATCTCCCGATGGAGCAGGGACATATCGTTCAAGACGAAAAGCTCCGGGATCGACTTAGTGACGCTGGCGGATGAGGAGATCAACGACTTTCTGACAAGCTCAATCGGGAGCTATTTCCCCGGCGAGCAGGTGCTGGCAGAAGAGAGCGCAGGGGAGATCTCTCTGGAAGGTCCTGTGTGGTTCGTCGACCCGCTGGACGGGACCACCAATTACGCACATGGATTCCCCGTGGTTGGGATCACGGTCGCGTTCTGGGACGGCGAGCGCGTTCTGCTGGGTGTGGTGTGCGACGTGGTGCGGAACAGGTGCTACTCCGCGGAACGGGGCAAGGGCGCTTTCAGGGATGGCGAACGGTTGAAGGTGTCTGACGTGAGCGATCTCGGTTCGAGCCTGCTTGCCACCGGGTTCCCTTACGACAGGGCCGAATCCAGGGACAACAACCTGCTGGAGTTCGCTTATTTCATGCCACGCGTGCAGGGCGTGCGGAGGGCGGGTGCTGCCACGCTGGACATGGCCTGGCTCGCAGAAGGCAGGCTCGATGGCTACTGGGAACAGAAGCTGAAACCGTGGGATTGGGCAGCCGGGAGCGTCCTGGTGGAAGAAGCAGGAGGACGGTTCACGGACTACGAAGGAAACCGGTGGGTTCCTGGCGTTTCCCAGGTGGTGGCAAGCAACGGGCTGATTCACGATGCCTTGCTGCGGGGAATAGCCAAGGCACGTAAAGATTTACGCGGGTGAAGCAAGGCGTAATGTGCACGAGTTGGTCGATACTGGACTGTCAGAGCTCGAAGTATCGGGCTATAGCTGTTTAGGTTTTATAATGGAATCCTCTTGGGTTACGTTGCCTGTTCACCAAACGAAAGCCGTTCTGCTCCGCGCAACAGGCGTTCAGAACCCACTTTGTTGACAAAACCCCGCCAATCGGGTATTTTGTTGCCGTACGTTCCAAAAATTGACTTTAGAGGACTGCGTCGATGAACGCCCAGTTCGTCCGGATAATATCCATAATCCTCCAGCTGATTTTTCTGGAGGGAATTCTTTCGATCGACAATGCCGTGGTGCTGGGAGCTTTGGTTTCGCACCTACCAAAGGACGATCCCATACCGTGGCCAGCGTTCCTGAAGAAGCACGTCCACATCCACGCCCACAGGCTCCTCGGCAACCAACAGCAGGCAGCGCTGAAAGTGGGGCTTTTCGGCGCTTACGTGGGCAGAGGATTGATGCTCTTCCTCGCGACTTTCATCGTCGAAAACCCATGGCTCAAGCTCCTTGGCGCGCTCTACCTGTTGAAGATCGCTTTCGAGAACCTGGGGGAAGCGAGCATGGGGCCTCAGCATCATGGCGTGGACGGCGAGCACGAAAGCGGTCTTTCGGAAAAACTTGCCAGCAAAGCGCAAAAAGGCTTCTGGTCGGTGGTGTTGGTGGTGGAACTCTCCGACCTGATCTTCAGCCTGGACAACGTGGTGGCCGCGGTTGCGATTTCCGATGAGTTCTGGGTGGTGTTCATCGGGGTGGCGATCGGGATACTGATCATGCGGTTCGCCGCCGGAATATTCGCCCTGCTGGTGGAGAAAGAGCCGATACTCATCAATTCCGCTTACATCCTAATCATGAACATCGGAATCGAGCTGATCGTGGAGGATTTTGCCCACATCGAGATCGGCGACGTGAAGAAATTCACCATTTCCGTCCTGACCGTCCTGATCACGCTTGCCTACGCCCATGTGCCAGTGCTGCAGAAGACCCGTCCGGTGCTCGTCGCGATAGGGAAAGTGTTCTGGCACATAAACTACGCCGTATCCAAGCCGCTCAACCTGATTTCGAACACGCTGAAAAAGAGCGATCCCAAAGCCCATCTCTTCAAGCCGCACGCATCGAACAATGAACAGCAGTAAGTCGGAAAGCCGCATCTTCTCCACATTCGACCTCCTTCTGGCGCTGGCGATCTCCGTCGCGAGCCTGATCGTTTTCGCACTGAGAGCCGCTCCCGGGGTTCTACCCGGAGATAGCGGGGAATTCCAGTTCGTGCCTTACGTCTGGGGCGTAGCACACCCCACCGGCTACCCGCTGTACACCATCCTCGGCGGAGTGTGGTCTCATGCCTTGCCTTTGGGCAGCGTGGCGCGCAGGATGAACCTGTTTTCTGCGCTGTGGGGCGCGGTTGCAGCCGGGGAGGTCTACCTGCTCACGGTGCTGCTCGCCCAAAGCGATCTCGGAGATGCTGCCGCAAGGCGCAAGAACCTGTGGAGAGCCGCAGGTGGGCTGGCCGCGGTGTACGTGGTGCTCTTCTCGCCGGTGTTCCAGCGAGAGTCGATGGTGGCCGAGGTCTACACCATGCACGCCGCCATCCTCGCCGCTCTGCTCATCTTCTCCGTGGCGTGGCTGGAACGTGGCGATGGGAGATTCGCTTTCTGGTCGATGCTGCTCCTGGGCCTCGGCCTGGCGCACCACAGAACCGTCCTCTTGCTCGTGCCCGGGCTCGTGCTCGCGGCGCTGATAGCGTTCCTCCGCAGCCCAGAGAAGCCGCCCATTCGGAGATGGCTCTGGCCTGCGATCGCTTTTCTCGCGCCGCTGGGCCTGTACCTCTACATCCCGTTGCGTGCCCCCCACCTTTCCTATTTCAAAGTCGACCTGGGGAAGGCCGGTAGCTGGAGCCTGTACGATCCGACCGTCGCCGGATTCCTCAGGTTCGTTTCCGGGGCGAGGTTCTCCGGCAATTTGCTCTCTCCTGCCCAGGCGCTGGAGAGGATTCCCTCTGCGTGGAAGATCCTGACGGCTCAGGTGGGGATCGGAGGGTTGATCCTGGCGTGCGCTGGCGCTCTGCTTCTGCTGGCGCGCAGAAAATGGGCAACGGCGAGCATCCTGCTCATCGGGCTGGCAGCGCTCCTTGGATTCGATCTCTTTTACGGTATCGGCGACATACGGGATTTCTACGGCCCGCCTATGGTCTTCCTGGCGGCCATCGTCGGGTACGGGGTGTATCGGGCGGCGAGCGTGCCTGTGAAAGCATGGCTGCGGGTTCTCTCCGTGGTTGCAGCGGCGACGGTTCTCGTGGCGTTCCATCCACCTTCCATGCTCGACTACCACACCAGCGACCAGACCGCCCGGCGATGGGAGAAGCTGCTTTCCCTCCCCCTCCCCGAAGATTCCATCGTGGTCACGAACGACCGGGACGAGATGGTCCCGCTCTACTACTACCAGCTTGTGGAACACCGCCGAACCGGCTGGCAGCCGCTGTATCCGCTGATAATTCCCTCGACCGAGTGGGACGATGTGGCGAAGGTGTTTCGCAAGGCCCTGAGTTCCGGCAGGACTGTGTACACGATCAAGAAGATGCCCCAGATGCGTGTGGAGTTCGACATGGTCGATGGGCCGGATGGCACGCAGCAGGTGCAGCCGATGCACCTGCCCCAGACCATGACGAAGGTCGGCGTCGATTTCGGCAATGTGTTGCGGTTGGTCGGAGTGGATGTGAGGAGCAAAGAGGGGAAGCTTCACGTAGCCGCCTACTGGCGGGCCGTCGGGAAGATGGAACCGAAAGCCGTGGCGTACATCCACCTTCTGGATCAGAAAGGGGAGAAAGTCTCCCAGGGGCAGGACTACGTGCCCGGCTACCCGTACTACCCACCCGAAATGTGGAATCGGGGCGAGACGGTGCGGGTCTCCCAGGAGATTCCGCTTGACGGCGTGTCCAATTGCGGCTTCCTGCTGATGGGGTGGTATACTAAAGCCCATCAGCTCGGTAAACCGATCGAAGTGAAACTGAACGGAGGTGAACTATGTCGCAGGAGATGACCCTCGATGTCGGTAGCAGGGCACCGGATTTCTGCCTGCCGAATCAGGCCGGGGAAGAGGTGTGCCTGGAGCAGTTCCGCGGGAAATGGGTGGTGCTCTATTTCTACCCGAAGGACAACACGTCCGGATGCACCCGCGAGGCGCAGGATTTCTCCTCGTACCGCAGCGAATTCGAAAAGTTCGGCGCTGTGATCCTCGGCGTCAGCCCGGATTCGCCCAAGAGCCACACCAATTTCATCGTGAAAAGAGACCTGAAGATCACGCTCTTGAGCGACCAGGAACACAAAGTCATGGAAGCTTATGGCGTCTGGCAGCTCAAGAAAATGTACGGCAAAGAGTACATGGGCGTGGTCAGGTCGACTTTCCTCATCGACCCCGAAGGCAAGATCGCAGCGATCTGGAGGAAAGTCAAGGTACGAGGGCACGTGGAGGAAGTGCTGGAGAAGCTCCGGGAGCTGAACCCCGCCGGAGGGCTCGAACTGGTCAGGGAAAGCGAACTGGACTGGGTCGACGTGGTGCCGGGCATCGTGCGGAAGACCCTTGCCTACGGGAGCAAAGTGATGCTCGTGGAGACGAAGATCGACAAAGGAGCGAAGATTCCGGAGCACAAGCATCCGCACGAGCAGGTGACCTATCTGCTGCGCGGCAGGCTCAAGCTGGTGGTGGCCGGGAAGGAGTTCCTGATGGAACCGGGCGATAGCATCGCCGTGCCCGGGAACGCTGTTCACACCGGCGAGGCACTGGAAGAATCCGTGGTACTCGATTCGTTCTCGCCGCCCCGCGAGGAGTACAAATGACGCCCGAGGAGATCAAGGATCGGGCGTTGGAGCTATTCCCCAGGCTGCAGGAATGGAGGCGCACCCTCCACCAGCACCCTGAACTCGGGTTCGACCTGGACTGGACGGCGGCATACGTGGCCGGGGAACTCAGGAAGATGGGCGTTTCGCCGCACACGGGGGTCGGCATCAGCGGTATCACGGTGGACGTGGGCGAAGGCGAGCACATGGTTGCGCTGCGGGCGGACATGGACGCGCTCCCAATCCTGGAGAAGAACGACGTGCCATACCGGTCGCTGAACGAAGGGCGGATGCACGCGTGCGGCCACGATGCGCACACTGCCATGCTCCTGGGAGCGGTGAAAATAATCTCGGAGATGCACCATGAAGGCAAGCTTCCGGGGCGGGTAAGGTTCCTCTTTCAGCCAAACGAAGAAGGCCAGGAGCAAGGAGGCGGTGCGCTCCTGATGATCAGGGATGGTGTTTTGGACGGCGTGGAAGCCATCTTCGGGCAGCACGTGGATCCGGAACTGTACGTGGGAACGGCTGCAACACGACCCGGGCCGATGATGGCGGAAGCCGATGTGTTCCGGCTGACCGTCAAGGGAAGGCAGAGCCATGCGGCATACCCCCACCAGGGAGTGGATGCAATCGCCATCTCCGCCCACGTGGTGAGCGCCGTCCACCAGGTGGTTTCGAGAAGAGTCAACCCGGTAAATCCTGCTGTGGTGACCATTGGGGAAATCCACGGCGGCACCAAGCCGAATGTGCTGGCCGGGGAAGTGGCAATGACCGGAACCATCCGCACTTTCAGCACGGAAGATCGGGATGTGATCGAAAAGGAGATCGAGAAAGCGGGGAGCATCGCCAAGAGCCTTGGGGGAGACTATGCCGTCGATTTCCAGCATGGAACGCCGCCTCTGGTGAACGATCCCGAACTGACCGAATTCGTCATGGAAGAAGCGCAAAGGCTCCTCGGCACGGAAAACGTCTTCGAGGCGCAGATGCGCATGGGCGGCGAAGATTTCGCCTTCTACGCACAGAAAGTGCCCGGCGCTTTCGTCAGGCTTGGGGTTAGAGCGCCGGGAGAAAGGGTGCGGCCGTTGCACACCGACACGTTCGACCTGGACGAAAACGCCCTGCCGCTTGGGGCTGCTCTCCTCTCCCATCTGGCGGTGCGGTGGCTGGAAGAGGCGTCCCGGCGGTAGTTCCACCTTTGCCTATTTCACGTTTCGAGCCAAAGGGTGCTAAACTGCGTAAAAGCCGACGTGAAGCCGGGAATTTGTCGTATTGGAGAGTCCGTTGGAAGAACCGAAATATTGTCCGAGATGTGGAGCAAAGCTCGAAAAGAAGCTGGTAGGCGATAAAATCAGATACGTGTGCCCCAAGTGCGGGTACGTCTTCTACCTGAACCCCGTGGTGGCAGCCGGGGCACTGGTGGAGGTCGATGGCAAAGTGGCGCTGGTCAAGCGTGGCGTGGAGCCAGGCAAAGGGCTCTGGGCGTTGCCTTCTGGCTACGTGGAGGCGGACGAAACGGCGGAGGACGCCGCGGCCAGGGAAACACGGGAGGAGATCGGGCTCGAAGTGAAAGTGGAAGACCTGCTTGGAGTCTATTCCTTTGGATCCCCCGGCGAACAACACGGAGTGCTGATCCTCTATTCCGCCAAGAAAATCGGCGGTGAGCTAAGGGCCGGAGACGATGCCCAGGACGTGAGGCTGTTTGCGCCGCACGAGCTCCCGATGGACAAAATCGCTTTCGAGACGAGCAAGATGGCGCTCCGAGAATGGCTCCGGGCGCGCATGATGGTTTACAAGCCTGCCACGGAAGCCGAGGCGAGGGAGGCCGAGGAACTGTACAAAAGGTACGAAGGAAAGGACTGCGACTTCGTATCGCTTGCTACCTTGAGCGGATCGGAACTGCTTGTTGCAATGGATCAGGGCTCTGTGGTGGGCGTGTGCGGCATCCGGCTGGAAGAGCACATCGATTCGGCGTTGATCACCAAGCTCTTCGTCAAGCCAAACTACCGCAGGTGGGGGATTGGTTCCAGGTTGCTCCGGGAGGCGATGGGATGGGCCAGGGACAAGTCCGTTGCGCTCGTGCGAGCCGAGGCTGGCGCCACGAACCCAGGCATAGTGGTGTACCTCAAGGCCGGGTTCAGGGTCTGCGGGTTCCTCGAATACCCGATGCTGCACCCCGAACCCGAGCCGGGTGCTTTCCTGCAGTTGTGCCACGCCGTTTGACAGCAATCCCATCGAATGGGGGTAAACATGGAAAACGCTTCGGATCCCACATACAAACGCCGAAAACCGGGCCTTTTCGGGAACGATTCTGGGGAGAGCTTTTTCTCCTTCCTGTTCGAAGTGCTCGAGGTCATACTGCTGAGCGCGATTCTCTTCCTTGCCATCCGGTCGGTCGTCCAGAACTTCCGGATAGAAGGGGAGAGCATGGAGCCGAATTTTCACAACGGCCAGTATCTGATGGTGAACCGGTGGGCGTACTGTCCTGGCCTTTACGTCGACCTCGATATCTCCTGGCAGGGAAGGGCACTGGCTTCGTGGCATGTGGATCGCCACGTTTGCAAATGGAAGCCCCAGCGTGGCGATGTGATCGTCTTCAGGTACCCTTACAATCCTCGCCGTGACTACATAAAACGGGTGATAGGCCTTCCGGGCGAGACCGTGAGCATCAGGAATGGCGTGGTGTACATCAACGGACATCGGCTGGTGGAGAACTTCCGATACCACCATGCCCATTACAATGCCGGGCCGGTGAAATTAGGGCCGCACGAATACTACGTCCTGGGGGACAATCGGCCATTCTCCAGCGACTCGCACGAATGGGGCCCCCTGCAGGATAGGTACATAATCGGGAAGGCGCTGCTTTCCTACTGGCCTCCGAAATACGTCGGCATCGTGCCACATTACAGGCTCGTGGTGAAGAAATAAGCTTCCACCCGTTCAGGCTAACAGGTGCCAAAGCCTGCCATCACCGCCTCTCCACGTGTATCGTGGTAAGCTCGAGGGCGTTACCCTTAGACGGCAGTTCGGAAGAAACGGGCAGACGGGCTCCGGTAGACGGATCGTACAGTCCAACCGTCAGCATGTAAGCGCCCGGAGGCAGATCGGGAGGGATACGAAACACATGTTCGTCCTCCACATACTCCCCCTTGATCCAGATGTCGGTCGGAAGTCTGCCGTTGGCTGGTGGAGAGTCGTGCTGAGCAACTATTCGCCCTCGCTTGTCCAGCAGGTGTACGAACACCTTGTACGACTTTTCGGTCTCACCTGTCACGTGCCAGTAAAGCCGCACCCGAACATCATTTCCGGTCTCGATCGACTCCGGCGCCTCGTACCCTTCCAAGTCGGCTAGATGGTCGAACGCGGCGTGCACCGGTTCGTGCTGGGCCTTTAGCGCCCAGACGTGCGGCCTGTCCTTGACGTGCACAATCCCGAGGAGCATCCGGTCGAGCGGAAGCCAGTGAATGCGCTTCCCATTCCCGTAGATCCTCACTTCCGCGAGGAACGTGCGGTCGCCAAGGCCTTTCGGGGCCCTGAAGACGTGAACAGTCCGTACCACGGTTCCTGGAACAAGGTCGTCCAGGCTTACTCCCTGGAACAGCGGCACCGGCGGAGTGAGCTTCCCACCGCTCCACCCCCAGAATCTGATCCGCACTTCCATTCTTTTGTCGAGTTTCCGGTTCACCCGCCACACGAACTGTATCTGCACGGGGTCCCCAGGGCGCACAGTCTGGCGAGACAGTTTGTAGGCAAGGAGCGTTAGCCCACCGACCCTCGGTTTGACGAGCGGGGATGTCTCCCCTGCACTCAAGAGGCTTCTGTGAAACTCCTTTGTGGGCAGGACTTCCACTTCGCCCACAGGGATCACGAGGTCGGAAAACGATTTTACGTAACTTCCGTGAAGGTGAAAGATTCCGAGGGTTGCGCGGTAATTGCCCGGCGGAGCCCCAATGGGCAGCCTCACCGGAACGATGGAGAACCCCTCTGTTCCGGCGCGCACCACCTGCCCCGGCAACCACGCTATCACCAAAGGAGCGTTGACCCCGATGTACTCTCCATGCGGCGGCTCGAGCCGGAGCCCGAGGAACAGATCTTTTGGCAGGTCTCTTTCCGCCTTCCACCTGACCACGATAGACCGAGGGGTTTCCGGCAGTATCTTCCTGGGATACTCGACCACCGCCAGGGAAAGGCCGTTCGTCCGATGCCGCCGGCCATCGGAAAATGGGAGTTCGAAGCGAGTGTCTTTGGGCAGGATGCGCACTAGCCTTCCCCACGGGACCAATCTGTAGTCCCGTCCAAGGTTCCTGGCCCAACCGTGGGTTGGAGCAGCCAGATAAAGCGGCCTGCCTGCTTTCACCCACGGATCAATCACGTCCCTCTCGTCCGGCGGAAAGAGTCCAAGCACCCCCGGGCGCACATCGTCGATTTCCTGCAGATACCAGAATGCAGTCAGATCGCTCCAGTGCCCAAGCAAGGCCGCGTCCTTCTCCATAGGCACGTCAAGGGTTTCCAGCCACCACCGTCGGATGTCCGAGCGTCGGCTCATGTCCCTCGCCGCGTACCGTGAAGCGGCAATGTAAAGCAGAGACGCGATCACGAGGAACGCAGAAACGTATCTCTCGACCCGCTCCAGGCGCTTCGTTTTCGGCAGCGCAACGAGCCAATCGATGGAAAAACCGGCAGAGAACAACACGACCCAGAAAGCAGGCAAGAGGTAAGCATCGTTCTTCCCCTGCCGGATGTACGCCACCATCAAAGTGAGGAAAACGGCAAACCCTACCATCAGGCTCGCCAGAGAGACGTCGTAGAAAACCAGGCGCGCGAGCCCGAGAAAACCGACAATCGCCAGCGCGATGGGAATTTCGTTCTGCCACGATGGACTCAGCCATTTCAAGTTTTTCAAAGCGTATCGCCAACCGCCCTCGGCGAAACCGAATGCAGCTCCCCTCAGCCCCAAAACGTAATCCCGAACTTTCTGCCAGCTCGTCCCGGGCGTGTACCAGACGTGAACCAGCCCCCGGTACACGGCTTCCGACCTCCCGATTCCAGGCACGAGCTGGTAGGCGGAGTAATGGCTCCATCTCCACGGCACGTAGAGGAAGAACAAAAGCGGCAAGGCCCAGGCAGCGGCCATGATCACCCACAGCTTCGGCCTTCGATACAGGCCTTTCACTTTCAGGAGTGCGTACACTGCCCAGAATGGCACGAACAGCGTATCGCTGGGATGCGTGGCGAACCCCGACCCAAGCATGAAAGCCGCGAGAACCAGCAGCCTGGAACGCTGCTTCTCCAAAGGATCTCCAGCCCGTCGCACGAGCCACAACGAGCACACCAGGAGGAAGAGGTTCAGCGTGTAACGCTCCGCGACCAGACTGTAGCCCCAGAAAGTGGGGGTCAGCGCGACCAGACCTCCGGAGAACACACCGACCCACCTGTTCCGGCCGAGATCGTGTGCGAACCCGGCGGTAGCCCCCACTGCCAGCGCCCCTCCAACGGCCGAAAGCAGGTTCATGCGCCATGCCACATTCCCGTGAGGAATCACATGAGACCACACCCATCCAAGGAGCATGTAAAAAGGGAATCCGTTTGGGTGGGCGAGCCCAAGCCGATATGGAAGGTACTGGAACTCGGCGAAATCGGAGACGAAAACGTCCGGAGCAAGGGTGCGGAGGTACAGGAGAAAGGCTATCGAGCCCATGGCAATAGCCGTGCCGGTCGGGGTAGACCCCAAACGACGCAACCCTGACGCCATCTCACGGATCGATAGTTTATGGATTTTAGCCATGCGAAGATTATCCGATTGCCGCCATTGTCGTCAAAACCGGCTTTCGTGGCCGGGCTTGGACCACCTCCGGCCTTGAATCCACATTTTACCACAGACGCTTCTTATAGAGTAAGCTTTGGTGTTAACCTGGAGGTATTCAGGAACGTGTGTGGACAGAAACGGATTCATCGCCCTTCAGCTTGTTAAAATGAGTTGATGTATTTATTCATTTCGGCTCAGATATGGCCGCGTGGGACGGCTAACGTGTATTTGCAAAGTCTGGTAGTCGCTGGATTTTGTCTCCCTCGAAAAGTGATGCTATAATGTGAGTCGTGGAATGGGATAACCGAAGCAAGTCTTTGGTTCCGTTGGGGAAGGGGATTGTGTTTTGCGACGTTCTAAAGCGGAACTTTCAGCAGCTTTTCAAGGAGAGTACCATGAAGAAGAACCAGTTTGGTAAAGCAAAGTACATCGCCCTGCTGGCGTTGCTCTTGATCTCATTAACGGTCTCTGGTGTGCCAGCCGGTGCTTCTGCTGCCAACACATTTTCCGGAACCGTACACGTGGTCCGGTGGGGGGAGACGCTGAGCAGCATTGCCGCGAAGTACGGGGTCACGGTAACCGCTCTCATCCGGGCAAACCACCTTCGGAACCCGAACTTCATCTACGCCGGTCAACGTCTGGTCATTCCTGGCAGCACACCCAAACCTTCCGCAGGGCAGAAATACGTCGTCCACTTTGGAGACACGCTGACCACCATAGCCGCGAAGTTCAACGTCTCCGTCTATGATCTGATCCAACTGAACGGTATAAGGAACCCAAACCTCCTCTGGGTGGGGCAGGTTCTGCTGATACCCGGAAACGGGCACAACGGCGCTAAACCGGCCATCGGCACCTATCGGGTCAAACGGGGCGACACCCTCTACCTGATAGCAGCACGCTACCACACGAGCATCTGGAAGCTGGTGAGCCTCAACCACCTGGCCTCTCCGAATCTTATTTTCGTGGGACAGTTGCTGAAAGTTCCGGTTTGGGGAACCCCAACGCCGACCCCTACTCCTCACCCAACTAATACTCCTGCGCCAACGCAGACTCCTCACGTTACGGCGACTCCTGCGCCTACGCATACTCCGTCTGCCACGGCCACCCCGCGCCCTCCGACGCCTACCCCATCGCCTTCCTCGGCTACCAAGTGGATAGACATCAGCCTTTCGCACCAGCGGCTTATCGCTTACGAAGGCAACAAACCGGTGCTCTCCGTCCTAATCAGCTCCGGCGTTCCGTCGCACCCAACGGTGATCGGCAGGTTCAGGATTTACCTGAAACTTCGATCTCAGCGAATGGTAGGACCGGGGTACAATTTGCCCAATGTACCGTGGGTGATGTATTTCTACGACGGTTACGCAATTCACGGAACCTACTGGCACCACAACTTTGGGCATCCCATGAGCCACGGGTGCATAAACATGACGATACCCGATGCACACTGGCTCTACAACTGGGCGCCGAAAGGGACGCTCGTCGTGATCCACTGGTGAAAGCTCTCTGACGATCCAGGAGCTTCCACACACGAGCCAAGAAGCTTCACATCAAACCGTGGCACTGTAACGGATAAGCCTAAAGTGTGCCGTGTTCCCTTGAACCGGGCTGAAGGAGTTTTTGCACGCTGATTTGACTCGTATAGCGATTATCAAAAATGCGAAGTTTGACAAGAAGAGAGTTTATTTGGTATCATTGAAAATGGTTGATGGGCTCCCAACAATGTAGGCTCGGTTCTCTGTAGCCCTTTTACAGATTGCCTTCCATGCCGACAGTGTTGTCACAGAGCCAGAGGCTCAATGCAGGTACGGAAGGGGTTGTGAAGTGAATTTCGGTTCTGAAGTTCCTTCGCCCGAAGGTTCGCTGCCGAGAGCAAGTGTGCCTTGGACGAAGGTGACAATCAGTTCGTACGCTTTGCATCCACGATCAGGCAGGCACGGATTTGGTGGCGCTGGCCGTAGCTTTGCTGCACCTCTGGGAGGACGTCCATCTGTGTGTCTTCACCTTTTCCCGAAGGAATTTCTCTGGCCACAGATGGAGTCCTGGAAGCAGCGCCTCGGCTGTGAACTGAAGCGATCGGACAGCTCGCCGCCAACCCCGTCCGTTTTCGAACAGTTTAGAGAGCGCACGATCTTCGATCCCCCCAAGATTTGGCCTCTGCTCACGTTTTCCACTTCGTTGCCCTCAGGTCTTTGTTTCAAGGAGGTGGGCCCATGAACTCCACCAAGTCAGACCTGAACCTTCGACACATTCAGGCAGAGCTGGCCCGCATCGACGTTCTGCTCAGACGCGCCGTCCGTCGGTGGCAGGCGGCGGGGCAGGATCAAAGCGATGCTTTCCGCGGCCTGTACGTCTCCGACCAGGAAGCCAACGCTTTGCTCGAACGGCCTTTTGCCGGGAGCTGGGGGGACACCGTAACGCTAAGCGCGGAAGAGGAGCGATCTTTTGCCGACGAGCTGGCCCGGGCATCCCAACGCGCACGATCTCTGATAGAAGAAGCCGAACAGCGCAATGTCCCGCTGCGGTTGCTGCACCTGGCGCACGTGTTCGGGCTGGACAGATTCGACCTCGACGCGTTCCTGATCTGCCTGGCCCCTTCGCTCGATTTGCGCTACGAAAAGCTCTACGGCTACCTGCAGGACGACGTCACGCAGAAGCTGCCAACCGTGAACCTGGTGCTCAGCCTGCTCTCGCCGCCCGGCTCCGATCGCCTGGCGTTGCTCCCCAGGTTCGCGCCGGAAGCTCCGCTTTTCAGAAACCACTTGGTGGAGCCGGTCAGTCCGCGCGATTCCAGCCATCCGCCACTTTTGAGGCGATCCCTTCGCGTGGATGATACCGTCGTCCTGTGGCTCATGGGAACCTACCGCCCTCATGCCGCCCTCGGCTCCAGTGCCAGGCTCTCCCTGCCCAGCGACAAAGAGGCGCCCTGGATGCTCCCGACCGAGGTATCCGCCGCCCTCAAGAGGGTAGCATCGAGCTCGCCCATGCCGGTGCTCGTTTTCCACGGTCCGGACCGGACTGCGCAGATGGCGGCCGCGCATTTCGCCGCGAAAGCCCGCGGCAGGGTCATCCTGACCGTGGACGTCGGCGCGGTAGTGGAAAAGGGAACCCCGCCACTGGATGCGGTTCGGCTGGCGCTGCGGGACGCTCGCCTCAACGGCGCGATCCCGTTCCTCTACGGCTGGGATGCGTGCCTTGCCGATGGGTCGCCCGCCCCTGAGTTGCTCCGAGAGGTCCTTTCGTACCCGGAACTGATAATCCTCGGCGGCAGGTCTTCGTGGCGTCCCGGCGACGTGGAGCGCGATCGAAACCTGATCTGGTTCGAGTTCCCTGTGCCGGGGTACGTC
The DNA here is from genome assembly GCA_027016315.1 of Anaerolineae bacterium. Taxonomy (GTDB): domain Bacteria; phylum Chloroflexota; class Anaerolineae; order S016-19; family S016-19; genus S016-19. Next base: position 909 of record JALWAP010000084.1, on the reverse strand, counting down.
CAGCGAGCGACCATCTGGCGCCGGTATCTGGGGGACGAGCGGATCGACGTCTCGGCGCTGGCCGGGCAATTTGCACTGACGACGGGCCAGATTCGAGATGCAGTGGCAGCCGCCAGGGACATCGCGGCGCAGCGCGGCACGGAAGTTCAGGAATCCGACCTTTTCGAGGCAGCCAGGGTGCATTCCAACCCACTCCTCTCCGGCATGGCACGCAAGATTTCTCCACGCTACATCTGGGACGACCTCGTCCTACCAGATGATCAGATGTCGCTGCTACGGGAGATCGTGAACATGGTCCGAGGGCGCCCTATCGTGCTGGAGAAATGGGAGGTAGGGAAGAAGCTGGCATCCAGCGCAGGGGTGACTGCGCTCTTCGCCGGGCCTTCCGGCACCGGTAAGACCATGGCGGCGGAAGTCATCGCCAACGAGTTGAAGCTCGATCTGTACAAAATCGACCTCTCCACCGTGGTCAGCAAGTACGTTGGCGAAACGGAGAAGAACCTCGAGCGGATTTTCACCGAAGCGCAGACCAGCAACGCCGTCCTTTTCTTCGACGAGGCTGATGCACTCTTCGGCAAACGCTCCGAGGTTCGGGATTCCCACGATCGCTACGCCAACATCGAAATCAGCTACCTTTTGCAGCGCATGGAGATGTACGACGGCGTCGCCATACTCGCCACGAACCTCCGGGCGAACCTGGACGAGGCTTTCACAAGACGGCTACATTTCGTCGTGGACTTCCCGTTCCCTGACGAAGAAGGGAGGCTGCGCATCTGGCGCATGCTTTTTCCACCGAAAGTTCCACGTGACGAGGAGATCGACCTGGAGATGCTGGCGAGGCGATTCAAACTTTCGGGCGGCAACATCCGGAACGTCCTGGTCAACGCCGCTTACCTTGCCGCCAGCGAC
>JALWAP010000083.1 GCA_027016315.1 Anaerolineae bacterium | reverse complement strand
ACATGATCACTGGAGCGGCGCAGATGGACGGAGCGATACTGGTGGTAGCAGCTCCGGATGGGCCGATGCCGCAGACGAGGGAGCATGTGCTGTTGGCGAGGCAGGTGGATGTGCCTGCGATGGTGGTGTTTTTGAACAAAGTGGACATGATGGATGATCCTGAGCTGTTGGAGCTTGTGGAATTGGAGCTTCGGGAGTTGTTGGATCAGTATGGGTATCCTGGTGACGAGGTACCGATCATCAGGGGGAGTGCGTTGCAGGCGTTGCAGAGCAGCAGCACGGATCCGGATGCGCCTGAGTACAAGCCGATATGGGATTTGATGCATGCGGTAGACGAGTACATACCGACGCCGGTGAGGGATGTAGACAAGCCGTTCCTGATGCCGATAGAGGATGTGTTTGGGATCAAGGGACGTGGGACGGTGGTTACTGGGAGGATAGAGCGAGGGCGCGTCAAGGTAGGTGATGAGGTAGAGATAGTAGGGTTGAAGCCGACGCGGAAGACTGTGGTTACTGGGGTAGAGATGTTCCGCAAGGTGCTGGATGAAGGGATAGCAGGGGACAACGTGGGTTGTCTGTTGCGAGGCATCGAGCGGGACGAGGTAGAGCGAGGACAGGTGTTGGCAGCGCCTGGTACGATCACGCCGCACAAGGTATTCATGGGAGAGGTGTATGTGTTGAAGAAGGAAGAGGGTGGAAGGCATACGCCGTTCTTCAATGGGTACCGGCCGCAGTTTTACATCAGGACGATGGATGTGACAGGGGAGATAGAGTTGCCGGAAGGAGTAGAGATGGTGATGCCTGGGGACAACGTGAACCTGAAGGTGAAGCTGATAGCGGCGGTGGCGTTGGAAGAAGGGCAGCGGTTTGCGATACGAGAAGGTGGACACACCGTCGGCGCCGGCGTCATCACCAAGATAATCGAATAAGCTGGTAGCTAAACGGGAGGGCTGATTTCCGGCCCTCCCCGTTCATGGAGGTAGGGGTCTAATGGTGAAAAAGCAGAGGATCAGGATCAAGCTCAAGGCTTTCGATCACAGGGTTCTGGATCGTTCCGTGAAGGACATCGTCAGGACGGCGGAGGACACGGGCGCGGTCGTGGTGGGGCCAGTTCCGTTGCCGACCAAGATCGAGAAGTTCACCGTCATGCGCTCGCCTTTTATCGACAAGGATTCGAGGGAGCAGTTCGAAATCAGGACTCATAAGCGGCTCATCGAATTGAGGGAGCCATCTTCCAAGACTATCGAAAAGTTGATGGAGTTGAATCTGCCTTCGGGCGTTGACATCGAAATCAAACTTTAAGGAGAAGACTGCATATTTTGGGGCGTTTGCCCCGGGATGATGCGGTTGGCCTAGGCCGGCAGTCCCGTAAGGAGGAATAAGGAATGAAAGGAATTCTAGGCAGAAAGCTCGGCATGACCCAGCTGATAATGGAGAACGGAGAAGTGGTTCCGGTGACCATTATTCAGGCTGGGCCTTGCTATGTGACGCAGTTGAAGAAGCCTGAGGTGGACGGCTACGCGGCCGTGCAGTTGGGATTCGAGGAAGTTGCGGAGAGGAAGCTTACCAAGCCCGAGCGTGTCCGGCTTCAGAAGAACGGCCTGCCCCCGCTCAAAGTGTTGAGGGAATTCAGGCTGACCGATGGTGATGATTCGGAGTATCAGATCGGTCAGCAGATCACGGTCGATGTGTTCCAGGAAGGGGACAGGGTTGATGTGACCGGAACTTCCAAGGGGCGCGGGTTCCAGGGCGGTGTCAAGAGGTACGGATTCGGCGGCGGGCCCAAGACCCACGGTCAGTCCGATCGCTGGCGTGCGCCGGGTTCCATTGGCTCCGGCACCACTCCGGGGCGTGTCTACAAAGGCACCCGCATGGCCGGGCACATGGGCAACGCACGCGTTACCGTGCAGAACCTGCTCGTGGTCCGGGTCGATCCGGAGAAAGGCGTCATTGCAGTCAAAGGCGCTGTGCCCGGGCCCAGGAACGGCCTGTTGATGATCCGGGAAGCCAGGAAGCAAGGGTAGGAGACGTGGAAATGCAGATAACAGTCTACAACATACAAGGCGAAAAAGTCGGAGAGAGGGAACTCCCGGAGAGCATTTTTAATGCTCCGATTCGGAAAGACGTGATGCACCAGGCTCTGGTGCGGCAGCTTGCCAACGCCCGCCTCGGCACCCACAAGACCAAGGGGCGCAGCGAGGTCAGCGGCGGTGGCCGCAAGCCATGGCGTCAGAAAGGTACCGGCAGGGCAAGGCAGGGGAGCATTCGCTCTCCGCAATGGAGGGGCGGTGGCACGGTCTTCGGCCCGCAGCCCAGGTCCTATCGCAAGGACATGCCGAAGAAAATGCGCAGGCTCGCTTTGCGCTCCGCTCTTTCCGTCAAGGCTGCGGAGGGGAGCATCGTCCTGGTGGACGACGTCAGCGGCATTCCGCCGAGGACGAAGGAAATGGAAGCGATCCTGGGCAACCTCGGCATCGACGGCAGCGCCCTGATCCTGATGAACGGGGACAACGAGGCCTACGAGAACGTCTTCCTCGCTGCCAGAAACCTGGTCGGGGTGAAGACCCTTCACGCGGCCTATCTGAACATCCGGGATCTCCTGGGGTACGATACTTTGATCCTCCCCGTCGATGCCCTGGATGTCATCGAGAAGAACCTGGGGTGAGGAGGTTTAGATGTACGTCTACGATGTGTTGAAGCGACCGATTATGGGTGAAAAGGCCGACCGCCTCACGGACGAGTTCAACCAGTACGTATTCGAGGTGGACAAGCGTGCCAACAAGAAGATGGTGAAAGAAGCCGTCGAAAAGGTGTTCGACGTCCATGTGGTGGACGTTCACATAATCAACATGCCTCCTAAGACCAGGAGGGTTGGGAACCGTGTCTCAATCAGAAAGCCCGGGTGGAAGAAAGCCATAGTCACGCTGGCTCCGGGCGAATCCCTGCAGATTTTCGAGGGAGTCTAAGTTGGACGGGCGGCTAAATGCAAGCAGTATCGTCCGTCAGCCGATCGGATCGATCGGTATCACGCTTGCGGAGTGAGAAGGTATGGGAATTAAAGTTTACAAGCCGACGTCGCCAGGCAGAAGGGGGATGAGCGTATCCACCTTCGAGGAGATCACCAAGACCGAGCCGGAGCGCTCTCTGGTGGTCGCCTTGAACAAGCGATCCGGCCGGAACAACCAGGGCCGAATCACGGTTCGGCACAGGGGCGGTGGCTACAAGAAGCTCTACCGCATCATCGATTTCCGGCGGGACAAGTTTGGGATCCCTGCAAAGGTGGTTTCCATCGAGTACGATCCCAACAGAAGCGCCAGGATTGCTCTCCTTTCCTACGCCGACGGCGAAAAGAGGTACATCCTTGCGCCTTTGGGTGTCAAGGTCGGAGATGTTCTCATGTCCGGGCCGGGTGCAGAAATCAGGCCCGGGAACGCGTTGCCGCTTTCGGACATCCCCCTGGGTACCATGATCCACAACATCGAGCTGTACCCCGGGCGGGGCGGGCAGCTTGTGCGCTCGGCGGGTACGTCCGCCCAGTTGCTCGCAAAGGAAGGGGCTTATGCCCACGTCCGCCTTCCAAGCGGCGAGGTGAGGTTGATAGACAGGCGCTGCATGGCGACCATCGGCCAGGTGTCCAATCCGGACCATGCCAACATCAAGCTTGGCAAGGCCGGGAGGAAGCGCTGGCTCGGGTGGAGGCCGGAAGTTCGCGGTTCCGCAATGGACCCGAACTCCCATCCGCATGGCGGTGGTGAGGGTCGATCCCCCATCGGCATGCCTGGGCCTAAGACTCCGTGGGGCAAGCCTGCACTTGGTT
>JALWAP010000082.1 GCA_027016315.1 Anaerolineae bacterium | reverse complement strand
TCTGGCGCATTTAGGCCCTCTCGGTATCGTCAAACCACCGCTGGGCACAAAAGAGGATCAAGAAGCCCTCTGGGCAGCGGTCAGGGATGGGGTAATCGATGCACTCGCCTCGGATCACGCTCCTCATACCCTGGACGAAAAGAACGGCGGTAACCCGCCTCCCGGAGTCCCGGGCCTGGAGACTTCGTTGCCATTGATGACCACGGCTCTGAGAAAGCGTCGGATTTCCAGGGACACCCTTTTGCAGCTCATGCACTTCGGCCCGAAGAAGATCTACGGACTTCCAGACCAACAAAACACCCATGTGGAAATAGACCTCTCGGCAAAATGGGTCATCAAAGCAGACAACCTGATCACGAAATGCGGCTGGACGCCGTTCGAGGGAATGGAGGTGTACGGCGTTGTGAAAAAAGTTGTTCTAAGAGACAAAACGGTTTACGAGGATGGAAAAATCCCCGTAAATCCGGGATTCGGCAAATTAATACCGTGAGCATTCGGCTCACGGTTTTTTATTGCCTGCCGTTTCAGGCCATCAAATTGAAGGAGGTTTTGGAAAGTGACGCCAGAAGCAAAGCCAAAAGGAAGTCCGGTCCCATCGGACAAAACCAACAACGGTCTCTACGGCAGAGACATCCTCTCCGTCAATCAGTTTTCCAAACAAGACCTGGAGTACATCTTCAAAGTGTCCAAAGAGATGCGAACGCTGGTCGAAAGGTTTGGATCGGCCGATTTGCTCCAGGGGAAGATCCTGGCAAACCTGTTCTACGAACCAAGCACGCGAACAAGCTCCTCTTTCATTGCCGCCATGGAGCGGCTCGGCGGAAAGGTGATCCCGATACACGGGGTGAAATATTCCTCCGTCAGCAAGGGGGAGTCGCTGCCGGACACCGTCCGCACGCTGGAAGCTTATGCCGATGTGATCGCCATCAGGCACCCGGAAGTCGGATCGGCGGCTATTGCAGCGCATTACGCCAAAGTACCGGTCATCAACGCTGGCGATGGGGTCGGCGAACACCCGACCCAGGCCTTGCTCGACCTGTTCACGATTCTCGAAGAAATGGGGCGCATCGACGGGCTTCGGATCGCCATGGTTGGCGATCTGAAGTACGGGCGAACAGTTCATTCCCTGGCGCGTCTGCTCAGACATTACGACGTGGAAATGGTTTTCGTCTCCCCGGACATCCTGCGGATGCCAAAGCACATCCTGGAAGAAGTCACCGAACGGGGACAAAAGTACGAAGAAACGGACAACTTGCAGGACACGATCTCGAATGTCGACGTTCTCTACGTCACAAGGGTTCAAAAAGAGAGATTCGAGGATCTATCGGAGTACGAAAGGGTCAAGGGATTCTACATCGTCGACGACGAGATCATGAAAAAGGCGAAGAAGGACATGATCGTGATGCATCCGCTCCCGAGGGTGGGTGAAATTGCCTACACCGTCGACAATGACCCGAGGGCAGCATATTTCAGGCAGGTTCGGAACGGCATGTTCGTGAGGATGGCGCTGCTCGCCGCCGTGCTCGGCAAGGCATGAACCGGTCCCGCGGCGGGCTGAGCCGTCCAGCCCGCCGTGAATGCTTCACTTCGCACGTGCGACGAAAATCATGCTCGGAGAGTAATCGTCGAAAGGCTCCAGTTCATACGAGCCGTACACGTTTTCCACCTCGTAGCCTGCCTTCTCGAGCATCAGCCTTCCCTCCGGCTCCCCGATGTACTTCAGCCGAACCGGCACCCTGTACCGCTCCAGCGTCCCATCCGGCTTTGCGACATCGTACAGGTAGAGGATTTCGTGCACCTGGGTGGATGTGTGAGTCGTGCGAGTGACAAACTCCTGCACCACAGACCCGTCGTCCATCTCCCATTCCCCCACGAACGAGACCCTTCCATCCCCCTCCAGCAACACCGAAGGGTTCGGATTGAACAGGTCGAGGATCAGTATCCCGCCAGGTCTGAGGGCTTTGTGCACGTTCACAAGGCCCGAAATCTGCTTTTCCAGCGAATCCAATGCCATGAAAGAACTCACGGCGGAAAGTGCCAGAGGGAATTTCTTCGGCGTGGAGAAAGTCCTGATGTCCCCTTCTATCAACTCCACCCTTTCGTGTACACCTGCTGCGATCGCTTTCTCCCTGGCCCTTTTCAGCATCTCCGTGGATATGTCCACGCCCGTGACTTCGTAGCCCTCCCTGGCCAGCGGGATCAGCAGACGCCCAGTTCCACACCCGAGTTCGAGGATAGGACCGCCGGTTCTCGCCGCGAACCCAACGTACATGGCCAAGTCGTCCAGGAAATCTCCGTAGCGCAGGTCGTAGAACCTTGCGTACACGTCCATCGACCTCATCGACTCCCCTCCTGCATTGTCGGCGGCGTTTGTCGAAGCGAGCGGAGAACATCTCTCGATACTTCTCGCGCCAGCGCTGGCGCCGCGCCTACGTAAGTCGAAACGTCGAAGAGCTCTTCCAGCTTCTCCGGCGGAACCAGCCGGGTTACCTCAGGCTCGCCACGTACCAGCCGGGGAAGGGGATTTTCCCCTCCGCTTCTGACGCTTTCCCACGCCTTCAGGCTGAGCTTCCGGAGAAGATCGTGCAGCTTCTGCCTGTCCCCGCCGTTCCTCACCGCTTCCATCAAAACCGCCTCCGTGGCGGCAAACGGCGCGTGCGCAGCCAGGTTCCTCTCGATTGCATCTCTGTCGATCACCAACCGCTCCACCACCCCGGACGTCGTCAGCAGCATTTCGTCGATGGCGAGGAAAGCGGTTGGAAGCGCCTCCCGTCGGTTGGCCGAATCGTCCAGCGTCCTTTCCAACAAGCTGTGCGCCGCGTTGTCCCAGGCGACCCTTGCCAGCCCCGGGAGCAACCTTGCGAGGCTATTCACTTTCTCCATGCGCACAGGATTCCGTTTGAACGGCATCGCCGAAGAGCCGACCTGGCCCGCGCCGAACGGCTCGCTCCATTCCGCAGCCAGCGGGGATTGCAGCAGCCGCACGTCGAACGCCAGCCGATACAGACTTCCGGCAAGCCCCGAAAGGGAGGTTAGCACCTCCCAATCCTGCCTCCTCGGGTAAACCTGCGTCGAAACAGGAAACGCCTCGATTCCCAGGGCATCGAGCGCGAGCCTTTCCATCTCGATCGCCGCATCCACGCTCCCGAGCGCCTGCGCGTATGACGCATACGTTCCTACCGCCCCTTTGAACCCTTTCCCGCGGAGCCTCCGTATGGCTTCGTCCAGCGACTGGTAATCCTCCCAGAGGGCGTGGAGGTGCTGCGCCAGCCTGTACCCGACCGTGGTGATCTCAGCCCGCTGCAGGTGTGTGAACGCCACGCATGGCACGTCCGCCCATTCCTCCACCAGCGACGCAAGTCGCTCGAGCAGTACGCGGAGCCGACGAAGGGTCAGCTCCATTGCTTCCTTCATCCGAATCACGTCTGCGTTGTCGGTCACGTCGGCGCTGGTGGCGCCGAAATGTATCACTCCTCCGCCGACGGGACATTGCTCGGCGTAGGTCTTTATCTCGGCCATCACGTCGTGGTGTATCTCCGATTCGATCTCCAGCGCACGCTGGAGATCGATATCGTCCTGGTGCGCTTTCAGGTCCTCCAGTTGCTCATCCGATAAGAATCCCAGCGCGTGTTGGGCCTCCGCAAGCGCCACCCAGACCCTCCGCCAGAGCCTGCGACGGTGCGCTTCCGACCAAATCTCCCGCATCTCCTGGCTGCCGTACCGCCAGGTGAACGGAGAAAGGTAAGTGTCGTAACCGAAGTCCGTCATTTTCCCGGCACCTCGATGATCTGATCCCTTTCCGGCCCGACTGAAACGTACAGAAG
>JALWAP010000081.1 GCA_027016315.1 Anaerolineae bacterium | reverse complement strand
AGGAGGAAGGTGGTGCCGCATCGGGTGTGAGCGGTCGAGTATCTCGCCGTGTTCTCCGGGACGAGGGTTTCACCTGCTTCGTAGGCATTGATCGTCTTGTGCTCTGCTCCATGATACGCAAACACCCGCTTGATGTCCGCCATCATCCCTATCCCGATCAGGTACGCCAGGAACAGCGCCAGTCGGATTCCTCCCTCGACGAAAGCGCTCGCCAGAGGGGATATCCCCAGTGGCCCTTCCATGTACCTGGCAACGGCGGAAGGCAACAAAAAGAAGAGAGCGATGCCCACCACGAGCGACAAAGCTATCGTGCCCCACGCTACAGCGCCCGAAAAGGAGGCTTCTTCCCCTTCTTCCTGTACGGCGACGTCAGCCGACCAGGTAAGTGCTTTCGTCCCCAGCACGAGGGCATCCCAGAGCACTACGAGCCCCCGTATCAATGGCCATTTTGCCCATTGCCTGGTATAAAAGGCGCCGGTCAGTGGTTCTCTGTGAACGACGATATTTCCATTTGGGGCGCGAACTGCCACGGCCATCTCCTTTTGGCCGCGCATCATAACCCCTTCGATTACAGCCTGTCCGCCATAGTAAAACTTGCCCACTTTGTGCCTCCTGGTACATTTTACCCGCTGTAGTTGGGGCTGTCAACAAAGTTTCATCGTTCGAGCCGGGCAGTGCTCATCAACGGACCTTCGATAACGGGGGTCGAGATGTCGGCTTTGACAACTTGGAAATTTGGCGTATAATTGGAGCCACTGACGGCGGAGCGCCTCGCAATCTGACATTTCTAACAAGGAGGTTATCATGTCGAAAGACCTTGAGAAGTTCTTGGCAGCGCGGGACTTCCTCCTCAATGTCGGCAGTTACAAGGAGGCAAGAGAGAAATTCGAATGGCCTCACCTCACAAAATTCAACTGGGCGCTGGACTATTTCGACTCCATGGCTAAAGATAACGACAACCTTGCGCTTATCTGCGCAGATGAAAACGGCATGGAGCGCAAGGTGACTTTCGAGGAGATGCGCCAGCGTTCCAATCAGGTTGCCAACTTCCTCAGAGACCTGGGCCTGATGAAAGGCGACAGGGTCATCATTATGATGGAAACGGCTGTCGAGCTTTTCGAGATCCTGCTGGGGATCATGAAAGCTGGTGGAGCGATAATCCCCGCGGCCACATCGTTGCCGCCCAAAGACGTTGCCGACCGCATCGAGCGTGGTGACGTGAAGTTTGCTATCGTGCACGCCCCGTTCGTCGAGAAGTTTACGAAAGCGGGCAGCGTGATAGAAGGCTTGAAGGCCAGAATTGTCGTCGGGGATTCTTTCGAGCAGTCTTGCGAGCAGGAGGACGAGACTGGCAAGTGCTGGACGGATTACAAAGAATCCGAGAAGTATCCGACGAGCTACGAATCGCCGTTCATCACTTACTCCACTGACGAGCTTTTCCTGTTCTTTACCTCGGGTACCACTTCCAAGCCGAAACTGGTTATTCATACGCACACTTCCTACCCGGTTGGGCACCTGACCACCATGTACTGGATCGGCGTGCGTCCAGGAGACGTGCATTACAATATCAGCGCTCCTGGGTGGGCGAAATACGCGTGGAGCTCTTTCTTCGCCCCCTGGAATGCCGGAGCCACGATCCTCACCTACAGGTACAAGAAATTCGTCGCGAAGGACGTGCTCGACCTGATCGAGAAATACAAGGTGACCACTCTGTGCGCTCCGCTTAGCGTGTTGAAACTGTTCACCCTTGAAGACCTGAGCAAGTACAACTTCTCCGTTCGAGAGTTCGTGAGCGCTGGTGAGCCGCTCAACCCGGAGGTAGTGAAGAAAGTCGAAGCTGCTTTCGGCGTGCCGGTTCGGGAGGGTTACGGCCAGACCGAGACGACGGCGATGATCGGTGATTTCAGGGGCGAGCCTCGCAAAGATGGTTCCATGGGGCAGAGCGCTCCCGGCTACAACATCGCGTTGCTGAACGAACAGCTCGATGAGGTGCCGGTGGGCGAGGATGGACAGATATCGGTGGAGATCTACCCGGTCAAGCCTCTGGGGCTTCTGAAGGGCTACGACGACGAGCAGCGCAATCGGGAGATTTTCAAAGCGGGCTGGTATTTCACCGGCGACGCAGCCTACAGGGACGAAGATGGCTATTTCCACTTCATCGGTCGAACCGACGACGTTTTCAAGAGCCTTGACTACAGGATAAGTCCGTTCGAGGTGGAAAGCGAGCTGATGGCTGCCGACCCGGTCATGGAAGCAGCGGTCGTGCCGACCGTGGACGACAGAGACCGGATCGTGCCCAAGGCTTTCATCGTGCTGAAACCGGATTACCGCCCGGGCAGGGAAGCAGCCCTCGACATCTTCAGGTTCATCAGGGACAACATCGCACCGTACAAGCGCCCGCGGTCCATCGAGTTCATGTCGGCGTTCCCCAAGACTGTGAGTATGAAAGTCATGAGGCGGGAACTCAGGGCTTACGACAAAGAGCTCAAGAGCCAGAACAAGCGTGGCGAGTACGAGTTCTTCGAGAAGGACTTTGCCGAAGAACTGGGTTTGGGCAAGCGGCGGTAAGTCTCCGGTTTTCTGAAAACATCGTGATGCTGGAAGAGGGGCGGGGCGAACAAGAAGCGTCCCGTTCCCTTGTTCGAGGGTCGCACGATCGCTCCTAAATCTCGGCGTTGTGCCGCGCGGCTTGCCCGGGCTACGTGATGGCGCTGTGGGTGATAAATACCGGTAGCTCGGCGTCGAAATCGGCGGTGATCTCGCTTTCGGTCACCTCGCACGAATATGCCAGAATCTGGACTCCTGCCCGTCGGGCGGAAGCAAGAGCCTGAGCGAAGTCCGGGTCTTGTTCGGCGTTTGGGGCAAATCGGACAGCATCGTTTCTCTGCACCAGGAACAGCACAGAAGCAGCACCACCCGCGCTTACGATCCTCTCGAGTTCCTTCAGGTGTTTCCGCCCGCGCTCCGTCGGGGCGTCTGGAAATAGCGCTGTTCCGCCTTCGACCAGGGTAACGCTCTTGACCTCTATCCACGTTTCCGTTCCACGACATTCGAGCCGGAAGTCGAGTCTGCTGAGGTGATACGCTGCTTCTGGTTTGACCTTGATGCATTCGGAGAAAGGCGGGATCGCTTTTTCCCTCAGCGCGAGCTCGACCAGCCGATTGGTCATACCGGTGTCTATCGACACCATCGTACCGTTTTGCGCTCTTACCACTTCCAGGGTGAATGCGGTCTTCCGTGAAGGGGCGTATGCCGGTCGCAGCCAGACCGCGGCACCCGGCAAAAGGAGTTCCTTGAGCCTGCCGGACGAAGGGACATGGGCAAGGGCTTCTTTTCCGTTCACGTTCACCAGTGCGGCGAACCGGTTTAGCCTTTCCACGAAGCTCGCTTCTACGAGCTTCGGTCGGAACTCGATAGTCACTTTCTTTCCCATGGAAGATATTTTAGAATCTCACGAGGATTCTGGCGAATAAAAGGGGTGGCTTTTTCGTTTCATATGCGAGGGTTTCAAGGGAGAAGATGGTCGAGTATAGCGACGCGAGATTCGAACTGGAGCTTGTGCAAAGGAGCCGCCGGGGTGATGTGGACGCTTTCGAACAGTTGTTCCACAAGTACTATCGGATGGTTGCAAGCATCGGGTATCGCTACACCGGCGACACCGTTGCGGCGGAAGATGTGGCTCAGGAAACGTTTTTGAAGGCGTGGACGCATCTCCCGGGCTTCGATCCGAGGCATGCCGGGAGCTTCCGCGTGTGGCTTGCGCACATCGCCAGGACTTCGGCCATCGATCTCTTGCGCAGGCGCAAACCGGCGGTGCCACTCGAC
>JALWAP010000080.1 GCA_027016315.1 Anaerolineae bacterium | reverse complement strand
ACTTCCTTCAAAGCCATAGCCGAGGCGCTGAAGAACGGAACTGGGCTTGGCTGGCTGGGGTTCCCGGCGATCGTCTTGCTCCTTGCAGGATTTGGGTACAAAGCGTCCCTCGTGCCTTTCCATCAGTGGGCACCTGATACTTATGATGGCGCTCCTACGCCGGTGGCTGCATTCCTGGCCACGATATCCAAGGCCGCGGGTTTCGCCATCTTGATCCGTGTCTTCCTGGAAGCGATGCCGAGTTTCCAGGCCGATTGGGTGGCTGTGCTCGCCGGGCTTTCCATGGTCACGATGACGCTCGGTAACTTCGTGGCGCTGCGACAGACCAACGTCAAGCGCATGCTCGCTTATTCGAGCATCGCCCAGGCGGGGTACATCCTGACCGGCGTCGTGGCGGTGGCAGCCGCGGGCTACAAGCTCAACTTCAACGGCATTAACGGCGTGCTTTTGTACCTGTTCGCCTACCTGTTCACGAACGGCGGAGCGTTCTTGACCGTCGCCGGGATTGAGGAAAAGACCGGGTCGGTGGACCTTGCGGATTACGATGGATTGGTGAAAAGATCGCCTGCGGCGGCCGCCATGCTGGCGGTGTTCCTCTTCTCACTGGCTGGAATTCCGTCCACCGGTGGGTTCATGGGCAAGTTCTTCGTGTTCGGTTCGGTGATCGAGGTTGGGTATTACTTCCTTGCACTGATCGCCATCCTCAACACGGTGGTGGCGGCGGCGTACTACTTGAGGATCGTCCAGGCGATGTTCTTCAAGCCGCCCTCGGTTGGGAAAGGTTTTGCGCTGTCCAGGACGTTGATGATAGCGCTTGCGATTTCGGTGATCCTGGTATTCTGGATCGGTATCTTCCCGGACAACTTCATTCGCCTGGCGACACAGTCCTCTGCGGCGGTGTTGCTGGTCAGGTGATCCGGAAAGCTGGTTTGAAATGGGAAAAGGAAAAAGGGCGCTATGCAAGCGCCCTTTTTCTTTTGCAAACCAGTGGATTGTCAAGCATATTTCAGTTGGTGGCGGATAGGAAAGGCGATGTTTCGCCCTCTTCAAGGCAGATGACTTCACTATCTGTCACACGCTTTTAGTCATTCTGAGGAGCGTCAGCGGCGAAGAATCTTGAGCGCTCTTTTGCCGAAGGCCCTTGGCTTATCCAGAGTGTCGCAAGATTCTTCGCCTCGGCATTGAACTCAGCGCTGCTGAGCTCCGCTGCCTCGGCTCAGAATGACGCGTAGGGGCTTGTCCCTGCCAAGGAGAAATATGCCGCTTTACGAGCCACTGGTCGGTCTCAGCCTGCCGAGCCGTCGGATCCGTTGATTTTGTATGAATAAGTCACGTTTGCCGTTTCCCTGAACATGGCGGACGCGGAGCAATATTTGTTCTGGGAAAGCTCTATTGCCTGTTTGACCGCTTTCTCCGAAAGACCTTCTCCGGAAAATTCGTATTCGATGTGCACTTCCTTGAACACCTGTGGATGCTCGTCGGCGCGTGTGCCTTTTGCGCTTACTTTGAACTCTGTCAGCTTCTGCCTTTTCCTCCGAAGGATGTACACCACGTCCATTGCCGTGCAGCCAATCAAACCCACCAGCAGTAGCTCCATGGACCGTATGCCCGTGTCCTTCCCACCGACCGATGTATCGCCGTCCAGAACTATGGCGTGCCCTGAGTCCGCTTCCCCGATGAATCTCATCCCCGAATCCCAGGTAACTTGCGCCGTCATAGTCTTGTTTCCAGCCATTGCATCATCCTCCTCTTGAATTTGCGCAAATTGTACAGGAGTGTCGGGTTTGGGTCAACTCGTGGTGGAAACGGAAAGGAGATGGGACTTGAAGAGGAAGGCGCAGTGCTCTCACCTTGGGAAGGCATGATCGAGATATCTCGACGCCTCTCTTGGGACGCCAGAGGGCGGCACTCGCAAGTGCCGCCCTGCTTTTCGTGATCATCGCTTCGGGTATACTGCTCTCTGAACGGCCGTTTTCATCCGCATTCAGCGCCGCTGAGACAGTATTGCTCCATTCGACGGGCTATGTAGTAATATTCCAGGTTCAACTTCTTCCGCTCGCTGGCGACCTTTTCCAGCGGCACCGCAACCAGTTTTCCGCCCTGGAGGCCGACCATTTGGCCAAATTTTCCTTCTCGCACGAACTCCACGGCCCGCGCGCCCATCCTGGTGGCGAGCAATCTGTCGAAGGCCGAAGGCACACCGCCGCGCTGCACATGTCCCAGCACTGTGACTCGTATCTTGAACTCCACGTAGTTCTGCCTCTCGCGAAGGTAGTTCGCCAGCGCAGCCGTTCCCGGTTTCCAGCCTTCCGCCACGACTGCCAGGAAATGCGATTTCCCTTCCTCGTAGGCCATGTGCATGAGATCGGCGACCTCCTCCATGCTCATCTCTTTTTCCGGGATCAAGATCGCCTCCGCTCCGCCTCCCAGCCCCGATGCCAGCGCCAGGTATCCCGATTCCCTCCCCATCGTTTCGACGAGGAACGCTCGCTGGTGGGAAGACGCTGTGTCCCGGATTTTGTCTATGGCGTCCAGCACCGTGTTCAGCGCCGTGTCCACCCCTATCGCCATGTCTGTGCCGTAAACGTCGTTGTCTATGGAACCTGGGATGCCGACCAGCGGGAATTTCTTGCTGAAGACCGCAGCACCGGTCAGCGACCCGTTCCCGCCGATCACCACCAGCGCGTCGATGCCCCGCCTGTGGAGATTCCGCAGGGCTTCTGTCCGGTAGTGTTCCTCCAGGAACCGTTTTGACCGGGCTGTCATCAGGAAAGTACCGCCGTGCCCGATTATGCCGCCTACGCTCCTGGCGTCAAGTTCCTCGAAATCATCGTTGATGAGACCTTCGTACCCCCTGCGCACGCCCCACACTTCGAATCCGTAGGAAATGGCGGAGCGCACTACTGCACGGATAGCCGGGTTGAGTCCCGGGCAATCGCCTCCGCTGCTGAGAACAGCGATCCTCTTCATGGTGAAAGCCTCCTTGTTCAAGACCTCGAATCGAGAGAGCCGGTGAAAGGCTCGAGCTTCCGTTCCCCGTTTTCATCCATCATGAGTTGTTTGATTTTCAGTTCTGCTTCGTCGAGAAGCTGGCTGCATCGTTCTGATAGCTGCATCCCGAATTCGAAGAGCTTTAGCGACTCTTCCAGGGGCATGTCCTCCGATTCGAGCTTCTCCACGGTTTCTTTCAGAGCCTTCAGAGCTTCTTCGAAAGTCAGCTCCTCTATCTTTTTGTCCATACGGTTCTCCTTGGAAAGCGTTCGCCGCCGGAGTGATGGTACCATCTTCTTTCGCTGAAGTCGGCGGAGCGTCCATGCTCGTATCGATCCAACGAACACAATTATACACCAAATGGAGGAACTTGTCCCGACTAAGCCGCTGACCTCTGGACATGAGTTCGAACATATCGTGGGCAGTACGGGTTCGGCATGTCCATTCGTATGTGGTCTTTAGGGTGGGTGGGGACAAGCCTCGCCCCTACGTTCCCGCTTCTGCAGGCGAGGTAGGGGCTGCCGGACGCTTGGGCGAGCCAGATTGCTTTCTCACTGGCAGGAACAGGTTCGAGAGTGTCGCTCCGGGGCGAGCCAGACGGCTCGCCCTACAAAACTTGCCGCGGCTGGCGAGTGCGACGATAGAAACGGCTCAAGGGTGCTGATTCGACGCAATCTACCGGTTTTCTACGGGAAAGCCGCCGCAGGCAGCTGGGGTGATGGGTGAGGGCAGAGGGGGTTCTTGGCCTCCTTGCCCAGGCGAACGCATCACACTACTTGTGAACGGTATGGCACGCCGTCCAAGTCGGGCCTCAGTTGCTTCCCGAGTCGACTCTCCCGGCCAGGGTGCCGTTGCCGGAGATGCTCCTGATCTTGATGGTGTAGTTGGCCTTGTGCTTGGTGATCGGGGTCACTGCGGACACGGACACGTCGACCGATTCCATCGAATGCGTCGAGAAAGTGATCGTGCCTTTTCCGTTGGAGATTCTGACCTTTTTCACCACCACACTGCCGTCGTCGGCCAGCCCGATTACCTGCACCAGCCACCTTTGTGGGAGCCTCGGAGGCACTAAGGAGAACCCTTCGGACTTCCATCCGTTCTCTTGTTCTGCGTCGTCCTTCCATCCAATTTCCGGGATCGATATGTCGTCGATGAAAAAGCCGTCTTTCGTCACGGCGTCGTCCGTGACGTATTCGAACCTCAGCTTTATCTTCTTCCCCGCGAAATCGGACAGGTCGATTTGTTCGTGTACCCATTTGGGTTTGTCCCCGCCGCCGCTCTTCCCGGTGTATCCAGGCCCCAATGCGTTGCCAACAGGGTCTTCGGTGGTGGTGAACTTCCCGGGAAGCACTCTCCAGCCTTTTCCTCCGTCGTCGGAGACCATCACATAGGCGTAATCGTAGTGCTTTTCGATGTCGTACCAGGCCCAAAACTCTAAAGTGGCCGAATCCACTTTGGAGAGGTCCACATCTCTTGTAAGGGTTGCGTCGCTATCGTCGGAGTTGTGCCCCCACCACACGTATTTTCCGCTATGCGGTTCGAACGGCGCAAGCGGAACTGTGGTGTCTCCGGAGAAGTCCAGGGCGAATCCGTTTTCTGCGTTGTCTATCAGGTAGTAATCGGTGCCGAACTGGTGCACGTCCTCCGAATGCTCGTAGTTCGCGTCCTCGACTTCCGTTTCGTCCGGGGTCGGGATGTCGATGTTTTCGTACTGGTATCTTTCGTCCTCTGGGAAGTCGTCATCCAGCAGGTTTGCCACCACCCAGTTCGCGAAAACCGTGTAGAAATTCTGCCGCCTGCCGAGGTCTTTCAGCGCCGCATTGTACCCTTCTATTCCGTTAAGCGGTTCTGACACCAGCTTCTTCACGAAATCCTTCCCGAACCGCTCGTAAGAGTACTCCATCAGCAGATAGGAAGCTCCGTAGTGATAAGAGTTCTCGTCCATGTCGTCGTCCCAGTTGTCGAGCTGCGTGTCTGGTCTATCCGCGAACAGATAGTCGGAGCCGCCTGGGTCGAACCCGTTGACGAACGAAGCGAGTTCGGAGCAGCCTTCGTTTATCCACGTGTCTTCGTTTCTATCCTCGTTCCAGTGGATCATGTGCTGGAACTCGTGTGCCAGGGTGCCATCGTAGAACTTCGTATCTGGCCGCATGTTCGAAGGATCGATGTAGAACATCTCCCGCTGGTTGGAGTATTTGTTCACCTTGGAAGTCACCTCGTCCGATGCAGAGAAATACCCTGCCACGCTTTTGCCGAGGCTCCTGGTATGCAATATGGAGATGTGCACGTCTCTATCGACGCCGGGAGTCCATTCGCTGCCGAAGAAGCTCCTATCGGTTGGGTAGGTTTTGTCCTCGAACCGCTCCGCCGAATGAAACAGCCTGTCGTCGTCCAGGTCGATCCCCCGTTCGACCCACACGTAGACGTGCGGTAGCACGAACCTCAGGTCGGCTGTGATCCTCCTGTACTTTTTCGTGTCCTCGTTCAGTACCCAGAAAAAGTCGGAGTCGCCCTCCTTGAAGATCCTCTTTTTCGGCACGACGCGCGGCACCGGAATCAACTCCGGATGCAATCTCTCGGTCAGAGTTGGGCGATCCCTTTTTGGTGGTTCGACAAGCATCAACTTTTCCACCAGTTCCCAACCTTTCGGTAGGAGATCGCTTCCGGATGGGGCATGAGTTGGACGCACCGAAGGGGTAAGCGTTGGACGCGCAGATGGCGTGAGCGTCGGATGCGGGGTTGGTTTATTGCTTCTCCGCGTGGCCGTTGGAGGAGCGAAAGTCCTCGTGACCCGAGGCCGCCTTGTAACAGTTGGCGTCGGGAGGGCTCTGGAGTAAAAGAACAGCGCCGTTGCCGCGACTATGGCGACGATGGAAATGAATAAGAAGCCCGTGAAGGCCCAGAAACAGCCGTTTCTTTTCATCGGTACACCTTCATTCTGCGTTTTCGGTTGCCGGAGAAAGAAGTTTTTCGATCACTTCCGGGCTTTCCTCTCTCAGAGCAACGAGCTCGGAGTCGATGCTGAGGGAAAGCCGCTCGTACACTTTGTCCGAAATCACTCCATCCCTTCTCAGAGCCTGGAGGCGGCTTTTTTCGACCAGGAGCAGCTCCTGCAGGACGCTCAGCAGTTCTTCGCGCCGGAGTTCCGGATGCTCTTTGAGGAAGGCCTGGAGGGCGTTTCTCAGTTGCTGCCCGATCTGTTGGTATCTGGCATTGAGCACGGAAAAGACGTCGGCTGAAACCACGCCATCTTCATAAAGTTGTTTGAGTCTCCTCCATGCCGCCTGCCTTGCCAGGAGTTCTCCCTGGAGCATCATGTACGTTTCACGCTCCGGGGATGCGTGAGTAAGGCCAAGGATGTCGAGCAGGGGTTTTATCGTCAGGCCCTGCACCAGCAGCGTGAAGAACACAACGCCGGATGCCATGACGATAAGGTCGGATCGATGTGGAAATGCGGCGCTCAATCCGAGGGCCATCGCAAGGCTCAGCGAGCCCCGCAAGCCTCCCCAGAACAGCACGTGTTGCCATTGCAGTGGCAATGAGTCCTTCCATCGGCCAAAGCCTCCGCCGAGGACGTAGACCGTGAGCGCCCGCGCCAGCAGAGTGGCCGAAACGGCCAGGATTATCAGCCTCCACTGGCCGATCAGGTCGCCGAGCTTGATAGATAGCCCAAGTATCAGGAAGATGAAAGAGTTTACTAGAAATACCAGGTATTCCCAGAACGAATCGGCTGCGACCTTGCCTGCGCTGGAGAAGATTTCCACCCTGGAAGCGTAGTGACTTATCACCAGCCCGGCAGTGACGACCGCTATCACCGGCGAGATCTTCAGCGCTTCTGCGGTGAGAAACGACGCATACGCCAGAACCACGGTGATGGTGATCTCCACCATGGCGTCCTGGATGGTGCTCAGAAGCAGCCCGGCCAGTATCCCGAACACGAGCCCTACGACGGCCCCTCCCGTCACGACCAGGACAAACGATCTCACGCCGTAGCCGATCAGGTAAGCGATGTTGAAGTGTGCAGAGCCGCCCGCCGAGGCCCCGGTGACGATCAAGGCTATGCTCACCAGTATCCGATAGAGCACCACGGCCGTTCCGTCGTTGAACAGACTTTCACCTTCCACGACGGTGCTGAGTCCATGGGAGATTCCCATCTCTTTGAACAAAGCGATTACGCTGACCGGGTCGGTTGGGGCGATCATTGCGGAGAAAACCAGCGCCAGAGTGAACGGCAGAGTGACTCCGATTTTCGGTCCTGCGAGATAAATTGCGGCGGCGGCAATGAACGTCGAAACGAGTATCCCGACGAAAGCCAGGAGCAAGACCAGGCTCCATCGCTTCTTCAGTTCGCTGAAGTCCAGGTGAACGGCAGCCTCGAACAGCAGGGCGGGAAGGAACGCAAAAAGGATCAGTTCCGGTAACGTCTCCGAAGTGAAGAAGCTCGAGAACCTCGCCCCGTAGTTCGTGATGCTCAGAAATATCCCGACGATCAGCAGGGCGATGGTGTATGGTATTCTGATCCTGCGGGAGATTATCGTAACGGCGGAGGCGATGGTTAGGAGCAGAAGGACGATCACAGCTATATCCGGCAGATGTTGTCCCATCACGTCCTCCGGTGCTCGGCCTTGCGAGTTTTCAGGAGCGGCTGCCAGGCCGCTCCTGAAGCGATTTCTCTTCTCGAACGTACAGGATTCTGTTTCATTTGGTTATGTTTATGTGGGTCACGCACGGCTGCGGGTAGTTACCCCTCTTGTCCACGACTACAAGCCTCAGGGAGTACCTCCCAGGAGGCAACGCGGCCACGTTCCATTGTGCAAGCACCCCGTTGGAGACCGGGGTCTTCCAGCTGTTGATGAACGACCAATTTTTTGGATTGTCCCCCGGCCCGAACTCCAGCTTGTAGTACTGGAAGTCGGGTATGGCTGCGGTGCCTTTGACGACCACAACTCCTTTCACGGTGGCCCCGTCGCCCGGCTCTACGATCTTCACGCCCGGATTTGGGCACGCCGGAGGCTTGACCTGCGGCGGTGCTGGCGTGGCGGTTGCCGGTGGCGGGATGAACCTCCGGGTAGGCCGTTTCTTTCTGGCGGGCGTAGGCGATGGAGTCGGCGTGGCCGTCGGCACGGGTGTTGGGGTGCGGAGCATGAAGAGCGGCGTGGGCGTCGCCAGCAATTCCTCCGGAGAGGCCTCATGGCTCTTTTCCGCTACGGCTGGAGACACTTTTTTCGTCACGAAGTACGTGAAGGCCAGAACCAGCGCCAGGAATATGGCCACAACGTAGATGTTGTAAGTGCGGTTCAAGGCCATCTCTCGCTCGAGGGTGAAAATCGACCTCTTGCGCTCTTTGTGAGCCAGCCATGCAGCCCTCAGATACCATAACCCGAGAACGGCGACTATGCCGTAGATCCATCGAGAGTAATGAGCTACGGTTTGGATTACCGTGTTCATCCCGCTTCAAGCCCCAGGATTCGAGCTATTTTCGGCAAGGCTCCCCCGAGCAGTGAGAGCATCCGGGGGGCGATGACTTTTCCTGCTTCCAGAACCTCCTCGTGGGTCGTCTCTTTGGCCGAGGAATCGGGAGCGGCGTTGCTGATCCCGGAGATGCCCAGCACTTTCATACCGCTGTGCACCGCCACGATGGTTTCCGGTGCCGTGGACATTCCCACCGCGTCACCCCCTATGATCCGGAGGAAGCGGACTTCGGCCGGCGTTTCAAAAGATGGTCCGGCAACGCTGACGTAAACCCCCTGGTGAACCGGCAATCCTTGCCTTTCTGCTTCCTCGAGCGCCAGCTTCCGCAGTTCCGGGTCGTAGGCGTGGCTCATGTCCGGGAACCGGGGCCCGAAGGATTCGTCGTTTGGGCCCCGCAGCGGATTGTGCCCTGCCATCCCAGGGATGTTGATATGGTCAGATATCAGCATCAGGTCGCCCGGACGGAAGTCTGGGTTCAGCGCGCCGGCCGCGTTCGTCAGGACGAGCACTTCGACCCCCAGTAGCTTCATCACCCGAACGGGGAAGGTTACCTGCTGCATGGAGTACCCTTCGTAGTAATGGTACCTTCCCTGCATGACGAGCACCGGGACGCCCTCGAGTTCACCAAGAACCATCCTGCCCACGTGGCCTTCGACCGTGGTTGGCGGGAAGTGCGGGATATCGGTGAACTGGAAGCTGTCCACCCGTTCCAGCCTGTCGGCCAGAGGGTTCAGCCCTGAACCCAGGACAAGAGCTATTTTCGGCGAAACTTTACTTCTGCTGGAAATGAACCTGGCTGCTTCGAGATATGCCTGATTCGAGACAGGGTTCATTTCTCCTCCGGCTCTGACACGACCTCATCGTAGAGGTCACTTTCCCCTCTGTAGACACGAGAGGAGTTTCTCAGAGTCCTGATGGAGGTGCCTTTCGGCAGCCCTGCTTTGTGAGCATATCTCTTGAAGATCGTCCAGAGCCCCTGGCGGGTGAGCCTATCGCCGCGGACGTTGACGAACAGGGACTCCACTTTCCCCCTTCTTTCCGTGAGAATCGGTCTGGCTTCCTCGATGTATTTCTTGATGACTCCGGCGGTCTTCTCGCTCAGGTGCACTATCCTGCCGGAAACCGGTACCACGAGCTTCCTGCTCTCCGGATCGAAGCTGTCCAGGTTCAGGGAGACCACCTCGCTGGCGCGCAGGCCTGCTCCGTAGATGAGCAAAAGCATCGCTTTGTCCCTGAGCCCTTGAGGAGTGCTTGGATCAGGCGCATCCAGCAGCTTCCGCACCTGCTCTTCGTCCAGCCTCTTCGGCTTGGAGCGGGTAGGGCTTGCTTCCACTAGGTTTTGGGCAGGATTCTCTTTGATGATGCCTGTGGTGTGCAGGTACCAGAAGAAAGTGCGCAATGCAGATGCTTTCCTGACCCTGGAAGGAGAGGAATACCCTCTATCCCTCAGGAATTCCATGAAGCTTGTCAGGTCTTCGACAGAGACTTTATCCCATCTTTGTTCTGATTCATTGGGGTGCCTTTCCCGGTAATATTTGTAGAACTGCATTAAGTCGCTTCGGTACGCGGACACGGTGTGAATGGAACGATTTCTTTTCGCTCTCAATTCTTCCAAGAACTCGTTTATTACGTTTTCCATTTCGATCCTCCTTAAGGGTTGCATCGAACCTTTGATTTTGTCGACTAAGTAAACCTGCTTAGATTTTAACATAACACCCCATTTTTTATCAAACTTTACGTTGCGTGCAAAAATTCGATGTTCAGATCGTTTGCAAGGGGGTATTCTTTCCGCGACACCATCGTCAGGCCTCTACGTTTTGCAAGTTGCTAAATCATATGGCCGTAGGATATCATAACATAAAGATTCCCATTGTTACAAGGGGGGAGTAAATGGACTTGCTATTGCTTCTGGCGGTTCCTGTACCACCTCCGGACCTTGCTCTCCTCGGAGAGCTGGAATCGGAAACGGATGTTGAAACGCCTTATGGCAGGGTCAGAGAGCTTGCCAGGAGAAGGCTTGGGGAAAAAGGGATATGGGTATTGCCATATTTCGGCGAGCCGGACAGAACCGATCCGCGTGCTTCCATCTGGACTGCCCGTGAAATAGGCGCCAGATGGATAGTTGGGTGGGAGAGCGTTGTGGCGATTTCGCCGCGTCTTCTTCCGGGTGACAACCTGATCCCGCACGACTACGTGGATATGGTCAGGCGGCAGCCCGAAACCCCGTGCCCTGGGGCTGGAGCCCCTGCCTATTCGGAGCCGTTTTGCCCCGCGATGAGGAGGTTGCTGCTGGGAATCCTTCCTTCTGCGTACCCCAAAGGGGTCTACCTGGCTACGGATGGCACGTTCAAGGAGACTCCGGCGGAAGCCCGCGCCTACGAGCGGCTCGGGGGAGACGTGTTGGGCGTCAATCTGGTGCCTGAGTCCGCCCTTGCCAGGGAGGCGGGGCTGTGTTTTGGCGCTGTTCTGACGGTGTTCGACACCGCATCCGGCAGGCCGTATAGAGGGGCAGCAAAATCAGCCGCTCGCGGGTTGCGCAAAGTGCTCGAGGCGCTGCCTCGTTTATCCTATCGGTTGGGTTCTTGAAGGCATCGCGCTCACGGATCAGGCGCTGGATGGGAATCTCCTTGCAAGCTCCGCTTCCACCGCCTTCCAATCCAGGCCGCGAGCGGAAAGCAGCACCATCAAATGGTACATCAAGTCGGCGGCTTCGTATACCACTCTGTCGTCGGATTGCGCAAGGGCGGCGACGGCGACTTCTACCCCCTCTTCTCCCACTTTTTTGGCGATCTCTTCCATCCCGCGAGAAAACAGGGACGCCGTGTAGGAGCCTTCTGGCATCTCGCTCTTCCTGCTTTCTATGATTCCCCAGAGTCTTTCCAACACTTGAGATTCGGACATCATTCCTCCGCGTGATCTGCTATCGTGACGTTTTCTCGAGTTTCATCTGACGGAAAGCCAATCTACCCGGGGCAACAGCTTGGCGACTGTTGCTTTCACCTGTCCGGATGGCTCTTCCCGCTTTCCACACCGCTGCGCGTCGCTTTCCAGGTCTGCATCGAATGGAACGCTAGCAAAGTTTGCGATCTGCACTCCCCAGCCGAGCCCAAGCGTCGGATGGACGAACCCTCCGCCTCCCAGGAAAACGATCTTGAATCCCAGCTCTTCCCTGATCTCGGCGAGAGCCCTGCTCGCGTGGTCGTAGCTTTTGAGGCTGTAGGAGAGGTTGCTCACGATCCCGGAGCAGTGCCCATCCACTCCCATCTGCAGCACCAACACCTGCGGCTTGTAGTTCCGCAATATCGGCGGAACCAGGGCGTCGAAAGCGTAGATGAAGTCGGCATCCCCGGCGTATGGCGGCATCGGGACGTTGAAATTGTACCCGAGCCCGTTCCCTTCTCCTTCTTCTCCCACGAACCCGGACACAAACGGATATAGCGTCCTCGGGTCCTGGTGGAAGGATATGGTGAGCACCTGATCGGTCGTGTAGAAAGCCCGCTGTGTGCCATCGCCGTGGTGTGCATCGATATCCAGTACGGCAATCCTTTGCACACCCCTGGCGAGCATCAGTTTCCCGATGATTGCTATATCGTTGAAAATGCAGAAACCCCTGCCGGTTTCGGCGAACGCGTGATGCCACCCGCCGCATGGGTTCCCGGCCACTTCATACCTGCTTTCGAGCACCAGTTCCATCGCCCGAATGCTCCCGCCGACGGATATCGCCCCGGCGTGGTAGATTCCGGGGAACACCGGAGTATCCGGAGTAATGGA
>JALWAP010000079.1 GCA_027016315.1 Anaerolineae bacterium | reverse complement strand
AAGTCGTGTGCTTCCTGTACCGATGCTCCAAAGAGGAGCGCCCAACCGGTAGCCCTGGCGGCCATGACGTCGCTATGCTCGCCGAAGATCGTCAGCGCGTGCGTCGCCACCTGCCTGGATGCGATGTGGAACACAGTGCTGGTGAGCTCGCCAGCGATCTTGTATAGGTTGGGGATCATCAGGAGAAGGCCCTGACTTGCGGTGAACGTGGTGGTGAGGGAACCGGTCTGCAAAGCTCCGTGGGCTGCGCCTGCAGCACCTCCTTCTGCCTGCATCTCGATCACGTCCGGTACGGTACCCCAGATGTTAGGCACGCCTTTGGCGGCCCAGAGGTCTGCCCATTCGCCCATGGGGGATGCAGGAGTAATGGGGTAGATGGCTACCACTTCGTTGATCCTGTAGGCAACGTAAGCTACTGCCTCGTTGCCGTCTATCGTTGCGATCTTCCTGCTCATAATGTCAACTCCTTCTGTGAAAATTCGAATCTGCTTTTTGGTAGACCTTAGCCACTTCTTTGGATTTTTGCGCCAGCATCTCTGCGTGCGAAACAGCGGTACGATTTTTCAAGGTGCAAAACCAAGAAAGGACAGGTCTTTCGGCTTTTAAATTTACACCCTGGGGCTGGGCGTGTCAAATCTTTCTAGAGTTGCCGGTCGATGGGGAAGTGTCTCATATTTGCTTTGTGAGGCTATCGACTTCTCAAACGAGAGATTGTGAGCAATGTCTCTAGTGCACAGGGATACTGTCCGTCATTCTGAGCCAAGGCAGTAGAGCTCAGCAGCGCTGAGCTCTATGCCGAGGCGAAGGATCTTGCAACGCTCTGGATAAGCCAGGGGCGTTTGGCAAAAGAGCGCTCAAGATTCTTCGTCGCTGACGCTCCTCAGAATGACTAAAAGTGTGTGGCAGATAGTGAAGTCATCTGCCTTGAAAAGGGCGAAACATCGCCCTGCCTATCCACCACCAACTGAGATATGCTTGACAACCCAGGGCGAGTCGGACGACTCGCCCTACGATCCATTCACCCATGCCAGCCCGGGACCGCACGTTGCTGCCGGATGGATTCGAACGGCGGGCCAAAGGTCAGGCTCGCCCCTTTGCCTCAGATGTAGTGGTGTTCCTTCGCCCATTTCGTCAGTTCGTCCCGGAACTGTGGCGCAGCGATGTTGATCAGCGCCTTGGCACGCTGGCGGATGCTCTTGCCGTACAGCGAGGCCACTCCGTACTCTGTCACCACGTAGTGGACGTGGTTCCTGGTCGTGACGACCCCGGCGCCCGGCTTCAGTATCGGCACGATGCGGCTGATGGTGCCACCTTTGGCCGTGGCGGGAAGCGCGATTATCGGCTTGCCGCCTTTGGAGCGGGATGCGCCGTACACGAAATCGAGCTGCCCGCCGACGCCACTGTAGAAGTACGTGCCGATGGAATCGGAGCACACCTGCCCCGTCAGGTCCACCTCGATGGCGGAGTTGATGGAAATCATGTTGTCGTTCTGGGCGATGACGAACGGGTCGTTGGTGTAGTCCTGGGGATGGAACTCGAACATCGGGTTGTTGTCTACGAACTCGTAGAGCCGCTGGCTCCCCAGGATGAACCCGGCGATCACTTTCCCCTGGTGGATGGTCTTCCGGGCGCCGGTGATGACGCCGGACTCGATCAGGTCGATCACTCCGTCGCTGAAGAGCTCCGTGTGGATACCCAAGTCTTTCTTGTCCTTCAGGTAGTGGAGCACAGCATCCGGGATGCCGCCGATGCCGGTCTGGAGCACCGCCCCGTCCGGGATCATGTCCGCGATGTACGAAGCGATCTTCATCTGGAGTTCGCCGGGCTTGCCCATGATGATTTCCGGCAGCTTGTAGTTTACCTCCACGATGTAGTCTATCTTGCTCACGTGGATGAAGCTGTCGCCCAGGGTTCGGGGCATCTGCTCGTTGACCTCGGCGATGACGATGTCGGCGGCTTCAGCGGCGGG
Source organism: Anaerolineae bacterium (assembly GCA_027016315.1). GTDB lineage: Bacteria > Chloroflexota > Anaerolineae > S016-19 > S016-19 > S016-19. The sequence continues at coordinate 10,302 of JALWAP010000079.1, read as the reverse complement.
CTTCGTCATCCCCACCTCGATCCCGAAGGAGCAGAACCCGTGCTCGTCCGGCGGCGAAACGTGGATCAGCGCCACATTGGGCCGCAGCAGGTTCGGATCGCGGGTCAGGCGTGGCACTTCGGAGAGGAAAACCGGCGTAAAATCCGCCCTGCCTTCGTTGACTGCTTCCCGGACGTTGTCGCTGATGAAAAGGGTGTTGACCCGGATATGTTCTTCCATCCCGGGTTCCACGTACTCGGCGTCGCCGATGGTGAGCACCTGCACGATTTCCACGTTGTAGATTTCGTCGTTGCGGGCTCGGTTCACCAGCGCTTTCAGGAGCTTTTGCGGGACGCTGCAGTTGCCAGTCAGGAAGACCCTGTCGCCTGATTTTATCGCCTGTACCGCTTCTTCGGCGGTGGTCAGCTTGCTGTGGTACATTTTCTCCCAGTTCATCATAGCTGCAACTCCTTTCCCCGCTGAGCTGCCAGGTCTTTGTTGACGATGTGCCCTCCCCTGGTGTAGACGCCACGGGCCAGCGATGTGTCTTTCTCCAGAGCCGCGTCAATGCCCTGATCGGCGATTTCCAGCAGGAACGGGAGCAGCGCGTTGCTCAATGCGTGGGTCGCAGTCCTGGCCACCACACTGGTGATGTTCGGAACGCAGTAGTGCATGACACCTTCTTCCATGAAGACCGGATTTCGGTGGGAAGTGGGGCGTGAGGTCTCCACGTTGCCTCCTTCGTCCACTGCCACGTCAATGATCAGGGACCTGCGCCGCATGGACTTCACCATCTCCCTGGTCACGATGATGGGAGCTCGCTTGCCGGGCTCCCGTGCTGCAGTGACAACCACGTCGGCGAAGGATACCGCTTTCCTGATGTTGGCGGGATGCGCCAGCATGGTTATGACCCGACCGTCGAGCATATCGATCGCATTCCTAAGTTTGCGGATGTCGTTGTCCAACACGTGCACCGTGGCGCCGGCGCGCTCGAAAGCCTTTGCAGCGCAGCATCCCACCGTCCCTGCGCCGATGATTACCACCTGTGCCGGAGGAACACCAGCGACGCCACCCAGGAAGATGCCTTTGCCGCCGTGGTCGTTCTGCAGGAACCTGGACGCCACGTAGGGTAACATGCCGCCCGCCAGCTCGCTCATGGGGCGGAGGGTGGGTGAACACCCATCGTCACGCTGGATCAGCTCCAGCCCAACTGCAGTGACTTCTCTCCGCAGCAGATGGAGGATTTTGTCGACTCGAGCTGATGCCAGGTGGAAGAACGCCATCACCGTCTGTCCTTCCCGCATCCACTCGAACTCCTGCGGCGTGGGGCGCGCCACTTTCACCAACAGGTCTGCCCGCAGATACGCTTCCTCCGTGGAAAAAACTATCCTCGCTCCTGCTTTTTCGTACTCCAGGTCCGTGAAGCCGCTCCCTTTTCCGGCGTCGTGCTCCACATAAACGTGATGCCCGTGCTCCACCAGCGCCTGGGCGATGGCCGGAGTCACGGCAACACGGAATTCCATGTCCCGCAATTCTTTTGGAACGCCTATGTCCATTTCGACCTCCTACCAGAAACGTCTCAGCGATGGAGACGTTTGTTCGACGCAAAGCCAAAGGTGCGAAAATTTCAGAACTTCTCCTTGCGCTTTTCCGTTTTTCTCTGCTTCAGTACATTTCAAGTTCGTCTGCCCTCACCATCCCGTAATCGCTTTCGTCTGGAGCGTCCATGGAAGGATCTTCCCCTTTCCAGAGTCGCACCACCACTTCGAAGATGTCCGATTCTGTGATGATGCCGACGAGCTTTTCCCCTGCGGCCATCACGGGGAGCGCGGCGATTTTCTCCTGAAGCATGATTTCCGCCGCCCTGCCGATGGGGGCGTTCGGGGAGATGGTGAAAACCTCGGTGGTCATGGTGTCTGCGACAGTGGCACCAGGAGCCTCCCCATCTTCGCAATGCTCTTCCATGTCTTTCAACGCTTCCTGTACGTCCCGGAGGCTGACTATGCCCACCAGGTCTTCGCCATCGACCACGGGGACTCTGCGGATGCACATCACATCCATGATCCGCAGAGCTTCTTCCAGGGACGTGTCCGGCGAGATGACGATCACCGGGCTCGTCATAGCTACTTTCACGGGATGGTTGAGCAGATTTCGTTCCATTTTCCTCTCCAGATTTAATCGTCGGGTTGTTCCGGAAAGGTTTCATCCAGTCCGAACAATACCTTCAGTTTGGCTGACACTTCGTCTTGAATCCGTTGTGGCAACTCGCCAAGCTCACGCATGATCAGCGAAGTCGTGACTGTCATCATGCGATGTAACCGGAGCGTCGATGTCATACGCAAACCTGTCATTGCGAAGTCTGCATCGGTGGAATTCAAAATCACGTCGGATTTCAATGGTATCGTCGGCACTTGGCTGGTGATGAACGCGAGCACGACGTGGCGATGGGGCCCTATGGGCTCGGTCAGACAGACGGCAGGCCGGACTTTGGAAGCCGATAAGTCGTCAAAGGGAAAGGGGACTAACACGACTTTACCCCTGATCATGAAACGGTCTCCCATCCTCTATCGTATACACGTCCTCCTCGCGCTCTCTCAGGAAGCTAAACGCCTCGTTGACAGAACCCGCCCGCAACCATTCCGCCTCGTCTATGTCCTCTTCTTGGGGAACGAGTATAAGCACACGAACCCGCTCCGGTCCTTTGATTGGAATATCCTCGTCCAGAATTAACTCGCGCCCGGAAACCGTCCCAGTCGTCTCAATGGCGGTAACAATTCCTTTCATATCCCACCTCCACAGCAAAACTACATCGCGCGAATTATTGTACTAGAGCACTACAGAGAGATTCCTCAGAAAAACTCGTCTCTCCGCTGATTCGCCCATTCGCTGATCCGCTGTCACCTCGTCATTTTCTCTATGGCCCGTCCGAGCCGCCGGATTCCTTCCTCGATCTGCTCCGGCCTGGCGTTGGAGAAATTGAGACGCATGGAATTCCTCAGCGGTTCTCTGCCGATTTCGGGGGCGTAGAAGACATACCCTGGCACGAAAGCGACTTTCTCCTGGATTGCCTGCTTGAAGAGCGGCTCGGTGTCCATCCCGTCCGGCAGCGTGGCCCAAAGGAACAGCCCGCCCTGGGGTGCAGTCCAGGTCACGCCTTCCGGGAAATACCGCTTCATGGCGTCCAGCATCAGGTTCCTTCGCTCGCCGTAAACTTCGCGAATCCTCTGGATGTGCCTGTCCAGGAAGCCGTTCCTGGAGACTTCATAGGCGACCATCTGCGTCAGGATGCTGGTGTGCAAATCCTGGCCCTGCTTCGCCTGGATGTAGTAGCGCAGCACTTCCGGCTTAGCCGCTACCCAGCCCAGGCGCAGTCCAGGTGCCAGAATCTTGGAGAAAGTGCCCAGGTAGATCACGTGCTCCAGGCTTTCCCCGTTGGATCGTGCATCGATGGCTGCTATAGGTGGCAGGCTTTCCCCTTCGTACCTGAGCGCACCGTACGGGTCGTCTTCGATTATCGGCACGCCGAACTGTTCGGAAAGCTCCACGAGTCGTTCCCGACGCTCCAGCGTCAGGGTCGTGCCGCCAGGGTTTTGGAAGTTCGGCAGGATGTACATGAGCTTGGGCCCGGTCATCAAGGCGTCTTCGACGGCCTCTATCCTCACCCCTTCGTGGTCGATTTCGGCTCCTTTGAATCTTACCTGGTACGCCGCCCATGCCTGGATCGCCCCCAGGTACGATGGCCTTTCGAGCAACACGGTGTCACCTGGGTCAAGGAAGACCTCGCCGGTCAGGTCCAGCGCCTGCTGCGAGCCGGAGGTTATCAGGATTTGATCGGCAGAGACTGGAATCCCATCCCGATTCATCCGTTCGGCGATCAGTTCCCGGAACGGCATGTAGCCTTCCGTGGGGCTGTACTGGAGCGCTTTGGATCCGTGCTCCTTCAAGACTTTCTGGCTTGCTTCCTCGAATTCCTTCACGGGGAAAAGCTCCGGGGCCGGCAGGCCTCCTGCAAAAGAGATCAGGTCCGGATCCTGCGTGAGCTTCAGCAACTCCCGGATGATGGAGCTTTTCATCCCGTCGGTTCTGAACGCAAAGCGATACCTCCAGTTTACGGACATCGTATCCCCCTTCCTCTCGATGGTTTGCCGGAGCCGAAAGATCCCGCAGGCTCCGGCTTGTGCTCAGTCCTTCTCTGCTTCTCGTATCAGGAGCACGGGACATGGTGCTGCTCTAAGCACTTTCTCAGCCACGCTCCCAAACACCCATCTATCCAGGCCGCTTCTTCCGTGCGTGGTCATCACTATCAAATCGATGCCCTCTTTCTCAGCGTAGTCCACGATGGAGCTGGCGACGGGGCCTTCGAGTACGATGGAGCTACAGTTCACACCTTCTTTGCAGATCTCCCCTTTGATGCCGTTTAGGTAGAGTTCCGCTTGCTCTTTTAGAGCCGACATCTGTTGCTCTGCCCCGGCCAGCACCATGTCTGGTGAGACGAGCGTGAACGGAGATACGACGACCCGCACCAGCGTCACTTTGCTATCGAAGCATTGTGATAGGGTCAGAGCGTGCCTCAATGCCACCTCGGCGAAGCCCGAGCCGTCCAGTGGAACGAGAATGTGCTTGTACATGGTGCTCTCCTTGTGTTGCGTCTGTGGGCGAATCACCCTTCTTCTTTTGGCACCACCGTCAGGCTTATGCAAGGTGAGCCTTCCGGTGCCATAATCATCACCGTAATGCCATTTTCCAGCTCCAATTCCCACATTGCGACTCCCTGGAGCCACTTCTCGGTAAGTGCTTCGTCGTCGGATACTTCCGGTGGAACCACGACCCTGACCCTTCCACCTACGACTCTGGCTTCAACCACGTCCCTGTCTTCCTGCTGTACGGCTGAACTCTGCAACATGGGTTCTCCGTAGCCAGTGAACGCTTCCCTCAAGCTTCCTCGCTTCATTTCGACCTCCTTTCGCCTTCTTCGAGAAGATTGATCAGGCAGCCTAGCATGTCTGTAACGGTGATAATTCCGACCACACGGGGTCCGTCTATCACGGGAAGCCCGCTGAACTTCCTTTCACGAAGTATCCTTGCAGCCTCGACCAAAGGCGTGGATGGCGACACGGTCACAGGGTCTGGGGTCATGCAGGCCTCCACGTCTACGTGGTCCAAAAGGTACGAATCGTACCATTTGTCCCTCAGAACCAACGGCGAGTTCACTGCCAGTCGGATATCTCTATCCGTGATTATCCCGACGAGCTTCCCCCCTTCTACGACCGGTAGCCTCCGGAACCCACCACTTTCCATCATCTGCATCGCCGTCCGTAGAGAGTTCGACGGAGAGATCGTCACCGGGTTCGGCGTCATGTAGTCGGCTACTTTCAACATCAGGCTCCTCCGCGCCTCCGGCGGCGCGCTACGCCGCCCGGGCAGTAGTTCTGTCCTTCTCTTTCAATTCTATTCCGCCGGGCAGGTTCTTTCTATGAGATAGCTCATGTTTCATGTGAAGAACCTGCGCCCGGAAGCTCATTCGAGATAGTAAGTCATGTATTGGAGATGTGCTATGGGGTCTATGTGTTCCACGATCACGCCTTCGGGAACCTGGATGATCGTGGGCGCGTAGTTAAGGATTGCCTTGATACCGGCTTTTACCAACCTGTCGGCTACGGCCTGAGCGGCCCTGGCTGGTACGGCGAGTATGGCTATTCGAATGCCTTTTTCGGCCACGAATTGCTCCATTTCCTTGGCATCTCGAACTACCAGATTACTCCATTCCTGGCCGATCTTAGACGGATCGTTATCGAATACAGCCACGATGTTGAAACCTTGCTCGCGGAAACCAGGGTAGTGTGCCATCGCGTGCCCCAGCGCTCCCGCACCGATCAGGATCATGTCCCACTCCCGGTCTACGTGCAATATCTTCCTGAGCTGGGAGATGAGGTATTTGATGTTGTAGCCAGTCCCCTGTTTCCCGAACTCTCCGAAGTGCGACAAGTCTTTCCGGATTTGTGCAGGGCTGATGCCAAGAATCGACCCGAGCTCCTGGGAGCTCGTGATTTCCTTCCCGTCTTCGAGCAGCAGGTTCAAAGTCCGGAGGTATATTGGCAGCCTCGCGATGACAATGTCAGGAACGTCTTTGTTCATCATCCCTCCTAATACCAGCGAGTCAGCGAAAGAATACGCTCTTGATCAGAGGCGTTTGTACACAGTTTCAGTAGTAATTATACCCCTCTTCTGAACAGCTTTGCAACTCTGCGGTGATCGGCTTCCGGTCCTGCGCCAGGCGTTCCAAGCGAGATAACCTGTCCTCTACGACGAGTACACTACACAAGCTGAAATCTTTTCCGTAAGGTTCTTGAAACCAATCCCCACACTATCAAGGTGCCGGTTTTTCAAATCTGCGGGAAAATGTGTTAATCTTTGGAGGAATTCATCGAAAGCCGTTAAGGAGTGGCAGATGGCAGAGAAGGAAATTTTGACCTGGAGCGACGTGGACGCTTTGATGGATCACCTGATCCCGCAGTTCAGGGGCACGTTCGACGCGCTGCTCATCATCACCAGAGGCGGGATCGTGCCGGGCGGCATCTTGAGCGAAGTCCTGGACATACGGTACGTGCTCACCGCCAGCGTGAAATTCTACACCGGCGTGGAGAAGAGGATGGCCTGGCCTTCGTTCCTTCAGTTCCCATCGGACGACCTGCTGCGCGGGAAGCGGGTGCTGGTGATCGACGACATCTGGGACAGCGGCAGGACCATCAACGCCGTGAAAGGGCGGGTGGAGGCCGCCGGAGGGAAGCCTGAGCTCGCGGTGCTCCATTACAAACCATCGCAATCGCTGTTCCCGGATTCGAAGCCGGACTATTTCGCCGCCATCACGGACAACTGGGTCGTCTACCCGTGGGAACTGGGGTACGGGACGGACAGAATCCTCGCTCACCCGAAGGGCCGATGATGGAAACCCCGGATTGGCTCCTTCCTGTCAGGAAGAAGCTGGAGGAAGGCGACAGGAAAGGCGCTGCAAAGCTCCTCAAGAAGATCTCGAAATCGGCTCCCAAAACTGCGGAGGCGTTCACCGCCATCGGATACCTCTGGGAGGAGATGGAGGAGCATCGGCAGGCGCTGAAAGCTTTCTGGAAAGCCATTTCCATCGACGAAAAGTACGCCAAAGCGTATCAGGGTGCCGGTTTCGTGCTCCAGAAAGTCAAGATCATGGACAAAGCCCTGGAGGCGTACCGGCTGGCTGCGGAGCTCGATCCGGACGACCCATCCATCGCTGCCGATCTCGGCGTCTTGCTCTTCAACATGGGCAAGATCGGGGAGGCGGAGAAAGCCCTTTCCAGGGCCCTGGAGCTCAATCCCAAAGACCCCATCGTCCACAACACTCTGGGTTACATACGATACCTGAAAGACGACGTGGAAGGCGCCATCGAGCATTTCGAGAAGGCGGTGGAAGCGATGCCTTCTTTCGCCATCGCCCGGAACAACCTTGCGTACCTCTACCTGCTTCGAGGCCGACTGGAAGACGCCCGTCGGCAGGTGGAGGAAGCGCTGAAGATCAAGCCGAGGATGATTCGCGCGCTTTACAACCGCGGCCTCGTGTTCTGGCTGAGCGGAGACAGGGATTCGGCGGCGGAAAGCTACGCCCAGGCTCGCAGCCTCGATCTGGACGGCGACGATTTCCAGGAGCACCGGTTGGACATCGAGGAGTTGATGCAGGCTCAGCCGAATTGGAAAGAGCCCCTGGAGGAGCTCAACCAGATCCTGGGCAAGGCGAAACGGGAGAAATGACCTGGGCAGGAGGAAACCGATGCCCGAAATTCTCGTTTACGGCTCCATCGGATACGACGTTCTGACTTTCGTCTCGAACATGCCTGAGCCCGGCAGGGATGCCGACGTGCTATCGGAGGAATGGCATCTCGGCGGGGAGGCTTGCAACGTGAGCGTAGCCCTGGCCCGCTGGGGCGTGCCGGTGGCGGTTGGAGGGAACCGGATTGCGGCAGACGAAGGCGGGAAGTTCGTCCGAGGCAGGCTCGAAGCGGAAGGCGTGGACATTTCGCAAATCGGGCTTTGCACCAGGGCGCAGACGCCGTTCTGCAGGGTTCTGGTTGCGCCAAACGGCGAACGGTTCATCATCAGCTACGGCCATCGGACGGCCAGGTTCACGCTGCCGAAAAACGACCTCCTGAAGGCGTCGAAAGTGCTTGTGACAGACCGATTCGGCGGGAAAGTGCGGGACGCGCTGACAGGGGTTGCGAAGATGTTCGGCCTGCTCCTCGTCAGCACCGACGTTTCACCAGCTGAAGAGATGCGGTTGAGAAACAGCGACGTGATCGTCACTTCCCGCCATTTCATCGAAAACAGCCTGCGGGAGAAAGACGTGCCGAAGCTCATGCGAGAGTTGCAGGCATCCTCCGGCGGTGTAGTGATCGTAACCGACGGCCCTTCGCCGGTGACCTTCACGGAAGACGGCAAACGCTTCGAGAAAGTAAGCGTGCCAGAGGCGGAAAACGTGGTGGATACCACGGGAGCCGGCGACGTTTTCACCGCGGGAATCGCGTACGGGATGCTGAAAGGGTGGAACACGGCCGAAAGCGTCCGGTTTGCGGTTGCTGCGGCGAGCCTTTCCGTGAGGCGCAAAGGCGCCGACGATCCACCCTCGCTGGAGGAGGTGCTTTCTGTGGTCCGGAGGATGGGGTGATGCCTGCGATGGCTCGGTGGCGATGGAAGGATGCCGCCTGGATCGCCGTGGCGCTGGCGGTTTCGTGGGCGCTGGCTACGTTGCCCTTGCCTGCCGCTTCCGGGCTGCTCCTGGGAACCATTTTCGTCGCCCTTGCCATCTGGGAACCAATGGTCGGGGTGGCAGCGCTGGGGCTGACGGTGCCTTTTGGCTCCCTCAAGGAGCTTCACTTTGCAGGCGCACAGGTGACCGCTTCCGATGCAGTCGTCGGGCTGATTTTGCTGGCCTGGCTTTTCCGCATGGCCGAGGAAAGGCGACTTCCCCGGTTCGAGGCAAAATGGCTCGTGCCGCTGCTCGCGTTCCTCGGGGTGATTACCGGATCGCTGTGGGTGGCGCTTTCCACGAAATCCGCCATACCGGAGATCGTGAAATGGATCGAAGTTCTGGCGGTGTACCTGACGGTGAGGAGCTTTGCCGGGACCAGGTGGAAGAAATGGACGGCAGCAGCCATCGTGTTGGGCGCCGACATGGAGGCACTGCTCGGGGCGTGGCAGTTTTTCACCCGCACCGGCCCAGAGGGATTCATCCTGCATGGCAGGTTCCTGCGGGCCTACGGGACGTTCCAACAGCCAAACCCGTTCGCCGGGTATCTTGGCATCGTCATGCCAGTGGCGTTGAGCCTGGCGCTTTGGGCGCTACTGGAATGGGAAGGAAATGGCCCAGCCGAGAGATGGGCATGGGCTGCTTTCTTCGGTTCGAGCACGATCCTAATCATCGCGGCGATCGGCATGAGCTGGTCCAGGGGAGCGTGGTTCGGTGCCCTGGCTGCGGTGACGGTGGTGATCCTGGCGCGACCCAGGCGTAGCGCCGTCATCCTGGCTTCGCTGGCGTTCGTGGGCGTTTTGACGGTGCTTGCCTTCATGGCCGCTCCGAAGATCGTGACCCAGCGGCTTTCGGACGTGTACGCGCTCGCATCCGGCGGCGCGGACATCGCCAGAGTCCAGGTGACCGACGAGAACTTCGCTCTCATCGAGCGGCTGGCGCACTGGGTGGCCGGGATGCGGATGTGGGCGGATCATCCGTGGTTCGGGGTCGGCATAGGCAACTACCCAATCTTCTACAGCCTGTACAACATCCCCAGATGGCAGGCGGCACTTGGGCACGCGCACAATTACTACATCAACATCGCCGCGGAGACTGGGATCATCGGGCTGGTGGTCTACCTGTCCATGTGGATCGCCGCGTTCATGGTGCTGGCCGGAAGCGCACGCAAAGGCTCCAAATTCCAGGCAGCGCTTGCAGTTGGGGCGATCGGTTCGCTGACGCATTTGAGCCTGCACAACGGATTTGACAACCTGTTCGTCCATGGGATATACCTTATCCTCGCAATCGTTATCGGCATCGGAGAAGCAGGAAAACCCGGCGAGGAAGAATGAACGTGATGGACGAAATACTGGCTTTCGTGGAATCCACGCCTATCGGCGAACGGATATCGATCAAGGAACTGAAGCGGTTCATAAAGTTCTCGATAGTCGGCACGTCCGGAGCGGTGGTGGACTTCAGCATCCTGAACCTGATGATCCTGGTTTTCGGATGGCCGAAAATCTGGGCAAACGCCCTTTCGTTCAGTTGCGCCGTGCTCAACAATTTCACCT
>JALWAP010000078.1 GCA_027016315.1 Anaerolineae bacterium | reverse complement strand
GATTTCGACAGATGGGAATTTCTTACGATGTGAAAGATCTATCGCTGGCGGAAGAAGGCCAGCTCAGGATGGAATGGGCAGAAAAGGAAATGCCCGTCCTGCGGCTCATCAGAGCCAGATTCGAAAAGGAAAAGCCGCTCGAAGGCTACAGGATTTCCGCATGTCTCCACGTCACCACAGAGACCGGCAATTTGATGAAGACTCTCAAGGCCGGCGGCGCGGACGTGGTACTGACAGCCTCGAATCCGCTCTCGACTCAGGACGACGTCGCCGCGGCTCTGGTGAAGTACGAAGGCATCCCAGTATTCGCAATCAAAGGGGAAGACAACGAGACATACTACAAACACATCCACGCCGCCATTGACCACAAACCGCACATCACCATGGACGACGGCGCGGATCTGGTCTCCACCCTGCACAAAGACCGGCGGGAAAACCTGCCGAACGTCATCGGGGGCACCGAGGAAACCACCACCGGAGTGATCAGGCTGCGCGCCATGGCCGCCGACGGCGTCCTGGAATACCCCATAGTGGCGGTGAACGATGCCATGACGAAGCATCTGTTCGACAACCGCTACGGCACAGGCCAGTCCACCATCGATGGAATCATCCGGGCTACGAACATCCTGCTCGCCGGGAAGCATTTCGTGGTAGGCGGATACGGCTGGTGCAGCCGCGGGATCGCCATGAGAGCCGCCGGGATGGGCGCCCACGTGATCGTCACGGAGGTCGATCCGCTGAAAGCACTGGAAGCCACCATGGACGGCTACGAAGTCATGCCAATGCTGGAAGCGGCCAAAATCGCCGACGTAATCGTCTCCGCGACAGGCGACATCCACGTAATCGACAAGCCTCATTTCGAGGTGATGAAAGACGGCGCTATTCTGGGGAACTCCGGACACTTCAACGTGGAGATCAACATCCCGGCGCTGGAGGAGATGTCCGTGAAAAAACGGAAGATCAGGCGGTTCCTGGACGAATATACCCTCAAGGATGGCCGCAAGATCTACCTGGCGGGCGAGGGCAGGCTCATCAACCTGGCCGCCGCCGAAGGCCACCCCGCCAGTGTGATGGACATGAGCTTCGCGAACCAGGCACTTGGCGCCGAATACATCAAGGAAAACGCCAAGCGGCTCGAGAAAAAAGTCTACGGCGTGCCGGAACACATCGACAAAGAAATCGCCAGGCTCAAGCTCAAGAGCATGGGGATCGAAATAGACCACCTGACCGAGGAACAGGAAAAATACCTGCGATCCTGGCAGGTCGGTACGTGATGCAGCAAAGGGAAACAAGGAGGCAAATCAGATGAGCACATTTATGAAATCCCCTCAGTTCTTCTACACTTCAGAGTCGGTGACGGAGGGGCACCCGGACAAGGTATGCGATCAGGTTTCTGACGCCGTCCTGGACGCCATCATCGCCGAAGACCCCGACGCCAGGGTGGCGTGCGAGGTGGCTACCACCACTGGCCTGGTGGTGGTCATGGGCGAGATAACCACGTCGACTTACGTGGACATTCCGAAGATCACCCGTGACACCATCCGCGACATCGGGTACACCCGCGCAAAATACGGCTTCGACGCCGACACCTGCGGCGTGCTGGTCTCCATCAAGGAGCAGTCCAAGGACATCGCCCTGGGCGTGGACAAGGCGCTGGAAGCAAAGACCGGCGAAATGACCGACGAAGAGATCGACGCCATCGGCGCGGGCGACCAGGGCATGATGATAGGCTTCGCTTGCAACGAAACCCCGGAGCTGATGCCGCTTTCGATTTCGCTGGCGCACAAGCTGGTGAAGCGTCTGGCGACCGTGCGTAAGGACGACATCCTCCCCTACCTGCGCCCGGATGGGAAATCGCAGGTCACGGTGGAGTACAGTTACGGCAAGCCGAAGCGCGTCGACACCATCGTGATCTCCACCCAGCATGCTCCGAACGTAACCCAGGCTCAGATCAGGGCCGACGTGATCGAGCACGTGATCAATGCCGTTGTTCCGCCGGAATTCCTGGACGACAAGACAAAGATTTACATCAACCCAACTGGTCGGTTCGTCGTCGGTGGCCCTATGGGCGACGCGGGCCTGACCGGCCGGAAGATCATCGTAGACACCTACGGCGGCGTCGCAAGGCACGGCGGCGGGGCATTCTCCGGCAAGGACCCGACGAAAGTCGACCGCTCCGCTTCCTACATGGCACGCTACATCGCCAAGAACATCGTGGCAGCCGGGATCGCCGACCGGTTCGAGTTGCAGGTCTCGTACGCCATCGGCGTCGCACACCCGCTCTCGCTGGCGGTGGAGACGTTCGGTACCGGCAGGATACCGGACGACAAGATCATCGAGCTGATCCGTGAGCATTTCGACATGCGTCCGGCAGCCATCATTCGAGACCTGGACCTGCGTAGGCCGATCTACAAGGCAACGGCAGCTTACGGGCACTTCGGGCGCACCGACATCGATGCCCCGTGGGAGAAGACGGACAAAGCGGACATCCTCCGGCAGGAAGCCGGGCTGGATTGACGATTCGCTGCTGTAGGGGCGGGGCTTATTGCCGCCCGTTGTAGGATTGAGCCTGCGAGAGGGCACAACTGTATTGTACCCGTGCCTGTACATCGCTGGTTTTTGTAGCATGGCTGGAGATACTGGATGAAGAGGTAGTGCTCAGAAGCGGAAAGTAGTGCGGTGAGGTGGCGTTGTTTTTGCCCTCACCCACCCCAACCCCTCCCTCTCCCGCTTTCGCAGGCGAGGGAGGGGCTACCGGCTGGCGGAAACAGATTTGAGGGCACCAATTCGATGCAATTCGCCGACTTTCCGCAGGGCAGCTTTGCCTGTAGTTCCCCTCTTCCCTCGCCCATGACGAATGGGAGAGGGAAGAGGGGAAGGCCGCCGAAGGCGGCTTGGGGTGATGGGTGAGGGCAAAAAGCGATCTTCGCCTCACCCCGCAACCTTTGAGCGCTGCCAAAGATTTCGGCAGGAGCAAGGCCGGCAAGTCCCGCGGAATGAGAAAACGACTATGGGAAAACTCTGGGGTGGCAGGTTCGAATCCGAAACCGACCCGCTGATGGAGCGGTTCAACGATTCCATATCATTCGACAAGCGGCTCTGGAAAGCGGACATCCAGGGCAGCGAGGCGTGGGTGCGCGCCCTCGCCCGGGCGGGACTTCTCTTCCCACCCGAGGCGGAGCAACTGCTTCAGGGTCTCGCCAGGATCAGGGAAGAATGGGAGTCGGGCGAGTTCCAGATCAAGCCTGGCGACGAGGACATCCACACCGCCAACGAAAGACGCCTCAAAGAACTGATCGGCGACGTGGCAGGGAAGCTGCACACCGGCCGCTCCAGAAACGACCAGGTTGCAACGGACATGCGGCTCTTCCTTCGGGAGCGGATCGACGAACTGGAGGGGTATCTGCTGGACTTACAGCGGCAGGCGCTGGAGGTCGCCGGGGAACACGTCGAAGTCATCATGCCGGGCTACACCCACCTCCAGCGAGCCCAGCCAGTCCGGTTCGCCCACTGGATGATGAGCTATTTCTGGATGTGGCAGCGGGACAGGGAAAGGCTCCAGGAGGTGCGCAGGAGGGTGAACGTGCTTCCGCTTGGCTCCGGGGCGCTGGCGGGCACGGCCTTCCCTATCGACAGGGACGCCCTGGCCGCAGACCTGGGGTTCGAGGGCGTATCGCTCAACAGCATGGACGCCGTATCGGACAGGGATTTCGTCCTGGAAATGCTTTCGTGGGGCGCGATGCTTGGGGTTCACATGAGCAGGCTCGCCGAAGACCTGATTTTGTGGTCCAGCGCGGAGTTCGGGTTCGTGGTGATGTCGGATGCCTACAGCACTGGCTCCAGCCTGATGCCCCAGAAGAAAAACCCGGATGCGCTGGAG
>JALWAP010000077.1 GCA_027016315.1 Anaerolineae bacterium | reverse complement strand
TCCAGTGGCACGACTGGCCCGACACGGGCGGCGTCCCCATCGTGGCGGACATGTCCAGCGACATCATGAGCCGGAGGATTCCGGTGGAGAAGTTTGGGCTGATCTACGCGGGCGCGCAGAAGAACCTTGGCCCTGCGGGCGCAACGCTGGTGATCGTCCGTGAAGACCTGCTGGAGCGGTGCGACGACAGCCTGCCTGCGTACCTGAACCTCAAGCTCCAGGCGAAGAAGGATTCGCTGTACAACACGCCGCCGGTCTTCTCCGTGTACGCCATCAAGCTGGTGTTGGAGTGGATGAAGAGCGAGGGTGGGGTCGAGGAGTTCGAGCGGCGCGCCGAGCAGCGTTCCGGCGCCATCTACGGCGTCATAGACGCGTATCCGGAGTTCTATCGGAGCCCCGTGGCGAAGAAAGACCGGTCGAAGATGAATGTGGTCTTCCGCCTGCCCACCGAGGAACTGGAGAAGAAGTTCCTGGCGGAAGCGGAAGCCGAGGGGATGATCGGCCTGAAAGGGCACAGGAGCGTCGGCGGATGCCGTGCGTCCATCTACAACTCCATGCCGGTGGAGGGTGCGCTGAAGCTGGCGGAGTTCATGAAAGCTTTCGCCGAGAAGAACGGTTGATCGTGAAAGGGCGACCTACGGGTCGCCCTTGCTGCATGTGCCGTAACGCCTTACCAACGAAATTCTTGCACATTGGGCAAGGATTCAACGCGAAGCCGCCAAGAAGCTCAAGACGCAAAGAAAAGCTCGAAAACAAACAACTTGGTAGCGCTCAGAACTGGTGGAATGGTGCTGTTTTGCCCTCTCCCACCCAAGCTTCTTCCTCTCCGGCTTCCGTAGGCGAAGGAGGGGCTGCCGGGCGCTTGGTCAAGCCAGCTTCGCTTTCTCACTTGCAGAAACGGGTTCGAGAATGTGGCGCTGGGGCGAGCCAGACGGCTCGCCCTACAAAACCTGCTGCCGTGGTGGTGCTTGCAACGGTAGAAACGGGTTAGAGAGAGCCACTCCGATGCGATTTACCGATTTTTCACGGTGCACCCATGCCTGTGGTATCCCTCTTCCCTCGCCCATGACAAATGGGAGAGGGAAGAGGGGCAGGCCGCCGCAGGCAGCTGGGGTGATAGGAAAGGGCAAAAGGCAATCCCAGCCTCCTTGCTCAACGAATCCGTCACACTACCTACTTTTGAGCGCCACCAACAACTTGAGAAACCGACCTTATCCTGAGCGGTGGGGTGGGCGGCAAAGCCTGGATTGCAGCTATGCCGTTTCGGTGCCGTCCGGTTTCCTCGCCGTTAGTAGCCGCACGTAATCAAGAGCGTATGTCTTCGTGTCGAACTCGCCGAACCCGTGCTCAGAGAGCATCTTTTTCAGGTCCAGTTCCACGAACTCGCTGGCGAGCGGGCACTCTGCTTTCTCGAAGAGCCATCGAATTGGGAGGAAAGTCCTCTTCAGGTCGAATTCGTTGTAGTCGAGAATCTGAAAATAGCCGCCCGGCTTCAGCGCTTTGTAGACGTTGTCGAAGATCTTTTCCTTGTCGTAGTCCTCGAACCCGTGCAGAACGAACGAAATGAACGCTCTGTCGAACTCCTCCTCGTACTCCCACGGTTCTTCTATCCGCTGGTAGACGAAGGAAACGTTCGGGTAGTCCCTGCACTTTTCCACGGCCTGGGCCATCATCTCCTGGCCGATTTCCAGGCCAACGATCCTGCCTTCCTTCCCGGTGTGCTCAAGCATTATGCAATCGTTACGTCCCGTCCCAGAGCCCAGGTCTACGATCTCGTCTCCCCTTTGAATCCCCATGTCGGCGATGATCTTGCGTATCATCCCTTCGTACCTTCCAAACGTGAGCAAGTCCATGAGGAGATCGTAGTATTTGGCCTCGAAGCCCTTAACCTCCACTTTCGTCCTTGTCGATGGCATCCTTCTACCTCCCAAAGATCGATTTGCCTCATTCTACTGCTTTATGCCCAACACGCCAAAAGCCCTGGGCTTTCGGATGACCCGGAATCCCGCTTCCTGGAGTCTCCTCATCACTCCCCTGGTGACGTTACCGGACATCTTGCTTTCCGGATTGCCGACGTAGTGGAACAGCTTACCTCCACGCCTGAGCACCCGCCTCAGGGATTCGTAAAACCGAAGGGAGTAGAGATCACCTGCAAGCCCGAACAGCGGCGGATCGTGGATGACGAAGTCGAACCAACCTGCAGGCATCCCCGCCACGACGTCGATTGCGTCGCCGACCACCAGCTCTATCCGATCCGATTCGAATAGCTCCCGAGACCACGGGTTCATGCCCGCAACTTCCAGCACCGCCGGGTCGAGCTCAATCGTGACCACCAGGTCCGCCCACCTGGAAGCCTGGATCGCTGTGTAGCCGGGGCCTGTGCAGACGTCCAGACCTCGCCCCCGCACCCTGCCGAGAGCCTTGATCTTCTCCGACGTGTCGGCCCACGGATCGGTTCCCTGAATCCTGTGCATCGCGATGCCAGACAAAGTGATGGTCGGGGCGCCAGACGTAGGCATCAGCGCAATCACCCGATTGGTGAGTTCTGAGTAGAGCCTTATGGCGGTAGCTTTTCCTCCCTCGATCCGATAGCAAACCCCGCAGTCGCTTGCTATTTTCTCCAGTTCCTCCCGAGGTACTAACACTCCATCCGGTAGGACAGCCCCATCTTCCTCGATTTCGATTTCCGTTTCCCTGAAGCCACAATCGACGGGTACACGTGATCGCCCTTTGCCCGCGCTCAGGATGAGCGCCGCTTCCCGGCAGGAGAGAACCACCGCCATGGCTACCGTTCCGGCTCGATTGCGACGAGAACGGAGGTCAGCTTGTCGTACTCACTCTTGAACAGCCTCGACGCCATCCTGGCCGCCTCCTCGAGCCAGGCTCTATCGTTTCCACGCTGGCGGTAGACCTCCCGCAGGTGCGCCGCGATCAGCCTTTCGGGGGTCAGCATTCCGCGGAAGCCGAGAAGTACCCACAGGTAGCCCAGCTCTTCGGAGAAAGCCCGCACTTCCTCCGGGGAGCACGGGTATACCGAGTAATGGAGCGGCGGCGGCTGAGATGGCAGGTGCCTGTGGACGAGCCCATCTGGGTCAGCGCTTCCGACTAAGGCAGCCTCAAATTCCGTCCGAAGCACGTGTTCCAACTGGGGATGCTCGCGGTAGACGTTCTCGTCGAGGGCTGACGGCGTGCTTCTTCTGGTGACCCGCCTGCCCGGGTCGATGCTGACGGTGGTGCCGAAGCTCACCACGCCGTAGATCCATCCCTCCCCGCCGAACTGCTTGGCTTTCACCAGGCTCCCCAGGGGTGGCGGCTGGAGGAACAAGAAGCTCTCCGCGGTGATCTTCAGGCTCGTCGATTCTATGATCTCTCCAAGGGCTTCGGTCATCGTTTACACTCCCCTTATCCGTTTGCTCCTGTCTTTGTACGATCTCTCCAACGACATCCCCGTGGCCTGCAATCTGCTTTCCAGCAGTTGCATCACCATTCGACGCTCTTCCATGCTTACCACGGCTTGCTCGTGCGCTTCCATCAGCGCGGGCGGGTATCCGTTGCCCCTCCTGGCCTGGTCCACCAGCACCGAGTGGACGAAATCGAGCCAGCCTTCGGTTTCGAACACCCATCGCGGTGCTTCCACCCGGGCGATCTCACTCCCAACGTGCAGGTAGAAGAACTGGATCCTGTGTTCCCCGTACAGATCGAGCACGCCGGAACTGCTGGAGAAGACGGCGCTCCGCTCGCCGGAATTGAGAATGCCCTGGAACAAGGTTCTATCCACCATGCTGCGCAGGAAATCGCACAGCCCGCGGTTTTTCTCGCTGCTGCACTGACACCGCAGAGGGTCTTCGGGGCACAGGAGAACCCTCAGCGAATTGCAGACATCACGCGAGCCGGGATAGCTTATGTAGCTCACGATGGGGATGCCCGCTTCCTTGAACCTGTCAAGCGTTCTCAGCACCGGGAACAGGAACTCTTTCTGGATTTCCTTGCTTTCTCCCTGAAGCCCCCAGAATATCAACGAGCCATCCCTGACGGCGAGAAGTGGTGGGTCCAGTCCAAGGGCGTTGTCCAGCAAAAACGCCACTTCCTCCACTGCCATTTTCCACGAAAGCAGGTTCCCCTCGATGGGCATGTCGAAGCCATTCTCGTCCCGGATGTGGGTTTCGGACTGGCGGAAGTACAGTTGCGCACAGGACGACAGGTCGGCGTAGGCTTCCGCACCGTAGTGCATCGTAGCCTGCCCCATGTTCAGCAGGAAGAAATGCACCGGCGAATGTCGATCCGGCGGGATGAACGACCCGTCGCTGGCCACCACTGTGTAATCTGGCGGAGGTGCAGGGGAAGGGATGGCGGTATCCGGTGGCTGCATGGGGAGCGCCACCAGCCAGGGTGCTCTCTCCTGCCTTTCCTGGAACCTGAGCACAGCGTCCTGCATTTCTTCTTGCCCGACCCCCACCAGAACCTCACGAACAGCCCCGATGAGGCTCGATCTGTCAAGGGAAGCTCGTTGGATGTGCTCGGCCAGGGCTTCTATCTCTTTTTCGATGGAAAGGATATCGATGCTCAACTCGTTCCCTCAGGTGTGTCCAGTGCAGGCCTTCGCCGCGTAGGGATTATAGACAATAAACGACTCGATGGCAACCCGAGTTCACTTAGGTTCGGGCACGTCCCGAGCGATAACCTCGACCGTTCTCGCTAAATCCTGTGGAGCCACCTGGAGAATTGGGTTGCGTTAGCTCGACAAAAATGTTGACAAAAGCTTCTTTTTTCTGTATAATGTAATTGAGTGATACGTGACCCGGCGGCTTGTGAGTTGGAATGGTTAAGCCGCCGGGCTTTTGCGTTATATAGCGTGATTTTTCTTCGTCCTGTTTCTCAGTGAAGCGAATTTCTTGTACTGGTTGATGCGTGTTGCCCCAGTGCCTCTTTATGGTGCGTTTTCTCGTGATGTGAATAGTCTTGCGTTCTCAGTGTCCCCTAACGGCTCTGGTGTAGTTTGACGCGTGATTGGTGTGAAAACTCGGTGGCGTTCTCACACGTGAACAATGTGTGATCATCTTTGTTGCAAGGAGGTGGTGAGAATGGGCCATCGGATGATAAAACGCGCTCTGCTGCAGTTTTTGACGGTTGTACTCGTGTTGAACATAGCTTTCGTCGCCGGGAGTGGGGCTGTTCTTGCTGCTGGCAGCGAGGTTTCGATAAGCGGAAAATACCTGTTGGTCGCTCCGGGAAATGGAAAATCTTTCCTGGAGGTGTCTAAGTCTGTCCGAAAATTCGGAGGGGTGATAGACGACTATGTCCCCGGCATTGGGGTGTACAGGGTGTACGTTCCCTCCGGAAGGCTTTCGGCAAAAGACTTATCGGCGGTCAAGAGGGATCTGAAGGCCAAGTATGTAGAGCCGGAAAGGCCGATCAAGCTGCTGGATACAAATCCGAACGATCCAGAGTTCGTGCATCAATGGGCGTTGGTGAAGTCCAGCTTGCCGAAGGCCTGGGATATAACTGTTGGCAGAGCCGACGTTGTGGTCGCTGTAATAGATACAGGGGTGGACGTAAACCACCCAGACCTGAAGGCTCATCTGACCCCTCCTTCCACCTGGTACGACTATGGAAGCGGCGATAGCAATCCGACAGATACTTTTGGTCATGGGACGCATTGCGCAGGCATCGTGGCCGCAATTGGGAACAACGGCGTAGGCGTTGCAGGCGCGAGCTGGAACGTGCGGATTATGCCGATAAAAGTCTTCCCCGACAACGTCGGGAGCACGAACACCAGCTTGATCGCCAAAGGGATCGTTCACGCTGTTGACTATGGAGCGGACGTAGTCAGCCTCAGCGTTGGCTCGCCCAGCCCTTCGCAGGTGCTGGAATCGGCCGTGGAGTATGCGTATCAGCATGGGGTGTTGATAGTGGCTGCTGTAGGTAACAGCAACAGTGAATCGGTGTTCTATCCTGCAGCATATCCACATGTTCTCTCCGTCGCTGCCCTCGATCAAAACGACAGGAAAGCCATGTTCTCCAATTACGGAACATGGGTGGACGTATCCGCCCCTGGTGTTCACATCCTTTCGACGATGCCGACTTACAAAGTGAAAATGAACGAGTACGGATATGTCCAGAATTACGATTACATGAGCGGAACTTCCATGGCAGCGCCTTTGGTGGCCGGAATAGGGGCGCTTGTGAAGTCTATACGTCCGGAGTGGGGACCCGATAGAATAGCGCAGGTGATCGAAAGCACTGCCGATAAGATCGATGGCGTAAATCCGGATTACGTGGGTAAGCTCGGCTGGGGAAGGGTAAATGCCGCCGCAGCGGTATCGTCTGCTGCAAGCGCTGTGGGGCCTTCCCCGACACCTACTCTCACTTCGACTCCTACGCCCAATCCTACGTCCACTCCAACGTCTGTTCCCACTTCGACTCCGTCGCCGCTGCCCACTGCCACTCCAACGTTGGAGCCGACGTCTACGCCTACGCCGTTGCCCACCGAAACGCTCGTGCCGACGCTGACTCCAACGCGGGTAATCCAGCCGACAGCGACTTCTACCCAAACGCCGCTACCGACGTCGACGCCTACTCAGACGCCGCTGCCGACAGCGACTTCTACCCAAACGCCAATACCGACCCCGACTCCTACCATGGTGGTACCTACACCCTTGCCGCCTACGCCTACACCTACACCTCGCCGCAAGGGGGTCGGTCCCCTGCCATCGTTGCCGGTGATACCACCAGTGATCTCGAGAGAACACAGGACTTTGCCACCTGAGAAGGCATCAGCTACACCGACTCTGAGTCCAGCGTTGACTCCAAGCCCAACTGCCACTATAACTCCTACGGTGACGCCTACGGTTACCGTCACTCCGACGTTGACCATTACTCCTACTCCTGTAGGAACCGGGCACGATGAGGGCGCGAGGAATAGGAAAAAAGATCCGATGCCATTCTGGCTTTGGAATCTGTTCAGCGGACCTTTAGGGGGATAAGCAAGTGGTCTCGTAGGGGAACGGTACTGGCCAGGGGGCGCTTGGGGGAGCGCCCCCTGGACTTTGCTCTCGATTTAGTGTGCGATCCTGGCCTTTGACGATTTGGTCTTGGATATTGTTCAAGCCTGCTCGGACAGCTTCTTTAGACCGGTTCGTGCTCCGATTGCATAGATGGAGTCGGGATCGATGTCGAGCACCTTGAGAAAGTGGCGCCTAGAAGCTTCGGTTTCTCCCATACGGCGGTACGCGATTCCCAGGTTGTAATGACATGCCGCCAGATGCTTTGCGGGCACCGCTACCGAAGTTTGCTCGAGTGCCGCTTCCAGCGTTTCTATTGCTTTCTTCACCGCACCCATTTTGAACAGCGCAACCCCTCTGTCGATCGCCAGCATAAACTTGCCCACCGCATCCGGCCACATTTTCTCGCCCAGATCGAACATGAGCAGCGCTTCCCGAAAATGCCCGTTGTTGGATAGGTAGTTTCCTGCGTCCGCCAGAACCCTCGTCCTCATGGTAACAAGGTAAAGCACCACCAGGAACAGGATAGGCCCTATGAGCCCGTAAAAAGCCAACGCCGTTCCAATCAACGTCAGCACTAGCCCTTCGATGGTGAATTTCACCTGGAACCCTTCTCTACGGACCCAGAACATCAGGCCGAAGACCGCTACATAGCCCAATCCCAAAGCCGGAACCAGTAACTTCGGATCTCCTGTCATTTTCTCATACCTGCACGTTCAGTTTTATTTCCCTCGGTCGAACTCTGCATTTTTCGGCCGTAACGATGGCCAACACCTTGTCCACGGCATCATCTAGCTCATTGTCCCTGTTGACCACCACGTAGTCAAATTCCGGCAGTCTCTTCATCTCCGCTTTCGCCGCTTCGATCCGCCTTTCAAGCGCCTCTGGCGATTCTGTCTTGCGCATCGACAGCCTGCGGATGAGTTCTTCCTCCGACGAGGCTATCAAGAAAATGGTGACCGCCTGCGGAAAGATCTTTCGAACGGTGGCCGCCCCCTGTACGTCTATCCGCATGACCACGTCTTGCCCTGATGCGATGGCATCGAGAACCTGCCGCTTCGGTATCCCTTTGTACTCGCCGTACACGATGGCGTGCTCCAGTAATTCTCCCTTTTCGAGCATCCGCTGAAATTCTTCCTTCGACACGAAAATGTAGTCCCTGCCGTTCACTTCCCCAGGTCTTGGCGGTCTGGACGTTGCCGTCACCACGAAATGGAACGGGACCTTGCGCTCTTTCATCCGCTTCACCAGCGCGTCTTTGCCCACTCCCGACGGGCCAGAGATCACAATCAGCAGCGGATGTGGTTTTTGCACGGCTTCGTACCAGTCGATCGCGGAAGGTTCTTGTGCCATGTCAGCGCCTCTGTTATAATTTGGGTAGCTCCTTTAGGGTATCGGATTTCCTGTTGGTTGTCAAAAATCTCCGTCTGGAGGTATGAAAATGCCGATCTACGAGTACAAGTGCCTGGATTGCGGAAGAAAGTTTTCCTTGTATTTCCAGACGTTTTCCGATGCTGCCGATGTCAGGCCCACGTGCCCGGAATGCGGCAGTGCTAACGTGGTCAAGATGATTTCCAGGGTTGCGGTAATGAAATCGGAAGAAGCGAGGCTGGAAGAGCTAGCCGACCCGAGCAACTTTGCTGGGCTTGACGAGAACGATCCAAAATCTCTGGCGAAGTTCATGAAGAAAATGACGGCAGAGCTGGGGGAGGACGCCGCCGACCTTGGCGACGAGTTCTATGAGGCAATCGACAGGTTGGAGGCAGGGCAGAGCCCAGAGGAAATAGAGAAGGAAATGCCGGAGCTGGCGGGCGGAGGGGAAGGCGGCGATACAGGCCTCGAGCCGAGCACGTAGCTCGCCACTTCCGATTGACAGCGGGAATGTAGGTCGAGCCGCCCGGATCGACGATAAGCCCAACACGAAACCGCAGAGTGCGCAAGACGCAAAGGAGTATGGGAAGGGACTTCGCGTCTCTGCGTTCCAAACACGCAACACGTGCCGAGGAATGTAGGTCGAGCCGTCTGGCTCGACGGTTGAGAACAACGCCAAGACGCCAAGGTGCGTAAGACGCAAAGAACCATGAAAAATCTTCGCGGCCTTGTTCCCTTTGCGTTGAACACGTCTCCAAGTGTTGGGGGTAGGGGCGGGGTTCGTCCCCGCCCAGGAATGTAGGTCGAGCCGTCTGGCTCGATGGTTAAGAACAACGCCAAGACGCCGAGGCGCGTAAGATGCAAAGAACTATGAAAAATCTTTGTGGCCTCATTCCTCTTGCGTTGAACACGCCTCCAAGTGTTGGGGGTAGGGGCGGGGCTCGTCCCCGCCCAGAAATGTAGGTCGAGCCGTCTGGCTCGACCATGGGACCAACGCTAGGATGCAAAGATGCATAAGGCGTAGAGGGCTATGAGAATCTTCGAGTTTCAAACGCTCCGAGCCTCGGTGGGCCAAACGGCTCGCCTCTACAAGGTCTTCAGCTGCACTATGGACTGCATAAAGGCGGCAGCGTCATTGTCTCCTATTTGCTTTTACCGAAAAGGCGTATGTCGTTCCCTGAGTGGACTAAAGCGAGGCGTTGTGGTATGTGAAGCGGAAAGCGCACGCGGTGGCGGGGAATCCGGCAGCGAACCGGCTCCCTTGATTTGACAACCCACCGCCTTTGGCGTATACTGGCTGACGGTAAGGGGCTGTAGCTCAGTTGGGAGAGCGCTACAATCGCACTGTAGAGGTCAGGGGTTCGAATCCCCTCAGCTCCACCAGAAAAGCTTTCGGAAATCATGGGGCTGTAGCTCAGTTGGGAGAGCGCTTGAATGGCATTCAAGAGGTCAGGGGTTCGAATCCCCTCAGCTCCACTTCGTTCCCCGGAGCGCTGATAGCGTCATGGCGGGCCTTCCTCACTTTCGGGGAAGGCTTTTTTGTTTGTCGAAAATCTATCAGACCAAAGGAGGTTGGTACCATGCCGATGAATGCTTCGAAGTGGATATGGTTCGATGGAGAGTTCGTGCCCTGGGAAGACGCTAAGATTCACGTGATGAGCCATGTCCTCCACTACGGCACCAGCGTTTTCGAGGGGATAAGAGCCTACGACACCCCCAAAGGCCCCGCGGTTTTCCGGCTATCCGACCACGTGGAAAGGTTGATCAACTCCGCAAAGATGATGCGCATGCCGTCGCCGTACTCCAAAGAGGAAATCGAAGAAGCCATCCTGGAGACCATACGGCGCAACGGGCACAAATCCTGCTACATCAGGCCACTCATTTTCAGGGGATACGATTCCCTGGGCGTGGACGGACGGTCGTGCCCTGTGCAGATGATCATCGGGACCATCGAGTGGGGCAGGTATCTGGGCCCCGAAGCCATCGAAAAAGGCGTGGACGTAGGGGTCAGTTCCTGGAGGCGGATGGCTCCCGATGTCTCGATGGCGCTGGGAAAGATAGGCGGGCAGTACGTCACTTCCCAGTTCATGGTGATGGAGGCCAAATCCCACGGCTACACGGAAGCAATCGGGCTCGACATCTACGGCTACGTCAGCGAAGGGAGCGGCGAGAACCTGTTCCTGGTCTACAAAGGCGAACTGTACACGCCGCCCCTCGGTGCTTCGATCCTGGGCGGCATCACCCGGGATTCGGTCATCGTGCTTGCAAAGGAGATGGGGTACAATGTCAGGGAGCAGCTCATCGCCAGGGAGATGCTCTACATCGCAGACGAGCTTTTCTTCTGTGGCACCGCGGCGGAGATCACGCCGATCAAGTCCGTGGACGGCTTGCCAGTGGGGCCAGGCTACCGTGGGCCTATCACGAAGCGCCTGCAGGATGAGTTCTTCGGCATCACCACCGGCAAGATCGAAGACAGACACGGCTGGCTCACTTACGTGAACAAGTGACCCTGCTTTTTGGGCCGTAGAAAGCGGAAAATTACAAGGGGCGGGCTTGGGGCCCGCCCAGATTCATCGAAGTCTCACTCTGCTTCGATCAGTGTTCGATCCACAGCACCCTGGAGACCACCTCGCCTTTCTTGAGCCGGGCTGCCGGGCGCCCACGGTTGTCCCTTCTCATCTTCGGCAATATCCTGTCCCACCGCAGATAGGTAATGGAGCCTTTGCTCCCGATGGCGAACAGTTCGTCTTCTTTCGATGCAGAGATCCCTGCCACCAGCCTTTCCCCCTTTCCGACCCGTGTGACGATAACACCTGAGCCAGCCCGTTTCTGGGCGGGGAACGACTCGGCCGGCGACCACTTGGCGGCTCCGTATTCCGTCACAGTGGCAACCCTGTCCCGGTTTT
The DNA here is from genome assembly GCA_027016315.1 of Anaerolineae bacterium. Taxonomy (GTDB): domain Bacteria; phylum Chloroflexota; class Anaerolineae; order S016-19; family S016-19; genus S016-19. The sequence goes on along the minus strand of JALWAP010000077.1, from coordinate 1,099 downwards.
CCACGATGGGAGCAATGGAAACCACCTCTTCGCCTTTACCAAGGGACATACCGCGCACGCCCGCCGCCCCGAGCCCCATGGTTCGCACTTCCGATGCCTTGAAGCGGATTCCTTTCCCTGCCGAGGAGAACAGGATCACTTCGTCTTCGTCCTTCACCATGGCCGCGCCAATCAGCCGCTCCGATTCATCGAGCTTGATCACCGCCGGGATATTGTGCGCCCCGGCGATGGCGTCCGCCATCGAGATTCTCTTGACTTTGCCCTGGTTCGTCACGAGCATCAGGGTCATGGTCTCGTCGCCTGCCTGCTCGTCGGAGAGGCTGAGCGCCGCAGCGACCGATTCGTCTGCCTCAAATGAAAGGTACGAGGTGAGCGGTGCAGGCTCTTCCTCTATCCTGAAGACTTTCACGCTGCCCATCCGGCCTCTGTCTGTGAAGAGGAGGATGGTGTGTTTCGTGTTCGACCCGACCGCCACCATCGGGATGCTCTTTTCGATCCTGGGAGCCTGACCCTTCCGGCGGCTGGATGCCGGTATCCGGTAGACGCTGCAGGCCGTGTCTATGACGACGAGGGATTCTTCCTCTTCGGCAGCCTCGTGCGCCATGACGATCCCTTTCTTGCGCTGGATGATCTGCGTGCGCCGCCTATCCCCGAACCTGGATTTCAAGTCCAGCAGTTCTTCTTTGATCACCTCCATCAGCATCTTCTTGCTCTTCAAGAGCTTCTTGAGGTAGCGAATGAGCTCTTTTTTCTGTTTGTATTCTTCCTCCAGCATCCTCCTCTCGAGAGCTGCGAGCCTCTTCAGCGGCATGTTGAGGATCGCCTGAGCCTGGACCTCGGTGAACTTGAAGTTCTTGATCAGGTTCTTCCGCGCCGTATCGGTGGTGCGAGACCGGCGGATGGTGGCGATCACCTCGTCCAACATGTCCAGGGCTCTCAGCAGCCCTTCGAGGATGTGAGCGCGCGCCTCTGCTTCCGCGAGATCGTGCTTCGTCCTGCGGGTCACGATCTCTTTGCGATGTTCCAGGTAGAGCAGCAGCATCCGTTTGAGGGAAAGGGTGCGCGGTTCGCCATCTACCAGCGCCAGCATTCCGACCCC
>JALWAP010000076.1 GCA_027016315.1 Anaerolineae bacterium | reverse complement strand
TTCTGGGGCACTGGCACGGTGTAGATCTGGCTTGCCTTTGAGACCAGGTAATCATGCACGGCGATTGGATCGCCAGCCGCCACCGCTGCGATGCGTCCGTTTTCGTCCTTCACCACGTTCAGGATGAGCTTGAGGGGGACGAATCTTGCTCCTTCGCGCACAGCTTCCTGGAACGGATTCCCGTCGATCCTGCCGAGCCTGACCCCAGGCCGGTCGATCATCTGTACCCCGTGGGTGGCGGCGATCGTTGGCTCGCCGCCCGCTCCGATTATCGTCGTCTTCGCCCCGCCAGAATACCCCGCGTACTGGTGTGGTTCCACCAGCCCGGATGCGATGACGAGATCGGATTCCGCTACACACCGGTTCACGACTATCGGGACACCTTCCGAGGTATCTCCTACGTGCACCAGGTTTGCAGCGTCAAGGGCGTCGTGGTCGACTACCCGGTAGGCGTTCACCACCCCTTCGCCGAGCTTCTCCACTTTTTCTTCCTTTGTGCTCGAGCGATGCAGCCCCACCGCGCACAAAAGTGTGATGTCCTCCCGCCTCACCCCAGCCGATTCGAGCCTCTGCAGCATCGGAGGTATCAACAGTCTGTCCGGAGAAGCCCTCGTGACGTCCGTGAACACGACGCACACCTTCGAACCAGGGCGTGCCAGCTCCTGCAGCGGAGGGCTCTGGAGGGGATGATCCAGGCTTTGTTCGATCGCGCTCAGTGGGTCGCCCAGAGCCGGAGCCCCTTTCGAATGCAGGATGTGTCCTTTGGCCCCTTTCGGTAGGTGAAAGGATACGCTTCCCCGTCCGAACGGGACTGAAACGGTCGAACTCTCGTCGATAGACTCTATCATCCTCGGTCTCCGCTTGCAGTGTCAATCCTGCTGACTGCTGGAGGTGTGGCGAGATTCATTTGTACCAATGGAAAGTCCATGCCTCGCTCACAGGGCTGATCGGGATTCTCTTGTTCCCTTCTACCCTAACCACCAGCACGCTCCAGGTGTACAGACTTTGTGGATCGTCAGCCTGCCCGTAGAGTTCTCGTGGTACGACCAGATAGTTTGCCCCGCTTTCGAGCTTCCACGTTTGTTTCTGGCCGCTTTTGGTGAACGTAACCGGTATCTGGAACCGCTCGTCCGAAGCGAGCCTTCGATCGAACTTCCATCGTAAGGTTATGGTGGTGCTTTGCCCGCTGAATTTGGCCCCGTTTTCCGGTTCGAAAGGTGTCGGAGCACCATATTTGTACGCTACGGTCGTGGGAGTAGGGACCGGGGTCGGGGTTGGAGTCGGTTTCTTCTTTCGTTTTGGCGTGGAGGTAGGTTTGGGCTTCGGCGTGGCCGTCGGCGCAGGCGTAGGTGTGCTGGTCGGGGTTGGGGATGGCGTGGCTGTTGGCGCAAGTGTAGGCGTGGCGGTCGGCGTCGGGGAGAAGGTTGGCGTAGGTGGCAGCAACGATGCCGTTTGAGTCGGGGTTGGCCTGGGAGTGGATGTCCTCATCGCCGGTGATGTTGGCGCCCCGATCTTCTTCGTGGTTGTGGGGGTAAGTTGTGCCGACGCTACAAATCCGGAAGGGGTCGGGATGTAGATTATCCCGCGGCTCAGGACCGACCTTGCCTTGCCCCGCAACGAGCTTGCGGCGTTTAGGACGCCTCTCCCGTAGAGCAAAACCAGCGCCCCAAGCACGACTACAATGGCGGCGTAGCCGAGCTTCGTGAGCCACCAGAGGCTGTTGTCCTTCAGCTTCGATCCACAAACGGGGCAGATTTCCAGCTCTCCATCGACTTTTGCCCCACATACTCTGCACTTCACCAGCCGTTTGGAATCTGGCAATGCCCTTCCGCAGACCGGGCACACACGCACGTCCTTTGGAATTGAAGCACCGCAGAACGGACAGATCTTTTCTTTCACCTTAGAACCCCGTGTTGGAAAGATTTATCGGATGTACGATGTCGATGTATGTTATCACGACCATCAGGAAGAGCAATATGGCCATTCCGATGGCATGAACCCACGCTTCCTTCTTTGGCTCGATTTTCTTTCCTCGGATCATTTCCACGATCACGAACAGCGCTCGTCCACCGTCGAGGGCGGGTAGCGGCAGTAGGTTTGTGATGGCAAGCGCCGCGCTGATGAATCCCACGGTGAAGAAAATATGGTAGAACTGGCCGGTCGCGAGGGATGTAGACATGGCGTTCCCCGTGATCCTTGCGATGCTTACGGGACCAACCGGGCGGGCTGCGCTCCACGGGATCATTCCTCTGATCAGCCAAATGGGGATCACCAGCGTTATCCAGAACAACTTCAGTGTCCACAGGATGCTATCTTTGAGGGCGTCCCAAAGCGGCTCCGGCTTCAGCGCCATGACCGGGGCGATCTCGATCCCCATCGAGCCCTGTCCCTGCGGCGGGTTCTTCCGGGCGAGCACTTTTACCTGTAATTCCTTCCCGTCCCGCCGAACGGTCAGGGTAACTTCCTGACCGAGGTACTCTTTCGTTGTGGAAATTAACTGTTCGACGGAGTCGATTGGCTTACCGTTCAGGGCGACGATCACGTCTTCTGGCTTCAGACCTGCCTTGGCCGCCGGAGACCCGGGTGCTACGTCGACGATCCTTGCTCCTTGGTTGACGGGGATCGGGTGCGGAAGCACGAATGCAATGGTCATGAAGAAGACGGCGACCAGAGCGCTCGCAACGGGGCCCGCCAGCAAAATCAGCAAGCGGGATTTCGGGGAAGCTCTGAGGAAGCTCCCTTCTCCTGCATCTTCCTCCTCTCCTTTGAGTCTGACGAATCCACCGAGTGGAATGGCGTTGAGGGTGTATTGAACTCCGCCTTTTACCGCTATCGTTGCAATGCGAGGTGGGTACCCAAGTCCGAATTCCTCTACTATCACGCCTTCATGCCGAGCCATCAGGAAATGGCCGAGTTCATGGCCGATGACGAGTATGCTCAAAGCTACAACAAAAGTTACGATCGTAAGAAGCATTTTTCCTCCGTTTAGCAAGGGGAATTATACAGTCCTTGGATGATTTTGCCCAATCCAGGTCTTTGCGGACGTAAAGAGGTATTGTAGATAACGTAGAAGTAGCCGTCGATTGTTCCGGAAGCTAAGCTTGTGAAATGGCTCCACTGTCAGGATACGGGTGCACTCACTGAGCCTGTGTAGGGTGTTTGAGCAGACGTGCCCAGGCGACATAAGCCACGAGTATCAGCGTAGCGATCGCGCTTTCCACGAACAACCAGAATTGCGGTATGTTGTCAGCGAGATACGGCTGGCCGGGTGCGTCCTTTTGGAGCAATGGGAGTGCGATGTACCAGGTCATCAAAAATATGGCGGCGGGCAGCCCGGCGGCGATGTACATGTCCTTTACCGATCGCGTCGCCAGCCAGAGTGCTGTCGCCAGCAAGAAGTAAACGGCGATGGGGCTTACCCATTCGAACAGCATCAAGCCCACGTCTTTATGCGGCGTTTTCGGTGGACCCCATCCTCCGCGCGTTTGGACTATCCACTGGTAATTCTGTAGCCATGGCAAAATGCTCGTTATCAGAAGTATTTGGAACCCAACGACGGCTTTGTGTGTCTGTTTCGTCCAGAGATCGACGAGCAGCAGCAACGCCGCTCCCATGCCCAGGCTCAATGCCACACCGCTGTAATTACCGATCAGAAGTGGCCCCATTTATGCCTCCTTTCGATTCCTTAAATCGGGCGATTGCCGGGATCATTCGACTTCCAGAAGAGGGAACATCAAAGCGATTAGTACCGCCATCAACGCAAGGGCAGGCCCAACCCCCAGGCGATCTGCCATGAAGCCGAGCACCAGAGCGAGGCCGCTTGCCATGATGGTGCGCACCACCGACTCCACTGACAGGCCGGACGCCATGACTCGGCTCTCGATCTGGTCGCTGATGTAAGCCACGTTCATTGGGCGGCGCAGGTTGTGGAGTACGTAAAATCCCAGGTAAGCGGCGATGGCAAAGCCTGTCCACCCGATCCAGGTGGCTGCTCCCGCCAGGGCGAGGAGCGCCACACCCAACAGGTAGGAGCGGTTGATGGCGTGTGCCAGGTTGGGAAACCGTCGGCTGAATCGGTCGGCGTTTCTGGAAGCGTAGCTGGTGCTGAGGTAAATGAGGAAGTACACGACGCCCACCACGACGGCGCTGCGCTGTTTCCCTGAATAGGCCAGAAAGATGGGCAGCGCCAGTGCGAACTGCTTCAGGATCGGCTGCAGGTAGTCTTTGGTTGCTTTGAACAATGCCATGAAGCTGGCACTGTTGAGGATCGCGCGCAGCACGAGCCTGTCGGAGAACATGGCACGAAAGTCTCTCAGCGTCCGGCGCGCTTGAGCGCCGATGGTATGCCAGTGCACCTGGGTGAGCTCGCCGTCCAGTTCAGGTGGGTAAGTCGCCAGGTTTATGAAGTCGAGGACGTAGGGCACTGCCGCGGCCAAAAACATGATGCGGTAGCTGCCCGTGTAGAAAGCCAGTGCAGCGGCAATGAGTGCATTGATGGCGGAACCGAACTGGGACGCCGAACGTGTGCGTCCATAGTAGGAGACTTTGAGGTGTTCCATTTTGTTCAGCTTCAGGTACTCTAGGATCAGCGCTTTGTGGGTTCCGGATCGGAAAGCCTCCCCGATTGCGAACAGCACCATAGCCAGAGCGAACCACCCAAAGCCGCGCCCCCAGTAGAACACTGCAAACGAGACCAGGTAAGCGCCGAAAGCCATGAGCATTGCTTTCCTGCGGCCGAAAGCGTCGGCCAAGACGCCGGTGGGTACTTCGAGCAGGTAAGTCGTCGTGTCTCGGATGGCGTACAGCGTGCCGATAAGCGTGAAGCTCAGGCCTACTTCGCGGAAGATGAGGATCAGGAAAGGCTCGAAGAAACGCAGGTTCTTCAAGAACCCGTACAGGGCGAATCGCGGAAACATTCGGTCTTTGCGGAACATCAATGGCTCCTTTCTCTGCTGAAGATGTCAGAGAGTGCCAGGGGAGAGGGATTGTTTTGCCCCAATCGATTTATGTTCTGCATGGAGGCATACCTCCCGAGTCCACTCCGTGCCTGTATAGGACTATCGGGAGTATTGTAGCATGTTTTCTACGGCGAACGAAGCACAGCTACGTCTGGGTAGGTCGGTGATCTTCTGCATTCATTTTCTGCAATTCATATTTCTGAAGCTGAGATCGACAAAAGGATGTATGCGGCAGAGAAGACGAGGTATCGCCTCAAGGAGAGATATCCCGATGCAAAACAGATCCGGTCGGCTACAGAAGTGCTGAGCCTGCCCACGACGGTGCACGTCAAAATCGCGATCATAATAGCGGATATTCCCATCAAGATACCAGAGGACGCCATGTACCAGGCGTACTCCCAGAAAGATGTGTTTGGCGTCTCTATGAAACCCTGCGCCAACGCCAGCACCAGGAGCACGTAAGTGCCCATCGTCCATGTACCGGCGTGCCGTATCGGTACCAGGGATGCGACAAGCATGATCGGTGGGAACAACGCTCCCGCAATTAGCGAAAATATTATCAGGCCACTCACGTTATCGTCCATAGATCCTGCCTCTCTCGATGTTGGTCGAAGCCATGATAATGCACGTAACATCGTCCTGTCAAGAAGCAATGTGGGCCTTTGAGCATGGGTTGGGACATGTCAGGGGGATGAAGGGGAGCGTGCCAAACCCTATACCAGGGAAAACTCGGAATGGATAGTGTGAAGCTGTTTGGAAATGGATGTTCAAGATTCTTCGTCGCGGGCGCTCCAAAAAAGGACAAGAAGCGCTGTGAAGGGTAGCAAAGCTCTCAAGCTCTCTTGACATTAGAAGCCAAGTTCTATATCATCCTGAACCCCAGTCCAATAAAAGAGAAAGCCGACAGAAACGGTTTCTGTCGGCTCAAAACGCGGAACGATTGGGAAAGGAGTTCAACTACGCATATACTTCTCCCAGTTCGTCTCTACCTTGCCATTCCGATAAAGCACAAAGCGGTCTTTCCCGCTGGCATCGACCCTTGCAAGCACTATCGGCCCGGAGAACGACACCCCATTCAGCCTAACCTGGATTCCATTTACCTCTCCTATCTGCATCAAGGCCGCTTCCCCATCGTAGAATCGGACCGTGGCGATGTTGCCTTCTACTTTGAATTCTGTGACCAGCGACATGAGCTGCTGGATTGAATCCGACCCTACCTTGCCGTACACCATGGAGGCCAGATAGAAGAGATGCTTTCCTTTGTTCTCGTACTCCAGCCTCGGCACGACGCTATGTCGATACCGCACGTTAGTGCCGCCAAGGACTTCGTAGTACGGAGTCGCCTGCACCTGGCGCTGATAGCCATACAGGTTGCGAAGGAAAGTGAGTTTTCCGTCCTTGTAAGCGAGTTCTCCGCCCGGAACCGACGTTACCGTCGGCTCTCCTTCATCGAAGCCCAACGGATACCCGCCTTCCCTGAAGATCAGCGATTTTTTCGTCGCGACCTGGTGGAAGTTCACCATGAAGTCGTCTTTCACGAGGGTGTAGGTGGTGGCTCGTCCCTCTTCGTCTACCCCGTGGAGCGGGTAGGTGGACGCGATGAAGTCCTTCTCGACGAAAAGGGTGTCCATGTTCCACCTTTGTTTGAAGAAAATGCCATCTTCGGAGAACTGCAGGCTGTTGTCGCAATTGAAAGAGCCATACACGGCACGGGCTTCGTAGCTGAAAATGGACGAATAGGCGAAATTGGTGTACTTGGCGTTGTATTCCTCGTGATCGTGATACGACTTGTGGTTGATCAGTTGCACATGCCCGGTCTTGTGGTCGCCGATCAGAAGCAGACCAGCACTTCGTATCGGAATGGAATAGCTCTTTCGATGGATCGGCAGCGGCTCCTCCGGGACACTCCAGAATGGATCGTCTTCCGGAATCAGCAGAATGGAAAACGCTTTTGCCGCCCAGTAAGGCGAACCGCCGCAAGAGTAGTGCTCGAGCATGGCCTCGCAAGGTCTCATATACCCCATCCCCAGGAACCCGTTATCCGTGATGATCTCCTTCTCCAGGAAGAACTTGGCTCCCAGGTTGACCATGGTCTTCACCTCACCCGGCGGGACGTCCAGAGCTCCAAGGTATTGCCCCAGGGCGATCGGCGATAGGTACCCGAACCGGTAGATCATGGACCTGCCGAAGCATGGAGTGCCCCCGTCTGCGCCGAAGAAGTACCTGAAATTCCTGACGAACTCTCGCACCCGCTGTTTGTGCATCTCGGCGATTTCCGGCTTCGATTCTCCGTCCAGAAGCACCCAAAGCAAGTAATAGAAGTGGAATCCCCAGGCGTTGTAGTAATCGATGCGGTTGATGTTCCCGTCGCGATACCATCCTTCGCCGATGTACATGTGGTCGCACGCGGAGAGGTTTTCGTCTATCTGCTCCTGTGAATACGGCATACCGAGCTTTTTCAGTACGGTGTTGGTGATCACGTTGAAAAGCAGCCAGTTGTTGTGGTGGTATTTCACCTGGGTGCATTGGTAGAGGTACTCGGCGACTTGTTTCTTCTCGCTGTCGGAGAATTGATCCCAAACATGTTTCCTGGAAAGGTATAGGAACCAGGAAAGCGCGGCGCACTCCACCAGGTGCTGAGCGTAGTCTACCACGTCACCCCAGTATTCGGGATGATTGGGGTTCGTCCCGGCCAGTATTCCTTTCCGATAGAACCCCGCCACATCCACTTCCTCGTCGCCTATGGTGTATTTCCCTGTGTTGCTTCTGTAGAGCCACGGGCCTGCCATGAAGCCCGACCTGGTGAATCCCTCGAGTTCGTCTGCCAGGCGGCCGTGATGGCTCCGCTGGCCTGGTATCCTCTGTCGAGCACCGCCTTCGGACGCGTTGTCCACGATCCCTTTCATCAGCACGAAGAACGCTTCTTCCCAGTGCTTTCTCGTCCACCCGCTGAAAGGCGATTTTTCGTAGTCGAAAGGTTGAGTAAATTGGATTCTCTTCATCTTCTCGCCTCCTACAGGTTGAACGGGTTGTACAGTTTCAACGGCCACGACCCTTCCGGAGTGAGCCTGCCGAACAGCACTTCTCTTGTAGTCCTGTAGCCTTCGGGCGTGAGATTCATGTTGAGGATGATCGTCGGTGCTTCCGTCAGAAGCCCGCCTGTTCCTTTGATCCGGTACGGTGTGTTGGTTATCAGCACCACCGGATACCCTTTGTCGATGAGAGTCTTGACGTAGGTGTGTGGCTTGGCTGCTCGGTCGTAGAAATTGGTGCAGATTATCAGATCGTAATCGTGCTCCTCTACAAACTTGACGACCTTTTCTTCGTCCTCTTCGTTGTACCCAAAGTCGGTTTCGTAAGTCTGTAGCTCAGGCCACTCTTCCTCCAATAGCTGGGAGAAGAGCCCCGGATGGTCGTACAGGTCGTTGGGGGTCTTGATTGTGTTCAACTGGTTGATCAGAAGCACTTTCTTGCTCTTGTCCAGGGGCAGCGCGCCGAGATCGTCTTTCAGCACCATGATTGCTTTCCTGGCTGCCTGTTTCGAGGTCTGGACAATGATCGGATCGGAGAACGGTTCGGAAGCTTTCGATGCGTCCACGATCCCCATGGTCTCGAACAAGCCGTAATCGTATTTCATGCCGAGTATCCTGCGCACCTTGTCGTCCAGCTCATCCTCTGGGATGCGACCTTCTTCCACCCATTTCCTGATTGTGTAGAACATCTCGCCGCGCCACTGGTTCTCCGCTTTCATCAGGACGATGTCAGCTCCGGCGGCCAGCGCTCTGGCGCACGCCTCTCCCACGCCGTATTTGTCGATGAGCGCGCCCATCGTCATGCTGTCGGTGGTGATGACCCCCTGGAAGCCGAGCTCTTCTCTCAGGAGGCCAGTGATGATCTTGCGAGAGACGCTGGAGATGTTGTCCGGGTCGATGTGTGGGTACAGACAGTGCCCAACCATGATCGAATCGATGCCTGCCTCTATGAGCCGCTTGTACGGGTACAGTTCCACCTCATGGAATCGTTTGTCGTCCACGTTCAGGACTGGGCAGGCGAAGTGGGCGTCCGTGGCGGAATCTCCACGCCCGGGAAAATGCTTTGCCACTGCGATCACCCCTTCCTCTTTGAAGCCTTTCACCATCGCAATTGCGAACTCCGAGACCAGTTCCGGATCGTCGCCGAACGCGCGTCTGCCGATTTCCGGGTTGTTCGGGTTGATGTTCACGTCCACCACCGGCGAATGGATCACGTCCAGCCCCGCGGCTTTCATCTGCCTGGCGATCGCTTTTGCCACCCGGTACGCCACGTCCGGATCCTTGCTTGCTGCGATCCCCATGTTCGACGGGAACTGGACGACGCCACCGCGGGAGTAATCCTTGCTGGTGTCGCCTTCCTGGTCTATCACGATATGGAGCGGAATGGCCGGGGATCGGCGACTGGCGAGCTCCTTCAGCTCGTTCAAGGTAGCGGCGAACTGCTCTGGCGTGGCGTATGGGGGAGCGCCTTGTTTGGCGATTTTCTGCATCGATGGCACAAAGTCCTCACCCAGTTCCTGTTTCTTTGCCCTGTCGTCACTGAAATACCTGAAGATCCTGGCGAACGGGGACACCCTCAACCCGCTTGCGTGATACCGGGTTATCGCTTCCCTGAGGTCGTTCGTAATGACTGTCCCAGACATCCCCACGACGACGCACTGACCGATTTTCTGTTCCAGAGACATCTTGCTAAGGATCGATTCGATGAAGTCGGATTTCTCCATGGCATTCTCTCCTTTCGTGGTTCGTGATTTGACACTTACCTGAAATTGGTATATACTGGTATACGACAGCAACAAGTATAGCAGGAGATCGGTAGGCTGTCAAAAACGAAGAAAGCGTTATGGTGCCTGGGAATTTCTGTGGAGGGCGAACTGGATAGCTCAGGTATATCTGTAGTGGCAGATTTTTCACAAAGCATCCGATCTCGGTATAATGCAAGCCGTCGTACACGATTTATCGCCCGGTTCCTCCGGACACACCAAAGAAGATGGGGTACAAATGCTCGATATCGAAAGGGTGAGACAGGCTATCGAAGGGCAGGCTTCCGCTCCGATCCACATTCGACTGCGGCAGGCCATATATTCACAGATACTCGACGGCACTCTGAAAGTAGGGGAGAAACTCCCTTCCGAGCGGGAGCTGCAGGAGAGGCTTGGGCTGAGCCGGGGTACCATTCGTCAGGCTCTCACCGCGCTCAACCAGGCCGGGTTGACCAAGAGCTTCCCCGGAGCGGGCACCTTCGTTCTGGAAACTTCGAAGGACAACCACCGGGCAGGAACAATCGGGCTTGTGGTATCGAGCACGAACTTCCATTTTTTCTATCCCCAGCTTGCCGCTTCGTTCAACCACGTGATCCGGCAGGCCGGGTATTCCATGGCAATGCACATGCACAACGACCAGGCTGAGGAGCTCCTCAACATCATCGAGGACTTGAAGAAGCAGGATCTGGTAGGGCTCGCGCTTACCCCTCCGAGGTTTGGGCGCAAGGAGGAAGTTGTCAGGGAATTGGTGCGAATGGACATTCCCGTGGTCTCCCTCGGCCGGCGAGAGCCATGGATCGGAGGAGACTCAGTTGCTCCGGACAATGAGATGATCGGCTATGTTTCTACCAGACACCTGATCGACCTGGGGCACGAAAACATCGTTCACATGGGGTTGCTGGACTACAGCACGGGGCGTGATAGGGCTGAGGGATACAGGAAAGCGATGGAAGAAGCGGGACTTCCTCCTCACATAGTCCCCCTGCCCCCCTTGAGCATCCCCGCCACCTCCGACGGAATACCCGACGAGCACCTTGCTGCCCCAGCGTACGAGAAAGCCATGGAGATATGGAATGGGGGAGGCTCCGACAAGCCTACCGCCGTCTTTTGCTTCAACGACATCATGGCCATGGGCGTGTACAAAGCTCTAAGGGAAATCGGCTTGAAGATACCTGAGGACGTGTCCGTCGTGGGGGTAGACAATCTGCCTACAGTGCGCCACATGGACGTTCCGCTGACCACATCGGCGCTGCCTGGCAACGAGATTGGGAGGGTTGGAGCGGAGACCCTTCTTAAGCGAATTGCCGGAGATCGCTCCGAGCCGCACACGCTCCTCATTCAGGCAAAGTTCATCGAGAGGGCATCCACGGCTCGTCTGCAATGATACGCTAGTTCCAAATCCCAGGCAGGGGGATCGTTTTAAAATTTATCTGGTCTGTACCAATATAGACCAGCAAATAAACGAGGAAGGGGGTGAGAACCGGAAAAGAAAACGCAGGGAATCGACCAACGTAGTTTGGACCTTTGTTTTTAAGACTAATTTTCAACAGGAGGTGAAACTCATGAAGAAGTACTGGAAGGTATTGGCAGTCTTGCTGGTGGTTTCCATGGTGCTTTCCGCCTGCGCCAAGGCAAAGCCCACACCAACACCCGCGCCTGCTCCCACTAAGGCGCCAGAGCCGACGAAGGCACCTGCGGCTACATCCGCCCCGGCTCAGCCTGCAAAGGCTCCCGCTCCCACCAAAGCTCCTGCTCCTACCAAGGAGAAGCACGAGCCGGTAACCCTCAAGATCATGAACTGGTCGCAGGAGCAGGCGGATTTCTACAAGGACGTGGCCAAGGAATTCAAGAAGGAATATCCCTGGATCACCATCGACTGGGAGACCATGGCACAGAAGCAGTACCGGCAGGCGTTGCCTTTGATGTTCAAGAGCGGTAAATCGCCGGACATCTTCTTCTGGATCGGCAGGAACAGGGTGATGACCGCCATGGAACTCCTCGACCAGGGATGGATCAGGCCGCTCAGCCCAACAGGAAAAGTCTCAGAGGAATGGATGGCCCGCTGGCCGAAAGGCTCTTTCCAGGAAGGGGTCAACATGAAGGATGGGAAGGTCTATTCGTTCCCGTTCAACGACAACAAAGTGTGGGGCCCCGGCTACATGTACATCAACAAGGCGGTCTTCCGGAAAGCCGGTCTCGATCCGGACAAACCGCCCAAGACCTGGAACGAGCTGCATGAAGTCTGCAAGACGATAAAGGAGAAGACCGGCGCTTACTGCCTCGCGGTGCCGCTCAAGGGGAAGGACTTCCAAAGGACGTGGTACCCGATCGCCGGTTCCATCATGACCGACAGGTTCTTCGATTACAAGAACGGCAGGTTCTGCATAGACGATCCCAAGTTGCTCAGGGCGTTCAACTTCATCCAGCAGCTCTACAAGGAAGGCTTGGTGGTGCCCGGCGTCAACGACAAGACTTTCGCCAGGCAGGCAATGGCTACCGGCAAAGCCGCCATTTACTTCGGCGGTGCCTGGATGCCCAGCGTCTTCAAGAAGATGGGCTTCGAGGACCTGGATCTCGGAATTGCTCCTCCGCCTTATCCCGACAACGGCCCTCGCGGAGCCCTTTCCCGCAGCCTGACGGAGAACAAGTACTACGTTAGCAGCCAGACCAAGCATCCGAAGGAAGCCTGGCTCTTCATCGAGTGGATGACGCGTCCCGATGGATACTTCGCCAGGGAGTACCTCTCCCGCGGATTCGGCACGCTGGCTTACGCGGACAACCAGAAGTACATCAAAGACCCGATTATGAAGCAGATGGTACAGATCGCGCAGCACCTCCGTGTTCTCTATCCTGAACCTGTGGTGGCGTGCCCGGACGTCGCCAAGTCCAAGGCGTGGGAGAACGCTGTGAACCTCCATCGAAACTGGGAGTGGGAGGCCATGGTGGAAGCCCTCACGTCCGGCTCTGACTTTGCTCCCAAGGCCAAGGAGATCGCCGCGGCAGAGAACAAGGTGTTCCTGGAGACGCTCAAGAAGGAACAGACTGAGGGCTTGAAGGTATCGTTGAAGTGCTATGCGTATCCGGAATGGAACTACAACGAAGACTTCGACCCTGCAAACTACGCAAAGCACCGACCATAGTGTAAGCTAACGATCGATCTGGGACGACTCCCGCCTGAGCAGGAGGTCGTCCCAGATCGATCTCCCGATGGCAAAGCAGAGGTACGGGAAATGGCGGAAAACAGCGCAAAAATCAAGATAGCGGAAAGGGCGAGAAAAGAAGATCTGCCGTGGATCTGGATGTTTTTGCTCCCCTTCATCCTGTTCTACGGAGCTTTCACTCTCTGGCCCATCGTAGCTACGGGATATTATTCCCTATTCGACTGGGACGGGGTGCACCCACTGACCAATTTCGTGGGATTGAAGAACTACATCGATATTCTGAGAGACCCTATTTTCTGGCTTTCGTTCAAGAACACGCTACTGTTTGCCATATTGAACACCATTATCAAGCTGCCCCTTTCCCTGTTCATGGCCATACTCCTCACCAGAAAATGGCTGAGGTTCAAGAAGTTTTTCAGAACCGTTTACTTCACTCCGCTGGTGTTGCCTGTGGCGATGGCCGGCATGGTTTTCGTGCTGTTGCTCAATCCGGCCAACGGTGCTGTAAACGACGCTCTGCTCAAAATAGGCCTCATCCATCGCCCGATCGATTTTCTTGGCAACGGGAAGACCGCCTTGCTGACGCTGGTCGTCGTTTCCGTCTGGCAGATTTTCGGCCAGTACATGGTTTATTGGATGGCCGCTCTCCAGAACGTGCCGGAAGAGCTTTACGAAGCCGCCGAAGTGGACGGTGCGGGGCCGTGGACTCAGTTGGTGAAGATCACTCTCCCTATCATCAAACCGATTGCCATCATCATTTTGTTCCTGGCGTTCGTAAACGCGCTGAAAGTGTTCGGACTGGTGGTGACGATGACCAGCGGAGGCCCGGGGCAGGAGACCTACGTCGTTTCCTACTTCATCTACAATCAGGCGTTCAGCGAGATTCCGTTCCGATACGGGTATGCATCCGCCGCAGCGCTTCTCTTTGGCTTCACGGCTCTCGGCATAGTTAGCGTTCAGGGATATTTCGTGAGCAAAGCGCAAGAGCTGAAGAAAACGTACGGAATCTGACCCGGAGGGGTGAAACATGCATCTCAAGAAGAGCCGGTTCACAAGATACAACTTGGTAGTCATACCCATCCTGCTGGTCCTGGGCTTTCTGTGGCTGTACCCGTTTTTCTGGATCCTGGGAGCGTCGCTGAAAACCCAGAGAGAGATGTTCTTGAGCGGGGCAGATTTCATTCCGCATAAGATCGTGCTGGACAACTACGTCAGAGCCTGGACGAAAGCCAAGTTCAACCAGTACTTCTTCAACACGGTGCTCTACGCGGTAACGGCGACCGTGATGGAGCTTTTGAAGTCCTCGATGGCAGGATACGCGCTTGCCAGGTACCGGTTCTTCGGGCGGGACTTTCTCTACAAGCTGATCCTCGCCACGCTCTTCATACCGATAGCCTCCATCATCATCCCTCAGTTCGTACTGATTCAAAAACTCGGACTGCTCGATACGAGATTGGGGGTCATGCTGGTCCTTTCGGGAGGCTCCGGAGCGCTCTACATCCTGCTTTTCACTGGATTCTTTGAAACGATACCTTCCGACTTGTTCGATTCTGCCAAGATGGATGGAGCCAATTTCTGGCAGACGTTCAAGCTCGTGCTACCTTTGACCCGCCCGGTCATTGCTACAGTGATAATCTTTCAGTTCATGCACACGTGGAACGAATTCAACATCCCGTTGATCTTCACCCTCGGCAAGCCGAGCCTTCGGAACTTGGCGGTGGGGATGTACGCGTTCCAAGGCGAGCATTCCTTTGATTGGACAGGCTTTGCCGCCGGAACCGTGATCTCCATCATCCCGGTGTTGCTCGTTTTCTTGATGTTCCAGGGATACTTCGTCAGGGGGCTTGCAGGAGCGGTCAAGGAATGAGGAGGGCATAGATGTCGAGAAAATTGGTCCTTCGCGAGGATCGTTTCTTCGATCCCGATCCGCGTACGAAGGAAATCGCTATGTACCTGTACAAACAGGTGGCCAACTTACCGATAGTTTCTCCCCACGGCCACGTGGATCCGAGGATGTTCGCTGATCCCGACTACTCGTTTGGCTCTCCGGCCGAACTTCTCATAATCCCAGATCACTACGTCTTCCGAATGCTCTACTCCCAGGGCATCAGGTTGGAGGAACTGGGCATTAAGCGCAAGGATGGCGCCCCCGTGGAGAGTGATCACAGAAAAATATGGCAGCGCTTTGCAGAGAATTTCCATCTTTTCCGGGGTACGCCGACTTACATCTGGCTCGAGCAGGAACTGCACGATGTTTTCGGTGTTGACGAGGTCCCGGATAGGGAGAACGCCCAGGAGATCTTCGATCGGATACAGCAATGTCTGGAAACGCCAGATTATCGGCCTCGTCGGCTGTTCGAGAGATTCAACATAGAGGTGCTCTGTACCACCGATCCGGCGACCTCCACGCTGGAATACCACAAAGCGATCATGGAGTCGGGCTGGCAGGGGAAGATACTGCCGACCTTCCGTCCGGACGATGTAATCCACATAGACGCCCCCGGCTGGAGGGAGAGCATCGATCTTCTCGGCGAGCGCTCCGGAATCGATATAACCAACTACCGATCGTTCGTACGAGCCCTCGAGGAGCGGCGTTCGTTTTTCAAATCCATGGGTGCAAGGGCGACGGACATGGCGACCGTGAGCGCTCATACCGAAGTGCTTTCGGATCGAGAGGCGGATGACATCCTCCAGAGAGCGCTCCACGGAACTGCCTCGGAGGAAGACGCCGCTCGGTTCACGGCACACATGGTCGTCGAGAACGCTCGTATGAGCATCGATGACGGACTCGTAATGCAGTGGCATGTAGGCTCGTACCGGAATCACAATGCCCTGCTTTTCGAGCGCTTTGGCCCGGATATGGGCGCGGATATCCCGGTGGTGACCGAATTCACGCGGAGCCTGAAGCCGCTGCTCGATCGGTTCGGGAACGATCGACGTCTGACGCTGATTCTGTTCACACTGGACGAATCCACCTATGCCAGGGAGCTTGCTCCGCTTGCAGGCCACTACCCAGCGCTTTTCCTGGGCCCGCCATGGTGGTTCCACGATAGCCTGAACGGCATGCGTCGGTACTTCGACCAGGTGATGGAAACTGCGGGGTTGTACAACACCGTCGGATTCAACGACGACACGCGGGCGTTTCCATCCATCCCGGCCAGGCATGATGTCTGGCGGCGCACATCGAGCAACTGGCTTGGTGGGCTGGTCGTTTGTGGGGTCATCGGGTTGGAAGATGCGGAAGAGATGGCAACAGAAATGGCGTACTCTCTTCCGAAACGGGCGTACAAGCTCATTTAATCCAGCCATCTGAGGCTTGTACCTCCTCGAGGAGTAACGAGGAGGTACAAGCGCCACGCCGTCCGTCTCACGGAGAAGGCGGAGCAGCCGAGGTAGAAAGTGATCGACTGTTGTCGGAAGTGTCTGGGTCGTCATTCCAGTTCAAGGTGCAGTCGAATTCGTACGAAGCTTCTGCAGTGTTCGCCTCTATTCCTGTGTCGACATCTGACGAGGAATTCCACCCTAGGTTGAAGTGATAGACCGTCTTCGTCTCGCCCGGGCTCATCGTCACCGCTCCAGTGGTGTTATTCGTAGCCTGCCAGCTGCACGCCACGGATATAGTGGCATTCGAGAGATCGCCAGGACCTTTGTTTGTGATCGTGGCGATCAGGTGCGTTCCGCTGATTTTCAGATCCGTCAGCGCCAGGTCAGGCGTGGCTATCTGAACAGGGGTAAGGACCAAAGATGGGGTCGAAGCCCCCGCAGGAGTCGCAGGCATACCGCCTCCAGGTCCAGCAGGTCCCGGCGTGGGCACGGTCAGGCCGATGGGGGTTGCCGTGGCCAGCGGCGTTTTTGGAATGAGATCCTCGTGATAGCTATTGTTACCGCTGTTCGGATCTTGGAAATCCTTAGGCTTCGCGACGACAGTTATACTGTACTTGTACAGCGAAGTATCCGTCTTCCACCCCAGGTTTATGGTCTGGGTCTGCCCCGGTGCCAGTTTACCAATAGTGAACTCCTTGGGTGAGAAGGCCACGGGGCCTCCTGTACCCATTCCTGTGGCACGCGGGGTGCGGTTGCCCGTGAACTCGATGGTTATGTGCTTGTTGATCAGTGTATCATGCCCGTTGTTGGTCACTCTTACCCAAAGGGTGCCATGGGGCTGATGGTCGACGAACAGGTCTGTTGGAGCAATGTCAGCGGTCACCCCGCCTTTCCCCGCTGGAGCAGGGGTAGCTGGCTTGGGAGTAACTGGTCCTCCACCGGAAGGGGGTGTCGACGGTGCCCCGCCGGGCGCTGCAGGTGGTGCAGCTGGCCCTCCTGGGGCTGGCGGTGCTCCAGGCGCAGGCGGCGGTTCAGCTGGCCCGCCTGGAGCCGCCGGTGCTGGTTGATCCCCTACCAGCACCGTGACCTGGCGCTCGACTATCTCTCCGGTGTCGACTCCAAGGGTGAACACGGTGCTTTCCGGTGGGCACACCTCTTTCTCTCCCTGGTCGGCCACCGGCTCGCCATCCAGAACCACGCCGAAGTGATCCCCCTGGACGTTCCACCGGAGCTTGGTGCATTCTCCCGGCTCGATTTTGGGAGGCTCTGCCGAGAAAGATACCTGAAGCGTTCCAGCACCACTTTCTTGAGGTTGAGGAACGCCTCCGGGGTTCCCCGTGGATGGCTGCTGCGCAGGCTGGGTGGCGACGGGACTCTTGGCTGGCGGAGGCTGCTTCGTTGGAGCTTTCCGGGCCATACACGCGGTCATCAGCATCCCTGCGATCACCAAGAGCAGTAGAAGCAAGAACAATTTTTTACTCATCTTTCCTCCTTCCCTTTCGAATTAGTCGTTGCTATCTTCGGCCCTTTCATCGGTAAAGGGCATAAACCGCTTCACGAAAGCGATCATCTCTTCCATATCCGTGAAATTCAGGGTTTCCCCGCTTTGAAGGTGTTCCACCCTGCCGCGCCAGCGCCTCCCGCGCATTGGCTCCGCGTCCCACTCGATAGACCACCAGAATCTGAGGACAAAAGTATTCTGCGGAAGCGTAAGTTCTCCCATGTTCGTCTCTCCGAAAACGGTTGCTACTTTTTCATACAGTTTGATCTTAAGAGTGAGGTGTCAAAAAAGTCTCAAAAAGACGGGGAAACAACGTTGTTCGCGGATCGGACGTGATCATCTGCGGTGGACGTAAACGATTGGGAATCTCTCCCATGTTTGGGATTTGGAGGTATTCCAGGTAGGAGAACCGGCAAAGGCGAAAACTTGGGCTGCTTCCCTTACTGCAGGGCGGTACTGCCCTTCAGGAAGGAGTTTTTCACGTGCTCGATCTCGCAGAGCGCCCCGAGAGCAAGCAACTCGTTTTCCCCTTTCCTATAGAGTTCTCTATCACTCGTGCGCAATCCCATTTCCAGGCTCGTGATGCCGACATCCATGGCGTTTCCGAGCTGGGAAGCGAGCTCGATGGATCGATTCCACCACTTGATCGCCGATTTTGGATGCTCCGAAAGCCATTCGTAACGTCCTTTAAGGCGGTAAGCCTCCGGAAGTCCAGGGACGAAGGCGCGTCCCTGCTTCAAGGCCTTCTTGACAGCTTCCTTTGCCTCACGCAGCCACTGGGAACGCTGACGAGGGAAGAAATCTTCGGCTGCCGCCAGGTACGCCTCGGCCATGCTGTTGAGGAACCGTCCAAGAGAATCGCCTTGCACATCGTGCCGAGAGACGATCTCTTCGCCCTTTTTCAGCGCCGACCACGCCGACGGCCAATCACCCGCCATAAGATAGCATCTCCCGAGATCGCCAAGGTTTTCGGCGAGCGCAAGGTAATCGGGCAATTGCTCGGCGAGGCTGACAGCTCGCCGGGCGTGACAAATCGCTTCCTCCAATTCCCCTTTGTGCCTCGACAGCGCTCCCATCAGAGCTTCTCCTGCACAAACAGCACGCGGCGCTTCCATTTCCGTCCCGATGCGGTGGACTTCCGACGAGATTGCTTCCATCGACTTCAGATCACCCCGATGTTCATGCACATATGCCTGTATCTGCATGCTCAGAGCCCACCTGTGCACATCGCCTGCCTGGAGATAGCCCTCGGAAGAGAGCCTGGCGTGCTTGAAGGCCTCTGCTCCCCTTCCCCTCAAATAGCTGTGATACGACTGGCCAAAATGGACAAACCCCTTTTCGGCGGGTCGGGTCACCTGAGCAGACGCCTTGTTCGCCATCTTGTAGAAATGCTCCGCCAAAGAGAACATGGGTATGAAATCCGCGGCAAGGCCCAACGCAGTTGCAGCCATAGCCACTCCCCGCTGAAGGCCGCTTCTCTTGGAGACGTTGAGAGCGCGCATGGAGACCACCAGGTACTCTTCGTAGCGGGACTGCACGCTGTAGATCCAACCCAGAGTGGTGTATACGTCCACTTCCTCTTCGATACTCGTAGAGATGCCTTTCTCCCGCTTTTGCACGCCCAAGGGGAAGAGCCATGAGGTAGCGTATTTGCTCAAGGCCTTCAATATCGCGATCCTTATGGACCATGTACCCTCGGGGAACGGCCTATCGAGCAAACGTAAAGCCGCCTTGAGCCGTTCTTCAGATTGAGGAAGCTCTCCTTTGTGAAAATACACTTCCCCAATCTTCCTGTTCAGGATCGCCTTTTGTAGTCCCTCTCCGGGGCTTTGAATAGACTCCAGCGCCTGCCGATAGTGTTCTACTGCCTCGTCCACCGCTGCAACGGTGGCAGCGTAATCCCCCGCTTCCAGGAAAAATGGTCTGGCAGCATCCCTATTGCCAGCTTCCGAAAGGTGGAACGCTATCTCAGATGCTTCCCCTGGGGAACCTTTCCGTAGCTCCACCAGGGCTTTAGCGATGGATTCGTGGTACTTCTTTCGGCGACTTTCCGAGATGGAGCTGTATACGGTCTCGTGGACGAGGTGATGCTCGAATTCGTAGTCATGCGAGAACGCTCCCTGGGCTTCGCGCACTATCTGCCGCTCCAACAGGGCGGAAAGGTGCTCAAGCGAAGATTCCTCGCTGTACCCGGAGGCAAGCACCAGGACGTCCCAGTCGAACGATCTGCCGATTGTCGCCGCTATCTCGAGGAACCTCCTTGTTCCGATCGGCAGTTGTTGCAGGCGCATTTCTACCACCTTGCGCACGGTATCCGGCACCGGGAGGTGTTCTACGGGGGTCAGCACTCTCCAGGATGTACCTTCGGCCGCGATTTTCCGCTGATCTTGCAGTGCTCTCAGGGTTTCGAGAACGAAGAAGGGGTTGCCTTCCGTGTGATTGTGGATCTGTAGTATGAGTCCATCGTCCAATCCCTTCAGCCAGGTTCTCAGCGCTTCCCTGGAGAGACGATCGACCGTCAGGCTCGACGCCAACCCCTCTTTTTGCAATTCGATCACGAAGTGCGGCAGCAGTTGCCCCCGATGCATTTCTTCGTCTCGAAAGGTAAGGAGCAACATCATCGGTGCCGTGGAAGTACGGTGCGCCAGAATGTCCAACCAGGCCAGGGTAGATTTGTGAGCCCAGTGCAGGTCTTCGATGGTCAAAAGCAGAGGCGCTCTACGGGCAATTGAGGCCAGCAGGTTCGTCAGAGCGATGAAAAGGTGCTTTTGTTCCGTTTCGGCTCCAGGCCCGAAAACGCCTCTTCCGGGAGATCTCCGCGATATCTCCGGTGCCAGGCGCGCCAGCACGGAGATCTGCCATTCCGGCATGGAGGTGAGCAAAGCGTCGCCGCTGGTCCCGACAGCTTCCCTGAGGACTTCCACCATGGGACCGTAAGGCTCGCTCTGCTCGTACCTGGAACAATCCCCTCGCAGCTCCACACCGCCACGCTGGCGCACGTACCGCCCCATCTCCAGGGTCAGCCTCGTTTTCCCTATGCCGGATTCTCCGTGAAGGAATACGATTTGTCGCTCACCCTGCACGGCTTTCCTCCACAGTTCTCGAAGGGAGCTCATCTCGGCGGTTCTCCCAACGAGCGGAGGGGAACTCTCTAAATGGAGTCCTTTTCTCGGAAAGGATGCGTTTCTTTTCAGCTCGATAGACGCCTGTGGAGCATCTTCTGCCCAAGTTCCATCCAGAATCCTTTGATGGAGAGCCTTTGTTTCAGGCGATGGCTCGGCACCCAGCTCCTGCCGGAGATTCGTCACAAGTCGCTCGTACATCTTCAGAGCCCTTTCCCGCTGTCCCAGGCGCAGATATGCCCGCATCGAGGTTTGATAGGCCAACTCTGAAAGGGGATCGAGCTCCAGCAGACGGAGTGCGGCTTCCAAAGCCTCAGCATCGTTCCCAGAAGCCTCATGGCCTTTCATCAGCCGTTCCAAGGAACCCATGAAGATCGATTGCAGTCGGTACTGCAGATTGACTGCCCAATCGTCGTAAAACCCTGTGAGGAAATCCCCTTTGTACAGGTTCACACATAACTGAAGAGAATCCGTGGAGTTCCCCTTACACAGCATCTCGATTTGCTCTGCATCCACCGTGAGCGCTCCCGGAAAGTCAAACTGCACCCATTTCGTATCGGACTTCACCGGATCGGCGTCTTCGGGAAAACAACGACGGATGTGCCACAGTGAGGTGGATAAAGAGCGCTTGGCCTTTTTCTGGGGGGCATCGCCCCAAAAGAGTTCCGACAATTTATCCCTGGAGTGTGCGATGTCACGGTGGATTATCAGGTAGGCCAGCAAAGATCTGGATTTGGCAGTTGGGGGGAGGGTAAGTTTCTTCCATTCCGCTTCGCTGCTTTGTCTGTAATGAAGTTCGAACCTGCCGAGAAAAAATACCCGTAGTTCTCGCATCGCTTCTTGCTCCTGATGACCTCCAACGACGGGAAACAACGAAGCTATGAGGTGCCCTTTCCTCTGCTTCCGGCGGAGCGAATGATGGCGGAAAATGCCGCTTCGGCTGCCAAGAAGGCCTTTCCGGCTGTTCCCTCTTTCGTCCTGCCACTGTCTATTCTACGGTTTTTTGCGCCATTGGGCAAGCGATTGGGTCCTGCCGTTTGGGAAGACTTCTCCACGGACTCGCTGCAAGTGTTGGTGATTCCCGGGCTTCGGTAATCCCATGTAAAGAAATTGCGGACTATGGTATTCCCGATCTGTACTTGAGGGTTACTATCATGTACCCGGATGCGGAGCGTGTGGTATCCTTATGGAGAGTAAGACTCGCCATCGGGATACCCAAGGGGCGGAGGTATGGGGCAGGCCGTCCTAGGCTATGGGACACCAAGCCCGAAGGTGTTACTTGGCCGCCCGATGGACTTTCGTCTGGGCTTCGAGCCCGAATCGGTAGATATTCCCTTTGCCCCAAAAGCACGCCCCGCATCCTACACACCATCGGAGGTAAGCCATGAACGCTTCCAGCCAACCTCGATATGTTGCTCTGGACCTACACAAGCACTATGCAGTGGCCGCTGCCGTGAACCGGGATGGAGAGGTGCTCCTTCCCCCACGACGGATAGACAACGATCGCCTTCCCAACTGGGCTCAGAAGCACCTCTTCCCCACCGACGTGGTGGTCATTGAGGCCACCACCAACGCCTACCACGTCTACGACATGCTATCCCCTTTAGTCGCAGAAGTCAAGGTGGCTCACGCACGCAAAGTCCGCCAGATCGCCGAGAGCCGCCGCAAAACGGACAAAAGTGATGTCCTGATCCTTGCCCGTCTCCTGGCGGCAAACTTGATCCCAGAAGTATGGGTGCCTCCTCACCACGTGCGAGAACTCCGCCAACTGATGACCCAACGTCGTCGCCTAGTGGGAATGCACACCAAAGTCGCCAACCGCCTTCATAGCGTCTCCCACAGCCACCATTTGGGACACCCCAAGGGTAAACGCTTCACTCCTGAAACCACTTCCTGGAAGGATGCTCTTACCGACATGGAGCGATTCCAGGTGGAATTGGACCTGGAAACCCTCCACTACCTGGAGCAGCAGATCGCGCACATCACTGACAAGATTGCCGAACTCAGCCACCAGGAACCCTGGGCTTCTCAAGCCATGTACTTGATGCAGCTTCCAGGCTTTGGCTTGATTACCACGATGACAACCTTAGCTGCCATCGGAGACATCCATCGCTTTCCTTCTCCAAAACATCTGATCAGCTATGCAGGCTTGGCACCAGGCGTAGAGCAGAGCGGCACAAAACACCGGGCCAAGCCCATCACCAAGGAAGGGCGGAAGGAGCTACGCCACGCCCTGGTGGAAGCAGCCTGGAGCGCAGTGCGCTCCGATCCCTTCTGGAAGCAAGTGTTTCAGCGCCTGACCCGGCGCAAACACCCGAACGATGCCATTGTAGTCATTGCCCGAAAGCTGTTGGTCATCCTCTGGCACGTGCTGACCAAGCAACAACCGTATCGCCAATACAGCGAAGAACGGATCGCCTACAAGTTCCTTTCCTGGGCCTGGCGATTGAGCAAGAGCCAGCGCGGCGGTATGACCCGCCCTCAGTTCGTCCGATACTACCTGATGCGGATGGGTATTGGACAGGAGTTGAAGCGGATCGAACTCAATCCAAAATACCCCCGCAACATCGCACCTCCGGAAGAGGTGGAACGTTGGCTGAGGAGAGAATCAACCGCATAGCGCGTTGGTAAGGTGCGAAACCTATCCAGTATACATGCCGCCCGATCCCGTGGGATTTGGACGGGACGCTGGAACGCGCCCATCATTTGCCACCACTGGGTTCGTTACGCCTCGCGAAGTTCCTGATACCGCACTACACGTACGATTTGGCAGTACAGAAACGCTTCAGGAGAGCAAAAGAGACGTTCTCGAGGCTCTCCCTTCAAACCTCGATCTCCAGATTTGACAACTGCGGGTCATCGGTAGCCGCGCTGGTAGTGATCCACCGGGCGGTCACAAGGAGGGTAGCTTACTCTGGCAGTGTAACGGGTAAAGCCTGCTGGCACGTGCACTCAGATCAACCCCCACTCCCTTGCCAGGATTGCAGCCTGCGTCCTGTCCCTGGCTCCGGTCTTCTGGAGGATGGATGTTACATAGTTTTTGACCGTCCCCTCGGCCAGGAAGAGACGCTCTGCAATCTCACGGTTGCTCAACCCCCGTGCCAGAAGCCGCAGCACCTCTTTCTCCCGCTCCGAAAGTGGCTCCGCCAGCACTGGTTCCGTGGCGCGCTGGCGTGGAGAGAGGCTGGCGAACGCTTTTACCACTTTCCTGGCCACAGAGGGCTCTATGAGCGCCCCTCCCTCCACCACTGTGCGGATCGCATCCGCCAGCTCGGATCCGGAGACATCTTTCAGCAGGTATCCGAGCGCGCCTGCCCGGAGTCCATCGAACACGTAGGCATCGTCGTCGAAAGTTGTGAGGATGATCACCCTGGCCGAAGGGTCCTCGTCCGTCAGCCTCCTGGTCGCCTCCACCCCGTCCATCACGGGCATCCTCACGTCCATGAGCACCACATCCGGCCTCAACTCGCCGTACCGGGAGACGGCCTCTACACCGTTGGACGCCTCTCCTACCACCTCTATGTCCGGCTCCAGTTCCAGTAGGATGCGCAACCCCTCGCGCATGAGCCGCTGGTCGTCCACTATCAGGACGCGTATCGGATCACCCATCTTTCCCTCCGATAGCGTGGTTCCAGGGCAGGCGGGCTTCAAGCCTCGTCCCACCTCCGGGGCGATTGCCCACCGAAAGCTCCCCGTCCAGCCTTTCCATCCGCTCCTGCATTCCCCGCAGGCCAAACCCGCGCTCCGCCGCCCCTGACGGGATGCCTGCGCCGTCGTCCTCCACGACCAGCCTCACGTACTGGCCATCCCGTCGCAGACGCAGCCATACCCTGGAAGCTCTCGCGTGCCTCTGGACGTTGGTCAATGCTTCCTGTCCCACGCGGTACAGGGCAAGGCGGATCTCCTGGGGTAGGGCAGGCCAGTCACGGGGGACATCCAGCGATACCTCGATCCCCGTGGCGTCCGAGAAACGTTCAGCCAGGCTCGTCAGAGCGCGGGGGAGCGACTCTTCCGACAATGGATGACGCAGGGTCGCCACAGTGCTCCGGAGCTCGCTGAGCGCTTCCCTCACCTGCTCCCTGGCGGCTCCGATCACCTCTGCTGCTCTGTCAGGCTCCCTGTGGACGAGCCGACGGGCAGCGTCCAGGTGAACTGCCACGACGGTGAGCCTGTGTCCCAGCGTGTCGTGGAGCTCCCGCGCCAGTTGGTTGCGCTCCTTAGCGGCTGCCAGCTCCTCCGCCTGCTTCGTGTACTCCTGAAGCTTGCGGTGCGCCTCCTGCAGATCGTCCAGCAGGCGCTGGCTTTCCTCCCGGGCTGCCTCTGCCTCCACCAGGGCGTACCCAAAGGCCCCGAAAAAGAGGAACCCTCCGGTATACGGGAGCAGTGAGATAAGCCCGTCCAGCACCCCCCAGCGGCGCACGAAGAAAATGGCCGAGACCGCTGCGAAGCCTGCGACCCATTTCAAACCCTCCCTCCGGTGGAGGAACATCATGGCGATGGCGCTGAGCAAGAAATACAGTATCGGCAGGAGCGATGTTGCCTCCGGCACGGCGGCCATCAGCAAGGCGACGATGGCCGCCTGCACAGCGAGAAGAAGCCGTTTTGTCCCAATGCCCCATTGCGCCTCCTGGGCCAGGGGAACCAACAGCAGGATGAACGGGAGGGAAAGCCCTGCCACGATCCACCGCCTGTTCCCCTGCGGGGTCAGGACGAACGTCAGAATCGCAACCCCAACTGCCGTCACGAGCGCCGTCAGAGTGAGGAGTGGGTCTTTTGCCCTACCGCGCCACACGTTAAGCTTCATGGCTCAATTGTACCACCTTTCAATCGAACCGGAAACGCCACAAGGCGACGCCGAAGAAAACCGCAGCGAATCCCAGCAGCGCTGCCACGTCCGGGACGACGGAGGAGAACCCCAACCCCCGGACGATGACGTTCTGGTATCCCTCCAGTGCCCAGGCGTGCGGGGTCAGGCGCGATAGTACCTGCATGAAGCGTGGCATGACGAAAGTCGGCACCATGGAGCCCCCTAAGGCAGCCATGGTGAGCACCAACAGGGAGCTGAGCCCGCCGACCTGTTCCGGGGTCTTGCCAAGCGCGGCCACCATCAGGCCAAGCCCCGTAGCGGCAAGCCCGGTTGCCAGCGTCACCGCCACCAGCGCCCCGGGAGCGTGGCCGAGACCCATGTGGAACGCTACCACACCTATGCCGAACATCAAGGTCACCTGGATCAAGGTGACGAGGTAGCATGGTAGAAGCTTGCCCAGGAGTATGGCGCTTTTGGAGATCGGCGCGGTCAGAAGGCGGCGGAACGTCCCTTCCTGCTTCTCTCGAAGCAGCGACGTAGCCAGGGTCTGGACGATGAAAAAGACACCGAAGATGGTGTAGCCAGGGACGTTTTGCTCAACGGAGTTGGGGAAGCGCTTCACCCTGAATTCCGCCGGAGCGACCACCTCGACCTTCAGCCAGGAGCTTTGAATTGAGGAGTCTTCTGCCATGGCTTTGGAGATCCGCCTGCCGATCTCTTTTAGCGCTGTCGCCTGCTCCGGTGGAAGCTTCGACGCGGCATCGGAGATAGATGCTTCTATGCGAATGCCAGCCCTGGCGATTTCAGCGCGGCGTTCCACGATCCCCACGATTGTGCCACGGATCGGGGCGAGGAAGCTCGTGCTGCTGGCCGGGTCGGCAATGAGGAAAACCTCCGCTGGCCCAGCGTCTTCGTCCGTGGCCGATCGTTCCACCCGATCCGTGAAATCGGGGGGAAACACCAGTGCCACCCGATAGTCGCCATCCACTATCAGCCGCTCGGCCTCCTCCCGGTTCAACGTCCGGCCGTCCACCTCCCGCACGATCTCCAATCCTTTCAGTGCCTCCAGGTCAGAAATGGCCTGAGCAGCCAGGTTGCCCCTGTCCTGGTTCACCACCAGCAAGCGCACCGGGGTGTCGTTGCCTCCCGGTTCGAAAACCCCTTTGAGGGCCACACTCATGACCAGGATAAACATGGCTGGCATGAGGAAAAGTATCGCCATTCCTGCCCTGTCCTTCAGGAGTATCTTCAGGTCTTTGATCGTCATGGCGTAGATATGATACAGCATTCCCACCTCCCTTTCGGCAAGCTCACCTGTTCAGTCCCGTAGTGCCTTGCCAGTCAGTTTCAGGAAGACAGTCTCCAGATTCGGCTCCAGGATCTCCACCGCCTCTACCGGAACGTTCAACCGGACGGCGGTCTCCACTATGCCGACGAACGTCTCCCTGGCATTGGCGGCCTCCACGATGTTCCACCCGTCCTGGCGATAGACCCGTTTTACCCCAGGCAGTGCAGCAATTCTTTCAGCGAAGGGAGCAAAGTCTCCTTCCCCAATTCTCACCCGGATCATGCCGATACCTTCCCGCTCGATAAGCGCCGCGGGCGTATCCAGGGCGATGATCCTGCCTTCGTCCACGATGGCCACCCGGTCGCAGAGACGCTGGGCTTCTTCCATGTAATGGGTGGTGTAGATGATGGTGACCCCGTGCTCTTTCAACTCCTTCACGCTCTCCAGGATGGCATTCCGGCTTTGGGGATCCACACCCACGGTTGGCTCGTCCAGGAAGAGCAATTCCGGCTCATGGATGAGCCCGGCTGCGATGTTGAGCCGACGCTTCATGCCGCCGGAGTACGTCTCCACAGCGTCCCCGGCACGCTCACTCAGCCCGACCATCTTCAGCACAGCCTCGATTCTCTCCCGGAGTAGCGATCCCTTCAGCCCGTAGATTCGACCGAAGAAGCTCAGGTTCTCCCACCCCGACAGCGTGGGATACAAGGCCAGTTCCTGGGGCACAAACCCGATTCTGGCTTTCAGCCTGCGGCTGTGCGTGGTGAAACGTGAGCCGAGCAGGTGGATCTCTCCGCTGTCCGGCTCGATCAGGCCGGTGAGCATGGAGATGGTGGTGGTCTTGCCAGCGCCGTTCGGGCCCAGAAGACCGAATATCTCGCAGCGCTTCACTCGGAAGGAGATACCCTTCACGGCCTGCACGTCTCCGTAGGCCTTGGTCAGCCCCACTGCTTCCAGGACTACCTCGTTCATGCGCTTACCTCCTCGCTTTTCAACCTTCCGGGAGAAAGGATACATCGCGCCAGGTCACGTTTTGTAGTGCCGAAAGTCATATGTGGGGGCACAACCGGTGAAACAGCACTGACAGGCTTATTCTTGGATGGGGGATTTTTCTTTATCCTGTGCTATCGGCGTTGTTGGTTGTGGCGATTCTCGTCAGTGGCTTCCAGATACATCATCTGTCGTTCATATCAAGATGCAATGCTCTGAAAAGGCAAGTAGGGCTGTGCATGCAGTTTCTCCGGAGTGATTCGGCTGACCCTTTACATTGTTACTTTGCTCGATACTTTTCACATATGGTATAGTGGAGCGGGCTCACTTGAAAAACAGCTTCTTGGAGATTGGTGTTTGTCGGGCTTGTCGGTTGGGTGGCATCAGTACTTGCTCGGCGAGAGTGGTTGTATGCATGGGGATCGGGATGAGGGAGACATGGGTAGCTTTATCGGCTGTTGAAGCGGTCGTGGTGACCGGAGCCACGGCTTATCTTGTATTTTACTCCTGGAAACATGGTAGCGAGCTCAAGATCTTTGTCCTTGGTTTCCTGGTGCTAACGCTGCGAGCACTGCTCCATCTCGTTACCCCACCGGAAGGAATGTACAGGCTGCTCCACGGGTTTTGGGTGCCGGTGCTCGACCAAGCCCTGCTGACTCTTGCTTTGATTTTGATCTCGTATGCACTCTTATATCCTCTTTTCCCGTCATATCGGCAGCCCATAAGATGGATTTTAGGTAATAATCTGGTGTTTCTTTTGTTCCTCTCTTTCGTGGTCGGGTACGATTATTCTACTCAGTGGCGTCCCAGGACACAGTTCCTGACCCATTGGGGCAGTTTGGCTTTCGGCGTGTATCAGATTTCCCTCCTGCTCCTTATACTTGTGACGACGCTTTACGTCTACCAGAAAGGGAAGTCCAGGTCGCTTTTGTTCACAGCGATCGCCTTTGCCGTCTGGACGCTTGCGTCAGGTATTCGGTTGTGGTTGGGGCTGGTCGGGTCGCCGCTTATACGGAACTGGGGGCGTTTCATCCGAGGAGGGGATATGCTGGCACAGTTGATTCTCGTTGGCGCCAGCACTATATCCGACCCGGCGAGACAGACCTTCGCACAGCGCTATTTCGCCGATGCCCGGGCCGCAGTGGCAGATCTAAGGGCCAGGCTCGACGAAGTCGCTGCGGCGAAGGCGTTGCTGGAAGAACGTCAACGACTTGCCAGGGAACTGCACGATTCGGTGAGCCAAGCTCTGTTCAGCCTGGAATTGAACCTGAGCACCGCCGAAATGCTGCTGGAAGATGACCCTGATCAGGTGCTCAGACTTGTGGAGAAATCCCGGCGCACCGCTCATGAGGCCCTGAAAGACCTGCGTGCCCTGATAGCGGACCTGCGGCCTCCGGCGCTGGCGGGTAAGTCCATCTTGAGCGCATTGCAAGACCTGGCGTCTTCGCTGGAAAGCGATGGAATCACCATACAGGTCGAAGGAGAAACCGGACGTCCGCTGCCGGAGTCCGAGGAAGCCGAGCTGTACAGGATTGCCTACGAGGCCATCAACAACGCCATTAAACACTCCCAAGCCTCCACCGTGTCCGTGCGCGTCCTGGTGGACGGTTCATCGTTCGAATTGACCGTTTCGGACGACGGAGTGGGGTTTGATCCTGCTATGCGAAGAGAAGGAGCATGGGGCCTAATCGGGATGAGGGAAAGGGCGGAAAAACTGGGTGCTGAACTGAAGATAGAATCACGCATGGGAGAAGGGACGAGAATCATCGTTAGGAGGCGCTCATGATACGCATCGTCATTGCTGAAGACCACCAAGTGGTGAGAGAGGGTCTGAAGATGTTTCTGGACATCCAGCCAGATATCGAAGTCGTAGGCGAAGCTACGAACGGGAAAGAAGCCGTGACGCTCGTCCGGGAAAAGAAACCGGATGTGCTGCTCCTGGATTTGATAATGTCGGAGATGGACGGATTGGAGGTTCTGCGTATCGTCAACAAGGAGATGCCCGACGTGGCTGTACTGGTTCTCACCAGTGCGCTGGACGACCGCATGGTGATCCCGGCGGTTCGCGCCGGAGCTGCGGGGTACGTGCTCAAGACGGTTTCGTCATCCGAGCTCATAGAGGCGGTACGGAACGTAGCCGAAGGGAAGCCAGTGTTGCATCCGGAGATAACGAGGATGCTTATGAGGGAAGTCAGGGAGGGGCCAGGTTTTATCGGTGGGGAGTCTTTTACCCAGCGGGAGCTTGAGGTGCTCAGCCTTATCGCCCATCACATGACCAACAAGGAGATCGCTAAAGAATTGGGGATCAGCGAGAAGACGGTTAAAACTCACGTAAGCAACATCTTGTCCAAGCTCGGTGTTTCCAGCAGAGCGGAGGCAGCCAGGTACGCCAAAGAACAGGGGTTAGGGTAGCAAAAATGCTCCCCGGCCGACGCATCGACGCGGGGAGCGTTTTTCATTCTGGTTAGTTTTGCTCTCTGACGGTTGGGCGCTTGAGCACCACCAGAAGCCCCCAAGTTGCCAGGAAGGCAGTCAACAAGAAGAGTACTATCCATGGGCTTCCTATCTTCGTAATCCTGTGTGTTTCCCAGTGTCTCTTCACTTCTTCCCCGAAGTCCATAATCGTGCTAAACGGTGGCCAATTCATCAGGCTACCTGCAAGCACAAGTATCGTTGCGGCTGTAGCCGTACCCAATTCCCGTCGATAACGTATAGTCCATGCTAGTCCTCTTTTAAGGTAGCCCCTGATGACCCGCCAGTTGAAGTAAAGGTGCAGGCTCACCAGGAGTAAGAAAACCCATGAGAAATTTGTGTGGATGGATTCCCAACCGCTTTTGTCCACCCCGAGCACTTGCCATCCTACAAAATTTGCGTATCTTCCTGGTGGCGCCACGTAAAGGATGACGCCGGATATCCCCAGGATGAGTATATTCAGCAGCATAAAGAACACTGCAAAGCTCCGGGTGTAGAATCTGCTTCTCCGCCTCGTTTTTACCATCTTGTTCCTCCAATGACTCAACGTAATTCAAAGGACGAAGGCTTACCTTCCTGAGCCTTCGTCCTTCCCCTACTCACATTTCTCCAACTGCAGCATCGTTTGCTGGGCTGTCAGCGGTTCTGACCACGTGGGGCCATGCCAGACTCACCACGTCCCCGGCCGCGAGACGCCATACTGAACCTTCCGTACCCCTTTCCTGGCGACGCTTTACCAAGCTGCCTGCCGTGTCCGCGACCTCGTGCCATACCTGCTGTTCCACTTCTTCTGCCAGTAGCCCCATTGAGAATTTCGTTGTACTCCTCTGGCGTGATGTATTTAGGCGTGTAGTCTGCACCCATTTGCTTCAGATTCCTGACGAATGCCCGCATGTGATTCTCCGAACCGCTCTTCAGGTTCTCGTACACAGCCTCGATGTCAGCTTTGTTCGTGCGTGCGAGGGCATCGTTGAGATCTTTAATGTCTAAGTCCTCGATGGTGGCCCCCACAATCAGTGCCGATTTCAGGGACTCGCTACCTTCCTTCACGAGTTTTTCATAAAGTTCTTGGAGTTTCGGGTCGGTGAACACTCCTGGTTGATCCTTGGTCTCCTTGACCGGGTCTTGTAGACCATATTCCTTGATCAAGGTACCAACGGCATCCATGTGCCTCTGCTCTGCCGAGGCGATGTTCTTGAATACCCTCTGACCCCATTTGTCGTAGAGCGCCAGGTACACGTCTCTCGCCAGCTTTTCCTCTTCCCGCATGTGCAGTAAGTCCGCTGCCTCCTCTGAAGTCAGAGCGCCGCTCTCGGTGGCTGCAGAGGTCGTCGGCGATGCCGTGGCGACTGTGGTTTCGACTGCCACAGGGGAGTTTCCCGTCGTCTGTGCGGCGGAAGTCTGTGTTGCCGGCGCGGCGCAGGCCGTTACGCCCACCATTACGATTCCAATTAGCAAGACTGCTGCTATCTTTTTCAACATTTTCGAACCTCCTTAGTTGTCTTTGGATTCTGCAAGGGGTCGTTCCCTATGCTCGATGTAAGTATACAAGTTTCAGGGGTGAGTGACATCGGTCTTGGAGTATGAAAAATGGAGTATTTTTTCGGTGACGTTTAACAGGCGCGGCCGCGTTCCGGGAATATGCTATCGGTGATACTGGGGGCGCTTCTTCAAACGGGTGGAAGGCGCGGTTACGTCCCTAATACCCGGAATCTTGTTTGCTGGTTTTTGACAATCCGTTCGGGAGGTGGTATGGTTGAGCGTAGACCGGTTTGTGGATTAAACTGGTTCACAGTAAGTGGCGCGAGGAGAAATCGATGGAAAGCTTTGCGGTGCTGCAGATCAGGAGGAAAGTGCGCTCGTACTGGGTCGAAGACGGTCTGCCTGACATCGGGACAGGTGTCGGGTTCCTTGGTCTGGCTGTGCTCTCGTGGGCAAAGGACAGCGCAACAGGATCGACGGAAGTCCTCCTCAAGTACGTTCAGGTGGTGGCAATCCTGGCATTCGTCTTCCTCACGAGGAGCGTGGTGCAATCTCTGAAATGGAAGATGACTTACCCCAGAACGGGTTACGCTTCCTACACCCGCGTGAGCGGAAGAAAATCCACGCTGTGGGTCGTCGGCGCGGCGGCGGTGGCAGGGGGTTCGCTTCTTGTTCTCGTTACCGCTGTCGAACGCTCTCCCGGCTGGACTTATGTCGTAGGCCTGAGCGCTGGAATGGGAGCCACATTCCTATTGGTTTCAATACATCAGGGTTGGAGACGGGGATTCGCATACGCAGCGGTAGCTCTACTGGCTGCGCCGATAGCCGTGCACCTGGGCACGATCCCTCCATGGGGCGATTTCGTCACGGAAGGAGGTGTGCATTTCGCATTGGTTGGGATGGCGCAGATCATGGGAGGGTCGTTGGCACTTCGACGCTACCTGAGGAAATATCCCGTACCCATCCCCGCAGGGGAGGAAACATTATGAATGAACCAAATCGGCCGTGGGCTACGTTGGACCCAATCGTTCACGCACCCTCGCGCCTTGCCATTCTGACGGTGCTTTCAATGGTGGAAGAGGCTGATTTCCGGTATCTTCTGTACGCCACCGGGCTCACGAAAGGGAATCTTTCTGCCCATATGAGCAAACTGGAGGCAGCAGGCTATCTGACGGTGGAGAAGAGTTTTCACGGTAAGATCCCGATGACAGTGTGCAGGCTGACCCCGAGCGGGCGGCAGGCGTTGGATCGATATCGGCACACCATGCGTCAACTGCTCGACATCGGTGAGGAAGCATCTCACGGTATGACGGCTGCAGAGGCTGGAGGGGCCACATGAACGCTGTGGTAGAAGTTCGCAATCTGGTAAAGCGCTACGGGAAACTCACCGCCGTGAATAGGGTCTCGTTCGATGCCTACGAGGGGGAAGTTTTCGCTCTACTCGGCCCAAACGGCGCAGGGAAGACCTCCACCATCAGAGTCCTGATGGGAATCCTTTTCCCGGACGAGGGAGAGGTGAGGGTTTTCGGAGGAGAACCGCAGCAGATTCGGGAGAAAATGGGTTACCTTCCAGAGGAGCGAGGTCTGTACAGGGATGCTTACCTACTGGAGCAGCTGGAGTACTTCGGTATCCTCAAGGGGATGCGCCCTTCCGATGCGCGGGATAGCGCTATGGCGTGGCTGGAGCGATTTGGTCTGGGAAAGTGGGCAGGGAAGAAGGTCCACGAGCTTTCCCACGGTATGCAGCAAAAAGCCCAACTGGTGGCGGCTTTCATGCACGATCCTCCGGTTCTCGTGCTGGACGAACCATTCCAGGGACTCGACCCGGTGAACATCCAGCTCGTCAAAGAGCTGGTGGCAGATCTGCGTTCCCAGGGCAAGACGATTCTCCTCAGCTCGCATCAGTTGGTGCACGTTGAAGCCCTGGCCGATAGGGTTGCGCTCATAGCGGGAGGGCAGATCGTAGCCCGTGGTACCATGGACGAACTGAGACGTCGGTACGCTCGGGGCGAAATCGCCGTACGTTTGAGCGAAGGAGCATCTCTGCCGGAAGGGCTACCGGTTCGATCTGCGCAAAATCGCAACGGAACGTGGTACTTGCTCCCGGATCCAGGGACTGCCCCAGGGGATGTGCTCCGCAGGCTGGTAGATGGAAACATCCCGCTGGAGAAATTCGAGATCGTTTATCCATCGCTGGAGGAAATCTTCCTGCGAGCCGTGGAAAGTTCAGAGGCTCAGACTGCCTCTGCCGGGGAGGGAAGATGAACTTTCGCAAGATCCTTCGAGTAGCCGTGTACGAATTTCGAACCAACTTCAGGAGATGGGGGTATCGGATCGCCACATTTGGCCTTCCGCTGTTAGGAGCGATCCTGTTGGTGGCAGCACAGGCTTTGATGCACCATGCAGATATCGGCAAACTGGTGATGGGCAACCTGAACAAGCCGATAGCGGTGTACGACGGAGCAGGTCTTCTGCCGCATGGCACCAGGCTTCCTAAGCCGTTCATCCGTGCCGTAAACCTTGAAGCGGCGAAGTCAGACCTGCGCGCGGGCAAGCTGCTCGGAGTAGTGGTGATCCCTTCGGATTACGAAGACACCTACAGGGTCACGGTTTATGCATCCAGCGGCATAGCCGCGAGCGACGCGGCAAGAAGAGAGTTACACGAATTCCTGCTATACGCTGCTCTGAGCAAGAAACTATCCCCGGAAGAAGCACGCCGCCTGTCCAAAGGCCCGGACATCGACATCGTCGTGATGGGAGGCCACGGTTACAAATGGGAAGGTTCGAGCCGCGTGATCGTAGGCTACGGGCTGAGCATCTTGTTCTTCATCGTGCTGTTCACTTCCTCGGGGTACCTGCTCCAGAGCGTCGCGAAAGAGAAGGAAAGCCACGTTATGGAGCTGCTGCTTTCATCACTGACATCGCTTGAGCTTCTTTGGGGAAAAGTGCTTGGTCTGGGGGCTTTAGGAGTCACCCAGGCAGCGGTGTGGGTAGCGAGCCTGTGGCTACTGAGCGACAGGGCAGGACGTCTTTTCAGCGTCGCCAGGGCTGTCTCCGCTGCGCTTACACACCTGGATTCTCAGTGGATCGTTGCTATAGCGTCGGTGCTTCCGTTGAGCTATCTGACTTACGGTGTGCTCATGGCAGGCCTTGGTTCTATGGGAAGCAATTCCCGGGAAAGCCAACAATTCACGGCCGCCGTTTCGTTGTTGGCGGCGTTCCCTTTCATGGTGAACTTCCTCTTCACCCTTAACCCAAACGGCTTGATCCCTCGGGCGCTGAGCTATTTCCCGATTACGGCTCCTTCCGCGGTGCTGCTGCGCCTTGCATTTGCCCCGGTACCGTGGTGGGACATGGGCATAGTGGTGCTGATGATGGCGCTGGGAGCTGCAACGAGCATCTGGGTAGGCGTGCGCCTGTTCAGAGTGGGAGTCTTGATGACCGGCAAGAAGCCCTCCTGGCGAGAGGTCGTGCAGATTTTGCGCAACCCGGCGTGAGAATGGAGGTCGGTACGGAAGAAGGGAGGCATGAGCAGAGTCCGGTGGGGTGGAATTGATCCTTGTCCGATGTAAGGTGTGGTTATCGGGTTTTGGTTTAGCGGGCTCTGTATGAAATAGCCGACATAACCTGCTTCTGTCGGCTCAACCATAGCGGGAGCGATCGGCCTCGCTTTCACTTTCCGGCATAGGAGAATTGGCAATATCGGTGTTGTTTTAATGTCAGGGAAATGGGAGCGCATTGTGGCACGAAAAGGCCTCTTCGGATAACCCGTGCGGCGGTTTTTCGCTGTGGGGGGACAAGCACAGGCTATCCTTCCAGAAGTCCCTCAGAGCGCAGATCCTCTTCCAGTTCCTCACCGGGGTTTTTCGGTATGCGGAACCACCACCAGAGGGGCGCTTCCTGCTCAACAGCGGGGAGCATGGCTCGCCCGATCTCCCGCGTGGCCTCGGCGAAGCGCTTGTCCCACGGCGTTATCCATTGCGCCAGCGCCTTCTGTAGTCCATGAGGAACGCTCCGCAAAATCTCCTCCAAAAGGTCTCTGACGGACAACTCGTTCATGTATTCGTAAATGGAGTCCGCATAACCTTGCTCAACCCGAACCACAAAGTTCCGCCATTGCTGCAACAACTGCTGAAGGCTCATGGGATACCCGGCGCGCCTGGACAGCCTTTGGAGTACTCCTTCCAGAGCGGCCGATGCATCAGGGGGTAAGCCTTGAGTGACATCATCAATGCCTTGAAAGTCACCTTTGCTGATACCAGAAAGCCCTACAACCCACAGGACAAGCCAGAATACCGTCTTGAGCCACTTCGCGTTCATCGCTCCGTCCTTTCTGTTTTTAGAGCCACACGAAAAACGTGAACACCGCTTGGAGAGATAAAACTGCCAACAGGAATTTCCGGAAAGGCCAGTTCATTGTTGGAGGCTTTCGGTGCGTTTTTCCTTACCTCAGTAAAAGATCACGGCTTTTGCCTTCACCCATCTCTTCTTCCGCAGGCCGCAGAGGAAGCGGCGATGGCCGATTGATGCGGGTGAAACGATGTTCATTCACCTTTATCTGCGTGTCTTGCGTTTTCTGACCGCTCCTTGGGTTCCCACTCGTGGAAATGCCATCCCAGCAACGCCAACGCCCCGCCCGCCAATACGCCGCCCCACCACGGGCCGGCCAGCAAACTCAGTAGCGCTACGCCCCCGCCGACCACTGCTGCCGTCCACGCCAGAAAACGCACCGGTCTTCGCCGACGCACCTGCGCCCGCACCTCTTCTGGCCGCCGCCGCGCCCCCCACGCCAGCCGCTCCTCCCATTGCCGCCGCTGCTCCTCCGTCCAGACGAACCGCCGTAGGGGCTGGCCCTTCGGCCACTTCTTCTCAAACAGATCCATGGTTGTGCTCTTGGCCATGTCCATATATTGCAAGGCCTCCCAAAACGCTTTCTTCTCCTTCCCCTCCTTCAGGGGCAGGGCCTGGGAGGTCCAGGCCTTCAGCAGCCGCTCCCGGGCCGCCCACCCCCGTTTCAACAACGGCAGGTGGTCTCGGGCATACAAGAACGGCCCTCGCAGCCGCTCATCCAGTGGCTCCAAATCCTCGCAGCGTACTTCCTTCATGTGCTCCCACCCATGCGCCGCGGCCCACTCACTTGCCACTTCCATCATCGCTTTCAGACGACGGGTGTATTCCTCGCTGAATTCCCACACCTCCACCAAGGCTTTCATGTCCTCTTCGTAGGGCGTGCCCTCCAGCCGCTTGGCCACCTCGCGCACCTGCTTCAACGCCTGGGGCCATCCCTGCAGGGCCTTTTGGGCGCTTTTGTAGGACTGCAACCGCTGATACAGCGCCGGCCATCCCGCCATCTCGTCGCCCACCCGGATGCAACGCCCCAGCCGCTCCATCAACGCCGGGTCTTTCACCACTTCCCCGGTGTTCTCCCGCACGGCCAGGATGGCAGCCACCTCCCCTTCCGGGCCATAGCGATACATCACGGGCACATATCGCGTTCCGTCCAAGTCCACCACTCGGGGGTGGCCCACATATGCCTTCTCTCCGGGCTTGCGGTATCGCTCCACCGTCTCATCCACCACTTTGATCCCCGTCTTCCGCCGGAAGAAGGGGATGTTCCAATAAAGCGCCCAGACCCCTATGAGTATAGTGGGCACGATTATCCACGCC
This sequence comes from Anaerolineae bacterium, assembly GCA_027016315.1. Classification (GTDB taxonomy): domain Bacteria; phylum Chloroflexota; class Anaerolineae; order S016-19; family S016-19; genus S016-19. The sequence goes on along the minus strand of JALWAP010000076.1, from coordinate 299 downwards.
ACAATAACAGTCGTGGGCACTGGCTCCGTAAACGTCACGCAGGGGCCCGGACCTAAAATTACCCCGAAAACGCCTATCCAAAAGGCCGCCCATGCTACACCCAAACCCACGTTCCTCATCCGCCGGTTGTGAAACCCTGCAATCTTTGCCGGACGTTGAGAGCCAAACCCCGCGATGAAGGCAAACATAGCCAGACCCACCGCCAGGCCGAGGCTCAGCCCCTTGAGTACGGCATACGCACAGGTCATCTTTTGCCCTCCTCACGTCTGACCGCCCTGGCGGACGGGACGGTCTTACCT